>JAKIVR010000099.1 GCA_022750455.1 Thermoplasmata archaeon | reverse complement strand
TTCACCGCTTCCGGCGGGGTGATCCTCCTGGACACGGAGGTGAAACGGATCGTTGTGAACGGGAACCGCGCCACAGGAATCGAGCTCGCCACGGGGAAGATAATCTCGGCTGGGCTGGTCGCGTCCAATGCCGATCCGAAGCGCACCTTCCTCAAGCTCGTAGGCGCCGAGAACTTGGACTCCGAGTTCGCCGCCCGGATTGAGAACCTACGGGCCTACGGCACCTCGTTTAAGATCAATCTGGCGCTGGATGGCCCGCTGGACTTTGCGGCGTTGCCCGGTCGAGATATCGGCCCGCAGCACAAGGCGATGACCGACATCGCCCCTTCCATCGATTACATCCAGAAAGCCTACGACGAAGCCAAATGGGGCCGGATTCCGGCGGAACCCCCGCTCAGCATGTTCTGCCAGACCGCTTGGGATCCATCAGTCGCCCCGCCGGGAAAGCACACCTTGAGCGTCATCGCGAAGTTCAATCCGTACAAGCTCCGAGAGGGACATTGGGACGATCTCAAGGAGAAGGCCTTGGAGAACGCCCTCACAGTCCTCGATGCGTACGCTCCGGGGGTTCGCCGACAGATCCTCCACACGGATGCACTCTCCCCGCTCGATCTCGAGCGGGTCTTCGCCATTACTGAGGGCAATGTCACCCACTTGGATCAAACTTTGAACCAAATGCTATCGTTCCGGCCGCTCGTCGGCTGGGCACAATATCGGACCCCCGTCGACGGGCTTTACCTCTGTGGTTCGGGAACTCACCCCGGCGGAGGGGTCCGAGGATTCCCCGGGCACAACGCGGCTCACGCCATTCTCGAAGATCTCCACCGCACGTCGTAGGTTCGGGGCGAGACGTCGATTTTCTGACGCGCGGGTTACGTTCGCGTCGGGCGCAGGCGCGATTCGAGCCGAGTACGAACTAGGTCGGGGTACTCCTCGAACGCCCTCGAAGCCACATTGTTTATGAGGTGCCGGAGCGGCCCGATCCCGTCGTACTGAATCTGGAGTTCCACAGCTGTCTGGCCCGCGTCGTCCCCGGCCAGACGGACGGACCCCGCCAGATGAACTTCCTTCGCCTGAGCAGTGAAAGTGGCCTCAAATCCATCGGATGGGCGAAACACGACCTCCAGTGTCATCTTGCGACGGATAAGTCCCTGACGAATCTCAATCGTCCAGGTCGCTTCGGACGCAGACCGAGGGACGACGGAGATGATTCCCGGGATCGTTGAGGCCAGGAACGCAGGGTCTGTGAGAATCGGCCAAATGGATTCGGCCTTCCCGGCGACGATAAGTCGGGTTCGGGACACAGGCATCTTCTGACCTTCCGGAAGCGATCCCTTGCGGCGTGAACGACCGAGGATCGGCGAATCAGGGCACGCGGTCCCCCATATTTCCGTGACTAGTTCGGATTACCGACCGACAACAAGGGGTTCAGTCACGGAATCAGGTCCTACGGCCTACCACGTACGATGGAGCGGACGGATGCGGACATCTGCAGGCGAGCGGCAGGCTGCACTCAAGGTGTGAACGGCTCAGATTTCGTGAGTCGCAAGATCCCTCGTTCGGGGGTTCCACGGAATGTACCGTCTCCGAGCCTCTGAGAGAAACTCGAATCGTGAACTGGTGGTTTTGGCGCCTCCACGGCCGCCGGAAAAGAACCCGGGCACCGTTCCTGCCGTGATCGAAAGCTTCGTGCACGAAACAATTCGTCCGATAGGGCGCAATGGTAATGTAAGGTTGGGAAGAAGTCGGCGCGATTGGACATGACATCGATAGAGGAGACAGTTCGCACGGTGTTTGAAGCCTTCAACCGACATGACGTTCCGGCAATTATGGAACATTTCTCCGATGACGCGGTGTTCGAGGCCTCTGCTGGTCCCGAAGTCTGTGGACGTCGCTTCGCAGGGCGATTGGCAATTGGCGAAGCCTTTTCCGCGCTCTTCCGCGAGACTCCGAACGCCTATTACGAGCCGGGGAAGCAGTGGTCATACGATGACACCGTAGTCTCCTTGTGAACATTCAGCGGAACGAGTCGACAAGGACAGGAGACCCGAGTGAATGGATGCGACGTGTGGACATTCCGATATGGCAAGATCGTCCGGAAGGATGCCTATCGCAAGATCATCCGGGGAGACACCTGAGACAGCCACGGTCGTGAGATATTTTCTCGAGGGGGAGCGAATGCTCGCAATCAACGACCACCTCTGAGGTGCGCGCGGGGCGCACTGAGACTGCTTGGTAGGTCACGAGCCCGCAAAGTTAACTGAAATCAGCTTGACCTCGGTCATTTCTTGCATCGTCTGCCGTACTCCCTCCCGGCCCAAACCACTCTCCTTGATGCCTCCGAACGGGAGGGCGTCCCAGCGCATATTCGTCGGGTCATTGAGGTGCACGCCTCCCGCCCGGATGCGTTTGGCGAGCCTAAATCCACGGGCAATGTCGCGGGTGTAGATCGCTGCTTGGAGTCCATACTGGGTGCCGTTGGCGATTCGGAGCGCGTCTTCGATGTCCGTGAAGCGAATGATCGGAGCAATCGGACCGAACGGCTCCTCCCGCACGACCTGCGCATTTTCCGGTACCTCATCAAGTACGGTCGGTGAGTAAAAGTTGCCTCCAGTGATCGCGACCCGATTTCCCCCCGCCAGAACCTTCGCCGACCGGGACCGCGCATCGTCGACGAGGCGCTCGAGACGCTCGACCGCGGCGGCGTCGATAAGGGGGCCGACCTCAGTGGTCTCATCTAGGGCGGGACCCACCCGAAGCAGGCGCGATTTTTCTGCGAGGGACGCGGCGAACTTGTCTCCGATCGAGTCGTGCACCAGGATCCTCTTGGAGGCTGTGCATACCTGGCCGGAGTAACCAAAGCTTCCGCGGATCGCCGCCATTACGACAGTTTCAAGTGGGGCGTCCTCCAGCACGATCATCGGGTCCAAGCCTCCCATCTCTAGGATGACGCGCTTCGCGTGGCGTCCGGCCTTCTGGGCAATTCCCTCCCCCACTTCGGTCGATCCGGTGAAGGTAACCAGGCGGGTGCGCGGGTGTTCGACGAGTGCGTCACCGACCGACCCTCCGGGCCCGACGATGACGTTCAGTACACCCGCGGGAAGACCCGCATTTACGAGATGTTCGGCGAGCCGAAGCGCCGTAAATGGGGCCGAGCTAGGGGGTTTAGCTACCACCGGATTGCCGGCCGCAATGGCCGGTGCGACCTTGTGCGAGAGCAGATTCAGTGGAAAGTTGAACGGGCTGATTGCAACGACAACGCCGATGGGATCACGGACCGTGAACACGAAGCGGCTCTCGTTCCCCGCCGGTCGTTCATAGGCATCGACCGGATAGCTTTCCCCACCGAGGTGGCGGATCTCCTCCGCCGCTAGCCGGAACACACCCACGGCACGGTCTACTTCGATCCGGGACTCCCCGATGGGCTTCCCCACCTCCGACGCGACCAACCGGGCGAGCGTCTCCCGATCGGAAGCTAGTCGCTCCGCTGAGTTTCGAAGGATGCGAGCACGCTCATGCCCGGCAACGCACGCCCATCGCTCCTCGACGTCGGCGGCCGCGTCGACCGCGGCGCGAGCTTCGTCCACTGAGGCAATCGGCGCCTCGCCGACTAGTCGGCCGGAGGATGGATCGATAACCTGACGGTACTGGCCACCTGCCGGCCGTTGCCAGGTTCCGCCGATGAGCAGAGAACCGCGCCCATCGGCCGGGATCCCATCAATCATCCGAGATCCTCGATCGAATGGAAACCGGCTGGGCCATCGGGCCGTTCGGTACTTCCGACCCGGGAGTGAATTGGCGGCTTGACGGAACCGGCCAGCCGAGCGTTCGGCTCGAGGTCGGATAGATCCTCGCGAGTGAATGGAGCATAGTTGGGCCCATGGAACATCCTCACGCTCGCGGAGGCCAAGCTCAATAATAGCCTTCTTGTGAGTTCCAACCGGCATTCCAAAATTGGGGGTCTGCGGACCAAATTCCGTGCATCGCGGGGTCGGAAGTGCTTAGCTTTGGAAATTGGGGACTCGGTCTGGCGACGACCACTCGCCGCGATGGAGCCACACGACCAACTTGACAACTCGACAAAATCGGGCACGGTCAAGCGGGTCGCTGCCGACGAGATATGGCGGAATTTCAATCGGCCCCGCGTGTCGAGGCTCTTCCTCACGTGAAACGAATGCTCCGATATTTCATCCGCCACGCCAAGACTTCCGGTCCGACGCGCTCCCCGCGGAGGCCGGCACGAACTAACAGGTCAGCAAGCTTTGGCATGTCCTCGGGGGTCAGGCCCAATCGAGCAATCTCAGCGGTTCCCAGACGGCCAATCAAATCTGTGATCAACCGATTCCGTTCCCATCGGCGCCCGATCGCTCCCCCTCCGACCCCGAACCCGGTGCGCAATTTCGGGAGATCGATGACCAACTGGTGAGATTCCGTGAAACCTCGTGCCGCGCCCACCAGTGGCAATCCTTCGGCAGACAGCGCCGTACCCAGCGCCCGCGCATTCGAAATTGTCGTGCGCGCGTATTCTGGCCCGATCCGTTCCATCTCAAGGAGCGTCTGACCCAAAGCGGCGATGCGATGCCAGTGGGCATTGTCAAGGACCTTCCAGACGAGAGCTGGTTCGATCTTGGCGAATAAGTCATCTCGATCTGTCAACAGCAACCCGCCCTGGGGACCTGGAAGCGTCTTGTG
>JAKIVR010000098.1 GCA_022750455.1 Thermoplasmata archaeon | reverse complement strand
GCGGTGCCGGTCGCGGTGGCTGCGGGAACGAACACCTACTGTGCCGCGTCCGCGTGCACGGCGGGAGATCCCGCCCAAGTCGTCACCTACACATTCACCGGTGGGGCCGGAGGCTGGGTCGCCGGGACCGCCGTCCAGATCAACATCGTGATCGGGGGAACGCCGATCAGCACCACGATCTACGTGAAAGAGCCCGCGGTCGCCGTCTCGGGAACGATCGTGATCTACGGGGACCTGGGAGCGGGCACAGTGACGTTCACCGGTACGGCCCTCAGCATCCAGCTGTGTACCGGCGCGGGGACGACCTGCCCATAGGCCTGCCCTCCTTGGAGAGACGTCCCACCCCGGCCTAGAATGCGTCAGAGGGAGTAATCCGACATGGAGACCGAGGATGAGCCACTTCCACCGTTCTGGCCGCGAGGGGAGCCCGCGGAGGCGGATCCCGCCCCCCCCCGGTGCGCTATACCGGGTTCGAAGCCCAAGGGTCGAGAGCGCCGTGCCGCCCCGAGGTTTCGTCGGGAGAACGTGCAAGCGAGCACGCCGCTCCTATTCTTCTCGTCGGTGACGTTCAGCTTGGCCGTGGCGACCCACCTGGGGCTCACCTTCGCCGGCCGCCTCCAGTCCTCCATTACGCTCCTGGCCCTCGCCATCGGCGTTGTCACGTTGATCAGCGGCCTCGCGGCGCTCTTTCTCGGAGACTTCTCGGAGGAGGAGCCGGCGCCGCGGGCGGACTGGGTCGAGTCCTAAGCTCGCACGAGCCGTCCTCACCAACCGATCGGAGCGCTCCCGACCTGATCTCGGAGCCAGGACTCCAGAGGACGGAAGTACTCACGTAAAGGGCCCGCGTCCATCATGCGGCCCCCCGTGACGAGTTCCAGCGCCTCCGGCCAGGGCCGGCTCGACCCGAGAGAGAGCATCGAGAGGAGGGATTCGCCGGCTTCCGGGTGCCCGTAGATGGAGCACCGATGCAGGGGTCCGTCCCATCCGGTCCGACGCGCCAACGCCTGGTGGAACTGGAATTGTAGGATGTGAGCGAAGAAATACCGCAGGTAGGGGACGTTAGCGACGACGTGGTACTTCCCTCCGGCATCGAACGCCTCGGGACCCCGTTCGGTCGGAGGTTCCATGCCCTGGTACTTGAGTCGAAGGTCCCACCACGAAGGATTGTAGTCCGCCGGAGCGATCTCGCCGGAGAAGACCTTCCAGCGCCACCGATCGACCAGGAGGCCGAAGGGGAGGAATGCGACTTTCTCCAATGCCTGGGCGAGCAGGAACCGAATGTCGTTCTCGGGCCCCGGAGCTTGGTCGAGGAGGCCAACCTGAACGAGGTACTCCGGGGTGATGGAAAGGGCGATGGTGTCCCCCACGGCCTCGTGGAAACCGTCGTGGGCCCCATCTCGGAACAAGTACGGCTGATCCCGGTATGCCAGCTGGTAGAACGTGTGGCCGAGCTCGTGGTGGATCACCCGAAACTCCTCCTCGGTAATCTCGATGCACATCTTGATTCGGACGTCGTCCCGAGTGTCGACGGCCCAGGCTGACGCGTGGCACACCACGTCGCGGTCTTGGGGGCGGACGAACATGGACCGTTCCCAGAAGGTTGACGGGAGAGCCGGCAGCCCCAACGAGACGAAGAATCGCTCGCCGTACCGTACCATCTCCGCGGGCGAGGTACCTCGTTCGACAAGGGTCTTCGTAAGATCCTGAGGCGCGGTGGGGGAGGAGGGAGACAACAACGGTAGAAGTGATCTCCAGCTTTGTCCCCACATGTTCCCGAACAAGTGGGCGCGAATTGGACCAACCTCACGGACAACGGTTTTCCCGTACCCCTCGGAAAGCCGCAGCCGAACGAACGCGTGCAGGAGGCGGTAGAGAGGCTCTACCTCCCGCCATAATCCCTCCACGACCCGATCCACCTCCCGCGGGTCCATGTCGTAGCGCGACCGCCAAAGAGCGCCCAAATCCTCGAACCCGCCATCTCGAGCCCCGTGGTTTGCGAGGGTCACGTACCGTTCGAAATCTGGACGAATAGTGGCTCCAAGTTGGTGCCACCCCTCCCAAACGTCGCCTAGCAACTCGGGATTTCGACTATCGGAAAGGATGCGCGAAAGCCCCTCGAGGTCGAGCCTTTCACTCTGTTCCCTCGGTCGATAATGCCACGTGGCGTAGGTCCCTTCCATGGAAGAAATCCGGCGTGGGAGCTCGTCGGCGTCCCTGAGGTCGTTTGGTGCCCAGAGAACCTGGGCCACGCGGATCCTGTCGCACTTCCGCACCTCCACGGGGCTCAACTCTGTCAGATCTATCGACCGCAGCCGGCGTGCCCACTGGGCGGTTGCCCTCAAATCGCGAGTCTCGGCTAGGGCGGCGAGCTCCGAGGTGTCCGTCGTGACGTAAGTCGAGCGAACCCACTCCGCTCGACCGGTCTCGATCCCGAGGGCCTGAAGTTCTGCCTCCGCTTGTTCCACGATCGACGGGAGGGACGGTTTCGACTTGGGTGAAATCACAGGGGATCCTCAGGGCCGGCTTGGGGGAGACCCGGTATATCATATGAAACTCTCTGGGAGGGTGCCCGTAATTCGAGCTGGAGACAAGCCGTGTGAGGTCACTAAAGTCGGCTTCCAGAGATGGGAGGACTTCAGGCCACCAGGCGAAGAACTCGCCCGACCACCTGTTTGCATGCGCACAGACCCCTACGAGTTTGTCGTTGTTCATCCCCGGCGGGAGCCGGGCCCTACCCGACGTTGCGAAGGATAACCTCCGAGGTGGCGGCTACGTCTCTTATACTAGGGCCATCGTTCATTCTATGACGGAGAGGCAGGGGAGCATCGTTCACCCCAAGCTGGTTCGTTCGGACAATTGTGTCGGGCCATACAGACAGGAGTAACTAGGCTGTGGACGGGTTGACATTGGTCATTCCTGCTTGGAATGAAGAGGATCGCCTCGCGCGCACGCTGGAACGGTACCTGCCATCGCTGGAGTCACGGAACCTACCTTTCGAGATTATTGTGGTATGCGACAGCGTAGGGGATCGGACGGCGGAAGTTGCCTCCTCCTACTCCGGCCGAGGGGTCCGCCTACTGACGTTCCCCCAGAAGCTTGGGAAGGGCGGGGCGGTCTTGGAGGGGATGAAGGAGGCCAAGTTCGCCTACATCGGCTACTTTGACGCTGACGGGCCGATCGCCCCCGCTGAGATGTACAAACTCGTCGACGCGCTCAGCAATGTCGATTGTGTCGTGGCTTCGCGGTGGATCACGGGGAGTCAAGTCCTGCGACAGGAGCCTTGGTTCAATTTGTTTGCCGGCCGCTTCTGGAACTCTCTCGTCCGTGCTGTCCTGTTTCTTCCCGTCAGGGATACACAGTGTGGGGCGAAGGTGTTGAAGGCATCCGTCGTGAGGCCGCTCCTCCGGGCCGTGACATTGACAAATCGGGCATTCGACGTCGATCTTCTCTACCACGTGCGGAAGAGCGGGCATAGTCTTGCCGAAGTTCCCGTTCAGTGGGACCACGATCCGGATACGCGTATGCCGATTGGGAGGGCGATCCCCGTCATGTTCCTCTCCTTGGCCGGAGTCCGAATCATGAATCTCCCGATCGGACGCCGGGTCCCGCGGAATCTGGTCAAGTGGTTTTCTGACACGTGGGGGCGGGACTAGTGGAGTACGGCCGTGTTCGGGGTAGCCACGATCCCGGGAGTTCTGGGCTGCCTTGGGCCAAGCTCCTCTGAACCGAGTGGGCTCACGTGATCCAAACCGACATGAGGCATCCGCCTCAAAGGTTCCTGAGGCTCCGGACGTATCAGAAATCCGGCGTCACCTTGACACCCTTGGTCCAAGAGGCTCCCCTTCTGCTGAATCGATATGGGGCGGGGGGGGGATCAAGGCCACTCGAATTTGGAGAGGTTGGTGGGAAACCCCCGGCCGCCCCAACTGGGCTCCCCCTCGGACCTGACATCTTGTCCGTCCAATCGGATCCTAGGTTCCCTCGCCCTCCGACAGCCTTCATTCCGGGTCAGCCATGAACTCCGACGTGGCATCCTCCCAACCAACGCACCGCGGGTGGGGGGCTCGGATTCAGGGACTGATCATTCGGCAGAAGCTCGTGGGACTGTACGCGATTTCGGCCCTTTTCGTCGGGGCCTCGTTTCTGCTCTGGTACAACTTCAACTCTCCCCCAATAAACAGTAACATCGGGTTTGACATTTTTCCCTGGCGACAGGTCTCGCTCTCGGGTTCCGCATTCAATCCGTACATCTGGCCCGGATCCTACGTGCCGTGGATTCTGGGAGCTCCGCCTCAAGCGTTCTACGGTACCTTCTTCACCGCATCCGGTCAAAGTTACTCGTTCGCACTGTTCGCTACGGTGGCCTCGATCGATATCATCGGTGGGGTCTGCTTGTTCTACCTGCTTCAGCGGTGGCTGGCACGATTTCACATACCCGCTCCGTACGCGCTCTTCGGAGTTTTGATCTACGCGTTCAACGATTACAAGCTTCTGAGTGGGTTCGGCACCACCGACGGGTACTTTTCTGCCGGACTCTTGACCGCGGGAGATCCAGCAATTCTGCTCATCCTGACATTCCTGACTTATCTCAGCCTATTCCGCGGGCAGCGGTATCTGCTGGTACTCGGCGCGTTCTCATTCCTCGCGTTTTCCAATTTCCCAACGGGGACCCTCATTCTCGCACAGGAGTACCTGGC
>JAKIVR010000097.1 GCA_022750455.1 Thermoplasmata archaeon | reverse complement strand
GGCGCTCAGTACCTGGCCCTCCAGCCAGGCCAGCGGCGTCAGGTTGAGGGGGCCGATCGTCTGGCTCGGCCTCGAGTCATTGACCTGCACCCACGTCACGTTCGATTCGTAGTTGGCCGCCCCGGCGGTGATCGCGACCCAACCCGGGGTCGCGTTCAGGACGAAGTTGCCTCCAACGGCGTTGGTGGTGCTCCCAATCCCGGGGGCCTGACCCGCGGGTGCCAGTGAGATGAGAGGAGAGAGATCGTCCGGAATGGGGGAGAACGTCAGCCCATTGCGGATCTCCCCCGTGAGGTTCGGAGGCGCCGCAGAGAGATTGATGGATTGGACGTGGAACGTGGAGACTTCGGCGAGCGGCAAGGGCCCCGACGTGAGGTCGTCCGCCGGGACGTACGCCCACGTGACGTTGGTCCCCTGGGTCGGCGAGGAGACACTGATCTGGTCCGGACCCTGGGGCGCGGGTGCGCAGAATGTCTGACTGGCCCCCGCACTGGTCGGGGACGGGCAGAGGAGGGGGTCATCCGGGCAGAAGGAGAAGTTTCCCTGCCGCGCGGCGGTGCAAGGACCGTAGATCCCAGCCGTGTCGATCGGTCCGGCCGGATCCATGCAGACGACCGACTCATCGGTCGAGCAGATCTCGACGCTCCAACTGTCTCCCGGCCCCGTGGTTCCTTGGATGTACGTCCCCGCAGTAAAGTCGATCTCACCGGCCGGGGTCTCGAGATCCGGCGTGATGTTGGCGAAACTGAAGTTGCTCCCGAAGTAGTTCCCGAACACCGGGAGATCGTCTGGGATCGGCCAACCCGGCTCCAGGCCGACGTACGGATTGGCCTCCGGACCGCACAGGCCCTTCGTGTCCGGCTGGTAGCCGATCGCCACGCGAAGCGGCGTGGCCCACGCCGCGAACGGTTCACCCAGGGGCTGACATGTCGAAACGCAGTTGTCGAAAGAGACGTTGGCGTTGGTGGGGTCGCTGGCGACCGCCACGGAGACGTTCGGGGCGGAGGAAGCGAACCGGTACCCGCTGAGACTGCAGACGTTCATGACCACGAAGTCATGGTGGACCGTAGCCGCATACCACGGCGAACTTTCGATCCCGGGAGAGCCCTCGAACCCAAAGGTCCCCGTGATGACGCCGTCAGGAACGAGCCACACCTTCCCTAGATTGACCGTCTCACCGTACGGGACATCGGGGATGACCACACTGCTCTCGTTGTCGGCATACCCGTCGGCGCCCAAGCTCAGGGTGGAGAGTCCCGGGAGCGCGAAGGCCGCCGGATCGACCCCCATTGCGACCTGCGACTCAAGCACAGGCTGCCCCCAACCGAGACCAAACCCGCTGGGTCGATGGACAATTGAGATCGTGATGAACCCGGATTCGTTGATCAGTGCCTTCGTGACGGTGTCATACGGCTCGACCACCACACGAACCCCGACATTCATGTACACCGGGGCAGGGAGGGTGTAGTGTTGCCCAGGTTGAAGGTCGAGGTCGGTGAAATTGTCCTCGTAGATCGGGTACGGCGAGGTCGAGTTGAAATCGAGCACCGCCGGGCCCGGTGGGATCGGGACTCCGGGGGAGTCGAAGCACCCCGTTTGCGAGTTGGTAATCGCCGCGGGCGTCGCGGGCGCGCCCCCGAGTCGGCTGAATCCAGTGACCTCAATTCCGGCCGCCGGCTCGTGCGTCGAATCGACCCCCTCCACGCATCCTGACACGACGGCATCGGGGAGGATGTAGATGATCCCGGTCGATGCGAGACCGCTCGGCACATCGAACAGAGTGGTATAGTTCGTGACGTTCCACGGGGCGGAGACCGTCACTTGGATCGTTCCCGGGGCGATGCCGCCGATTGAAAAGTTTCCGTTCCCGGCGGTCAGCGTAGTCGCACAACCGTTTGTCAGTTGGCACGAGCTCCCGATAGTTTCCACCGTGATCAAGGCTCCCGCCGCGGGTCGATGCGGGACTGCCCCCTCGAGGACGGTTCCCATGACAGTGACATTCCCGCCCAGGCCCGAAAAGTTCGGAGCGGCCGAGTGCACCACCCGGTGGCCGGGAGAGGTCGGGGCTAAGGTATCGTTCCGGTATCCGGGCATTGAGCCCGTGGGGGGCTCGTGGACGGGAAATCCGGTCGGCTGGAAGTGGGCCGGAACGGAGATCTCTCCCACCGGATCCGATCCGGGGAGTCCGAAGGTGGAACCAACGGCCGGATTGAGGCTCGCCGAATGTGGTCCAAGGCTCGAACTCGCTAGGTGAGTACCCAGAGGGGCGCCCGCTCCGGTCGCGGGCGCCACGCCGACCAGTACCGTTCCGACCATTCCCAGCGCGATCCCGAGCGCGAGGAGCTGGACCGGTCGGGACCACGTGCCTGTACGAGTCATGTGTCGACGGGGAAATCCACCCCGGACGAGGCCGACGGCGAATATATGCCTAGTTGGCGGGCCGTCGACGGTGGGTCGCCGGTCCGGGCCTGGTTCGTTCGGACGCGGGCGTACGTGAATAGTCTGATATCGTACCAGCCCGCACGGCCACACAGGGCGCGTTGCTCAGCTTGGATAGAGCACCGGGTTCCTAACCCGGGGGTCGGGGGTTCAAATCCCCCCGCGCCCGACTTGTATTTGCATCCCAGAGGGTTCGAGTCCCATCTGACTCGGGGGAGCTCCAGAATCGTACTGAGGCGTCAACTCCCCGGCTGAAAACCGGGAAGTCGTTGACCAAGGTCCGATCGCCATGAGCAACCCGGCCTACCTGAGGATGTCAGTGCAATTACATCTCTTGGACACCCGACGACCGTGATTGGGCCTGTGGGCTCGACATGTCGAGGCGCGCACCGTCCGTTGAAGCGGTACGATTCGAACTCCGAACTAGAGTTAGGGTCCCCGCACCGGCAGGGGGTGCGCCTTGGAACGGATCGATCGCTGGGTCCGAGGCGGGGAGCTCGGCCTAGATTGCCCTCGGCCCCGGATCCGCTCTAAACCCCCCGGTCGCTCGGTCCCCTGGTTCGGCGACGGGCGACAAACGCCGCCCCGATCACGAGAACGATAGTACCAGTTGCTACAACGAGTAGCTCCACCTCGGATTCAGCGGGACCCGGATGGGACAAGAGGGAACCACGGGAACTCGGTCCAAAGGGGATTACCTCCTTCACGGCCCAGCCGGCCACAGGAATCGACTGCCACGGACCTGCGGCCGCGGAGAATGCCGGGCCCGTGCTCGCGTCGAGCCGGTAGGTTCCGTTCGGTTCGACGAGAACCAAGGAGCTCGACGTGGAACTCTGAGAGCTTCCGTTGTAGCCGAGACTCCAGTTGCTCCCGAAGGGGAGGCCAGTCTCCGTGATGGTGATCGCGTAGGTCATTCGTGTCCACGAGATCGTGACCGGCGGAATGGCTCCCCCATTCACGGTGAGACGCCCGGAGTAGAGACTTGCGTGCCACCCGCCCAGGTTCCAGATGGTGTATTCAACCGAACCGTTGGGAACCTCGAACGCGATGGTGTCGCCGACGGAACCGTTGACGCTGTTCCCTAGCGTTACGTTCCAGGATGATCCCCCGGGCAGTCCGATCTCCCGGAAGGTCACGGGGTAGGTCGGTGGGGGACTCACCGAGAAGACCACGGGAACCGACTGGCCAGCCCCGTCCACAGTGAGCACACCGGAGGATGGATCGGAAACATACAAGTCGACCGGGTGGACCGAATACCCATACGTGCCGTTCCGTTCCCCGAACGAGGTCGAGCCGATGGTCGATTGGGTGATGCCGTTGAGCGTGACGGTCCAGATCGTGTCGGGAGCCAGCCCCGATTCCGTGAACACGACGGCATATCCCTGAGGGATCCGGCTGAACAAGATCGACGTCGCGGCATCGGCCCCGAGAACGGTCAGCGTTCCGTTCGTGACGTCGGACGTGTAATTGGCGATGTTGGTGACGGTAAATTCGTACGTTCCATTCACCACCAGATCCGAAGTCGCCGACGTCGCGCTTCGGTGGATCTCACCGCGCCATGTCGCGGACCAGGAGGTACCAGGTGGGAGTCCCTCTTCGGAGAGGGAGAGTGTGTACCGGGAGGGGGGCCTCGGGCCGAGGATCGAAACGGTTCCCTGATCCGAGTTCGTGTTGTACACCGTGCCATTCTTCGAGTCGTAGGCGAGACCCATCGGACCGTCTCCCACGTCTGGGTCCGCAACGACCGAGGAGGTGGCAGCATCGATCACGCTGATGTTGTTCGAAAGGAAGTTGGCGACCAGCACGACATGGGAGGTTGGGTCGTATACCGCCGCTGTAGGGTCGTCGCCGAGAGTTACATTCGCCACGACGGAATTGTTGGAGTCAGCGATCACGCTCACAGTCCCAGTCGACCAGTTGTTGAGCGAGTGGCCATCCGCGACGTACACGTCCCCGGTCGCGTTGTCGTACGCCACTCCTTGCGGGTCGTACCCGACCGCGATGGAAGCGACCAGTTCATTGGTGGAGTCGTCGATCACGGAGACCCCGTCGGAGCCGGAATTGGACACGAAGAGTTCGCCGCGTCCGCTGTCATACGTGATTCCGTCCGGCTGCGACCCCACTCGGATCGAGCCCACCACCCGGTCCGTCGATCCGTCGATCACCGTCACATTCTGGCCCCCAGAATTGGTGACGTACACGTCCCCCGTGCTCGCGTCGTAGGCCATCGAGACGGGGAGGCTTCCGACGGCCACTTGTTGTACGATGGTGTCAT
>JAKIVR010000096.1 GCA_022750455.1 Thermoplasmata archaeon | reverse complement strand
GAGGTTCCATGGGGGCAGGACGTGGTCATCCTCATCGATGAAGGTTTGGCCATTGTGATAGAATGCGAGCGTGGGATCCGAAGCAAAGGCAGCTTGCACCGCCGCGAGCTTTCGGGGTTCCCAAGAGTCGTCGTCATCGAGGACCGAGATGATGTCGGCCTTGGCTGCACGGACACCGCTCAGCAGCCCGGGTCCTACAGGCCCGGGAGCGACCTTCACCAGTTTGAAATCGATCCCATGATCCCGAGCGCGTCTCGCGAACTGTTCTTGGAATGGGGGCTCTTCGAGGGCATTGATGAGTATGATTTCGAAGGGACCCGCATTCGTTTGGTCAAGAACCGAGCCAAAGGCCCGCTCCAAGAAATCGATCCGGAGATACGAATTGATTAGGACGGACACCAGAGGTCTCATGATCCGCTCAACCAGAGACCTCCCTCAACAGGGCATCCCATTTAGTCACCGTCTCTTCCCACGTGTGGGAGAGGACCGATGCCCGGCATTTTAGGGTCCACTCCTGGCGTGAGTTGATGATATCTATCACGGCTGTGGCCAACGCGGCGAGATTTCCGTCGGGGACCAACACTCCGGACGTCCCGGCCCGCACGGATTCTCTCAGACCGGGCACGTCGTACGCGACGGTCGGGACTCCAGATGCGGCGGCTTCCCACGACGTAAGGCCCCATCCTTCGGCGGTCGAGCACTGAAGGTGAACCCAAGCCGTGGACAACAACATTCGGAGGTCATGATCGGACAACCAACCCGTGAAGTGGACGTGCTCCTCGATCCTCAGCTGAACAGCCAATTCCCTAAGGCGGTCCAATTCTGGACCACGACCCACGGCAAGAAGGTCCGCATCGAAGCCGGCTGTCCGGACCAACTGCAGGGTACGGAGCGCGTCCCGTGGTCGCTTGTACTTTCGCAATCCGGAGAAATAGATGAGGGATGGTTTAGCTGTGAGTACCCCCGGTCGGAACTCTTCGGAGTTCACACCGTATCCGATTTGATGGAGACGGGACCGATCGAATCCCAGATTGGACAAATCGTGGATGGAGCTTTGCGAGGGGGCCACGATTGACCAGTCACGGAAGAAGAGCGGGTAAGCCCTTTCGATGAGGGTCAGTGCCCCCCGCGATCCGAGTCCGACCTGACCCGCGAGCGTTCTCCTATGAAGGTGTCGAAAGAAGACAACTCCGGGAGCGCGATTCAAGGTTCCCGAAGCGAACGGCATGACATGACCGAGGTCCTCCCCGATTACATCGATGGGGGAGGCCCGTCTCAGAAGGCGGGGTAGCTCGAAATGCAAGGCGACGGGCCCAGACGCTCGCAGGACTCTGATCGGACCCAACCGCTCCTCCGATCTCGCCCCTGGATACCCCCCGGCCAAGAGGACTACATTCCACCCACGTGTTGCCAATCCCTCGCAAATCTCAGAGATTGACTTCTCGGCACCCCCTGAGGCCGGATGGGAGGGATCCCGGTGAGCGATCCAACACAGGTTTGGGGACACCAATCACTCCTTCCCGCAGATACCGGCGCTTGCGGATGGTGGCGGGTTTTCGGCCGGTTCGCTTCGAAGAACTAGTTCTAGAGTCTTGCCCGCCAGACGGGCCTCATTGCGCACCGAGTGGAGGTTCTCGCTGTCGTCACACTCGATCTCTAGATTGACCGGCTCCGCGCACCACCCGGGGTGGCGACGGCCATGCGCGACATCTCGGCTCCAAGGACCGGGGAGGCTCAGAATGGTGACAGACGGATCCCTCACCCCTCGGGATGAGCTGCGGCAAGTCCCCGACGATGACGGATGGGTTAGGAGATAGTTTGGCACGTACGCTGACCCGTTGGTCCCCACCCGCGCTAGCTCGCCTATGGACGACCACAATCTGATCTTCTCCATTTGGGCGGCTAGATTCTCCTCAGGGCTTGGGCCTACTATCGGTAAAGTTTGCGGCGGAATCTGAGCTGGGACTGGCTCGAAAGCCGACAACATCCCCATCGGGAGATTGGAGTCGGGAACCGACCCACGTCGGACGACGCGCCTCGGAATCGTCGGGAGGAGCATCGGCCCAGCTCTGCCTCACCCCACAAGAATGTGGCGGTCCACATCTCCGTTCGACGGGCTCAACCCGGGTCCGCTCGAAATGTGCCAATGGGGAGGGAAGGATCGGAGTGGGCGGTTGACTCGGTCCCCTAGCGTCGATAAGCCGCTTCACGGACGAGAGACGGGTCACTGCCTCTCCGTTGGGCGAGACCGCGCCCGTCGGATCGGGTCCGGGACGACGGTCTCAGGCTGGCGGGGGCGCCGACGGGGGGCCCCCGGCGGGAGGTTCCTGCCACGCCGGCGGGGGGGTTCCGGCCCCGGGAGGCGGAGCGCCGGCCGGTGCCATAGGTCCGCTCCACGCGGGGGGCGTCGGCGGCGGGTTCGAGCTCCCGCCCCGACCGCGGGTCCAGCCGATCGCGGCCAGGATGCCCAGGATGATCGCCACGGCGATCACGGCGTACAGATCGGTGGCGCTGATCCCGGTGTTGGTTCCGGCGGGGGTCGTCGTCGTGCTCCCCGAGGTACCGAACGCGATCGCCGTGCCGATGGCCGATCCCGTGACCGTCACGCTGCCGCTCGCCGGGGTCGGCGCGACGCTGCCCGTGCTTGTGACGGTGTAGGCGAACGTCCCGTTCTTCTCGTCGAAACTGATCGCGTCGCCAGTCGCCGTCTGGGGCACGCCGTTGAGGCTCACGGTCCACGAGGCGCCGCTCGCCAGTCCGGTCTCGGTGAAGACCACGGCGAAAGTGCCCGGAGGTGTGGCGCTCGCGGGAGAGGAGAACGACTCGGCGACTCCTTGACCCGCGCCGTTGACGACCACGGTTCCCGTCAGGGACGACGGGGTCGCGGTGCCGCTGTTGGTCACGGTATACGCGTACGAGCCGTTGACGACGGTGTACACGATCACGCTCCCGCTGCTCGTGTCGAGGTCCCCGTTGAGGGAGACCGACCAAGTCGCTCCAGCCGGCAGCCCAGCCTGGGTGAACACGATCGCGTAGGTGGGCGGGTGGAAGGCGACCGTCACGGTGGCCGCCGCGGTGTGCACCGTGACGTTGCCTGAGACCGAGGGGGCCGAGCTCGACGTCGCCGTCCAGGTATACGTCCCATTTCCGAGGGAGACGTTGTCCCACAGGGTCGTCGAGGTGTACTTGTGCCCATTGACGGTCACGTTCCAGCTCGTCCCCGATGAGATCCCCGTCGCAGCGAACGAGACCGTGTATAGGAACGGCGTGTAGACGATCGCCGTCGTGAACGTTCCGCGGGGGGTGTTCCCCGATCCGCTCGAGGGGGTCGCGACCCAGCCGCTGACCGGTTCGACCGAGTAGGTGTATGTCCCGATGGCGCCCGCCTGGAGCTCCACGGTGGCAGTCTGCAGGTACGAGCTGTAGACGTAATCGTAGGTCGAGTACGATTGGACCGGGAGACCTGGATACGTCACGTTGACCGTCATCCTCCACTGGCTGTACTCGGGCAGACCGGTCGCCGTGAACACCAGCTCGGGCGGGGCCGTCGCGATCGGGTACACCAACGGGTAGTGATCGATGACGGCTCCCTGGCCCTGCACGAACGGAGTGTCGTTGATCCCATCGGAACCCGAGATGTTCTGGCCTGGGCCTCCCTGGGTGTCCGTGGTGGGGGTGTCATTCGACCAGTAGTTGCCACCGTACGGGTACGAGGCATTCCACCAGAGTCCGATGTCCCCGCCGATCTCCCAGCCACCGACGCCGACGTTCACGAAGTCATTCTGGTAGACCACCGTTGCATCGCTGTCGAAGATCGCGAGGCTGTGCGGCGTCCCCACGAACTGGTTCAAGCTGATCGTAGTGGAGAACGAATCTTGAACGACCACGCCCGTGCTTGCGTCGGTGAGGTTGTTCTCCCAAATCTCGGTGGACCCGACAGACGCCACGAGCACGGCGGCGCTGGAGGCCCCATCCAGGTCGTTGCCCGAAATGACCGCCCCCTCCCCTCCCGTGATGTAGGTGCCGATGCTTGCTCCCGTCGCGTAGTTCGATTCGAACTCGGTGCCCGAGGAGCCCGAGGAGTAGAAGCTGATGACCGTGGTGTCGTTCGCGACATTGGCCCACGCCTCACTGGCGATGGAATCGAGGATTTCGACGCCGATCTCGTTGCCGCTCACATTGTTCCCGTACACGGACATCGAGTCGCCGCCTTGGATCTCGATCCCGACAGAGGTACTGCCTTCCAACAGGTTGTCAGCGATCTCCGCATACGAGCCACCCAACGTAACGATCCCCGCCGAGTCCGGGAAAAGACCCGCTCCGATGACATTGCCCTCCACGGAGAACGAGTTGCCGTTCTCGACGGTCACTCCCTGCCCGTCACTTCCAATAATATTCGAGTCAAACTCTCCGTGGTCGGAGACACCGATGTCCACGACTCCGAATTGTTCATTGGAGAGGTTGTTGTCATCGACGTAGACATCGGAGCTGGTGTTGACCCAGACTCCGACGCTGCTGGTCGTGACGTAGTACTCGCTCGACAGATCCGAGTCGTCGACCGTGAGGTACACGTTCGCCCCCGCCAGAATCCCGGCGTTGGAGTTATTGGCGAGGACATCGTGCTCGAACTCCGCGTCGGCGTCCTGATAGAGGTACGCCGCCGAGGTCCCGGTCCCGTCCTCGATCGTGTCGTAGTTGAAATCCACGTATGAGTCGTTGAGCTCCACGGCCCCAATCCCCAGATCGATGAACCATCCGGCATTGGAGAGGTTCG
>JAKIVR010000095.1 GCA_022750455.1 Thermoplasmata archaeon | reverse complement strand
TTGGAACGGCTGATGTCGGTCTACCGAACCTGCCGGATGCGAAGTATCAACTTCCTTAAGGTGATACGAGACGCAACGCAGGGACGTGGTTACCCGGCCTTTGGGGTCCCCTCAGGACCGCCACAAACGTGAATGCCTACACGAGTTCTAGACGGTTCGACGCAGCGTTCCGGGGAGGGTTCGGGTGAGGGGGGATGCCCCCAAGTGGTTGATTGGCCCAGTCGGTTTTGACCCGACGACCGCCCGGTTATCAGCCCCACCGTCAGTGAGATCCCTCGTTGAACGACCCCCATTGCACGCTACCCGGCGTGGGCCCTAGACAGCCTCATCGAAGAGTTCTTGCTCACCTTCCTGGCGGGCCAAAATGTTCATTCCAACGACGCCCCCAGGGAAGTGCGGTCAGCGCGCCCATCATTCATCACCGATTCAGCCGGTTCTTGATCTCATCATCCCGCAGTGAGCCGGGGCGGCCCCGTTACTCGGTGTCGACGGCCCCCGGGGGTTTCCGAATCGTCTTCGGCTGCTCCTCGACGGTCGGCATCCCGGTCTTGCCGACCACGATGTCGCAGTCCCTCCAACTGATCCCCACCGTGACCATCGGGAAGGCGACCTTCATGGTGTACGTGGCGAGTTTCCCGACAACCAGGCCGGTCGCCCCGATCGTCAGGTTCGGGTTCATGACCGAGAGGTCCCTCGTAAGGACGACCCGGGTCTGCCCAAACACGATCTTTTGGAGGTCGCTGCGATCGTCCATGGAACTGGGGAGTCCCACACCGACACGCACTTTAACGTCACGCTGGAGGGGATTAGGTCGAGAATTCGCCTACGGAAGGGTCTATAACTCGCCCCCCACTACCACGTGGGGCACCGGTCCTGATGGCGGAGCACGGTCACCCACCCGACCGATCCAAGAAGATCGTCCATCTCCGGATCGATCCGAACGACGAGACGATGACCTTGGCCGACGTGCTGGCCAAGATTCCGGAGCTGCAGCGGAAACATCCGGACCGCGAGGTGTTCTGGGACGGCGACGAGTACGCGATCTGCTCCTTACCGAAGCGTGTCAAGGCGGCTCCGACCTCCCACTGAGTCCGCCCCCCTGGGGCGCCCTCTCTTGGTGGTCAACCTCAAGACCTACCCCTCGGCGGTCGGGGACGGCGCCCTCCGGATCGGACGCGCTCTCGAGCGGTCCGCCGCCCGACGGGGGGTCTCCGCCGCGATTGCCCCGGCCGCTCCGGATCTCAGCCTCTTGGCCCGCTCCCTTCAGATCCCCGTGCTCGCCCAACACGTCGACCCGGTCGACGACGGGGCGCGAACGGGTCACATCCCCCCGTCCACACTCCGGGCGCTGGGCGTCGCGGGAAGTCTCGTGAACCATTCCGAGAACCCCGCCCCGTTGTCCACGATCCGCGACCTGGTAAGTCGACTCCGCGTGGGCGGGATGACGTCGATCGTGTGCGCGCGGACCGTCGCCGAGGCCGCCCGCATCGCGACCTGCCACCCCCCGTATGTGGCCATCGAGCCCCCGGAGCTGATAGGCGGCACGATCTCGGTATCCACCGCCCGTCCCGGCCTCATCGCGGAGTCGGTCCGCGCGGTACGGCGGGTCGCCCCGCGTACCGTCGTCCTCTGCGGGGCGGGCGTGCAAGGGACAGAGGACGTCGCGCGCGCTCTGGCGCTGGGCGCCGGTGGGATCCTTGTGGCGAGTGCCGTGGCGAGGGCGGCCTCCCCCGCGCGAGCCTTGGCGGAGCTTCTCGACGGCTTCCCGGCTCGGTGGTCGAGGACTAGGTGAGCCGGTACTCTCGGCGACGCGAGTCGAGCAGAGAGACGCCTTCGTGGACCAGCCCTTGGCGGCGCAGCTCGGCGAGGGCGCTCTGCACCGTCCGCCGGGGCAACCGCGAAAGCCGCACCAGCTCGCTCTGGTCGAGCCCGTGGTACGACTCCAGGAGGAAGTAGAGGAACTTCGTCGCCGGGGGACCCTTCACGTTCCGGGACGTGCGGACGCTACCAAAGGTGTCGCCCCGCAGACCCAGGCGCTGGGAGGCTAGGGGAGCAACGGAGTCGATCGCGACGTTGCCGAGGTTCGTCTGCTGCCCGAGCTCCCGGAGCAGACCGATCTGCTGGGTCTCGTTGGGGGCTTCGAAGATCAGCTCATCGGCCGGGTGGTCGGCAAGGATCGTCCGGACCCAGTCCCACTTGATCCCGCCCTCCCCGTCATAGATGCCGACCCCGCGGCCGGATTCCCGGCTCTCGATGATGACCTTGCGGGGATGGAGGCGCCGGGCCTGGGCGATCCGATCGACGGTCTCGCGGAGGGAGAGCTGGTTCTGCGGGTTCTTCTTCCCCACCTCGATGAGGTACGGCAGGCTCGCCCGCTCCACTTCCTTCGCAAATCGGTCGATCTGCGTCGCGGAGAGGTCGATGATCCCCTCCGAGATCTCGATGAGGTCGAACCCGATCTCCCGAGCCTCCTGGACGAACGCCGGGACCCGGTCCCGGATGACGGCGTACTCGAACAATGTCCCGCCCGTGGAGACCTCCACGCCGATGTCGTGGTAGAAACGAACCCGCGCCCGGACCTCGTCCCGGGGGATCAGGAGCGGCAGTCCCCACCCGATTTTCACGATGTCAATGTAACCGGCCAAGTGCTGGAGCTGGTCCGGCTTCGAGCCGCTCAGACGGTCCAGTACGTGGGTCAGACCGACCTTTCGCGGCCGCTCGACGACCGGCCCCTTGGAGGGAAAGAACGGCGAACTCCCCTTTTTGAGCGCAGAAGCCGCCATGGACAGTGCCAGACGGATGCGGATTATGTACGACCCCAGTATATCAAGCTACTTCGGATTCTCGCGGGGACGGACGGCGAGGGCTGACTATTTGGGGAGTGCCGGGTACCCGCGTCGAGAGGGATGCGGCCCGTGCATTTCACCGATTCTTCCCGCCGCCCGGCGCGGCCCGCCCGACTCACCCTGGGGGCGCTGGTCCTCCTCGTCGCGCTCGCCCTCGGAGTCCCCGGCGGCGCCGCCGCGGGACATGCGTTCGAACTCTCCGCCCACTCACCGCAGGATTGCGGACCCGGGAACGGAAGCCTCCGGCTCTGCCTCCAGGGGAGCATCGACCTCAGTTTGGGCCAATCGGATCTCTTCTGGGCGAACGCCACGGGGGCGACCGTCCCGTTGAAGTTCGTTTGGAACGTCGTGGGGACGATCACCCTCGCGAACGCCACGTCGGAGTCGATGCGGTTCACTCCCCACGCGGATGGACTGTTCAGCGTGAATGTCACGGCGACGGACGCCGACGACAATCAGTCGGGCGCCTCCCTGCTGCTCGACGTCTCCGGCCCGAGTCCGGTGAGCGTCCAGGTCGGGTACTCTCAGAACAACTCCGAGGAGGCGGTGACATTCTCCGCCAGCGTGAGCGGAGGTACCGGCCCGTACACGTACGTCTGGACCATGAGCGGGACCGACTCGTTCCACGGCACGGGGCCGAACCTCACCATCCAAGGCCTCGACCCGGGGAGATACACGGTCACGGTGCAGGTCACGGATTCGCAGGGATTCGTCGGCACGTCGACCTTGCCGATCATCCTTCAGCCTCCGACCAGTTCGTCGAACTCGGTTCCCCTCGTCGACGTGGAGCTCGCCCTCGTCGTCGGGCTGGGGGTCGCGGTCGCCGTCGTCCTCCTGGTCGTGATCCGACGGCGTTCGCCGCCGAGCCCGCCAGGTCAACGGTAATACGCCCGACCGTTTTTCCGACCGTTCGAGGCGTGCACCATGGAGACGACCCCCGCCGTCGCGGCCGAGTTGAACGTCCGGGGCGTCCGGTATCGGATCGCCGCTCTCGATAGGATCCCGGGGCTCACTCCGGATCAGTTGGCCCGCTGCCCGATCACCCGAAAGATCCTCGCGGAGAACGTCTTGCGTCACGCCACCCCCGGGTACGACTCGGTCCGGATCGCACGGGCGCTGATCACGGGGGTGTCGGAAGGACCCGCCGGGGAGATCCCATTCCGACCGGAACGGATCCTCCTGCAGGACTTCACGGGGGTCCCCGTGCTCGTCGATCTGACGGGGTTGCGCACCGCCGCCCGACTCGCCGGCTTGGACCCCGAGCGGGTCAACCCGACCGTACCCGTCGACCTGGTGGTCGACCACTCGGTCCAGGTGGACAGCTTCGGCAGCGCGCGTTCGATCGGGATCAACCTCGACCGCGAGTACGAACGCAACTCGGAGCGCTATCGTCTGCTCCGCTGGGCCCAGGGCGAGTTCCGCCACATGCGGATCGTCCCTCCGGGGAACGGGATCTGCCACCAGGTCAATCTGGAGTACCTCTCCACCGTGGTCACGGAAGGGCAGGGGCCGGAGGGGCCCGAACTGTACCCGGACACCCTCCTGGGCACCGACTCTCATACGACGATGGTGAACGGGGCGGGTGTCCTCGGCTGGGGGGTCGGCGGGATCGAGGCGGAGGCCGCGATGCTCGGGGAGCCGTACTTCGTCTCCGAGCCGAGGGTCGTCGGCGTCCGGTTCTTGGGACAACTTCCCGAGGGTTCCACCGCCACGGATCTCGTTCTCACGGTGACCCGCCTTCTCCGGGACCATGGCGTCGTGGACAAGTTCGTCGAGTTCTACGGCCCGGGACTATCGACCCTCTCGGTACCGGACCGGGCGACCATCTCCAACATGTGCCCGGAGTATGGCGCTACGTCGGCGCTGTTCCCGCTGGACGAATCCACGCTCCGTTACCTCACGGCGAGCGGTCGGTCCGAGGCTCACGTCGCCCGGGTCGAAGCGTACGCGCGCCGACAAGGCCTCTGGCACGAATCGGGGAGCCCCGAAGCCCGGTATGACGAACGGGTCGAGCTCGACCTCTCCACG
>JAKIVR010000094.1 GCA_022750455.1 Thermoplasmata archaeon | reverse complement strand
GGTCCTTCAGGATGCGATCCGAGAGACCCGGTACATAACTGGCCCGGGAGACTTGATACCCCGGCCATAGCGACTCGGTGACCGCCGCCCCGCCCACCATGGGGCGGCGTTCTACGACGCAAACCTTCAGTCCGGCGCGAGCGAGATATGACCCGCAGATGAGACCATTGTGCCCCCCCCCGACGATAACTGTATCGAACTCGGGCATCGCAGCGACCCACTAAGGCTCGGTATTTGGGATTCCCGGGGAAAGTCTTCCTTTCAAGTCTACAACGACCTCCGCGCCTGGCCGGGTCCAACCGGTCGACCGCGGTTCGCCCGTTTCAGCGGAGGGACGGCTTGAAAGCGACACGGCGAATCTATCCCGGGTCGCCGTATGTTGTGTAGTGCCAACTTTTTCGGGCCTTTCCTGTCAAATCGATGTAAATGTTCTTGACGACCGTATAGTCGTTCAACGAATCCGTCCCCAGATCCTTGCCGAACCCGGATTGCTTGAATCCGCCGTGAGGAGTCTCGGAACCAAGTGGGAGGTGGTCGTTCACCCAGACATCTCCGCACCGGAGCGCGTGGGCCGTTCGAAGGGCAGTGCGAAGATCATTGGTCCAAATGCTTCCGGCCAGACCGTAGTCCACCCCGTTCGCAATCTCGACCGCTTCATCAAAGGTGGAAAACTGTAAAATGTCGACGACGGGGCCAAACACCTCCTTCTGGGCAATGACCATGTCTGGGGCCACCTCATCGAAAACCGCTGGCTGAACGAACGCTCCCGTCGGGTGATCTCGGGGGGGTTCCGTGCTGCCGGTGACCAGTTTCGCGCCCTCCTCCTTCCCCTTTTCGACAAACTTGAGGACGTTGCGTTGGTGCGTTGCGTGGACCATCGGTCCCAGATCGGTCGTCCGGGCGAGCGGATCGCCCATTCGAAGGGTGCCCACCCGCTCAAGAAGGTGCTTCAGGAACTTCGCGTGGATGTTCTTGTGGACGAGTAGCCGTGCGGCGGCCGTGCAGTCCTGCCCGCCGTTCACGAACCCGGCCACCATTGCCCCCTCGACAGCCGCGGCGATGTCGGCGTCCTCGAATACCACGAATGGGGCCTTGCCCCCAAGTTCGAGCTGAACCCGCTTGACGGTTCCGCTCGCCGCCTCCATGATTTTTTTGCCCGTGGCAGT
The DNA here is from genome assembly GCA_022750455.1 of Thermoplasmata archaeon. Classification (GTDB taxonomy): domain Archaea; phylum Thermoplasmatota; class Thermoplasmata; order Lutacidiplasmatales; family UBA184; genus JAKIVR01. The sequence goes on along the minus strand of JAKIVR010000094.1, from coordinate 3,773 downwards.
ATCTCCGGTGAGGGAGACCATGTCCACCTTCGAGTTTCGTGAAAGCTCGTCGCCAACCTCTTCGCCCGGGCCCGTCACAATATTGAGCACCCCCGCAGGGAGACCGGCCTCCTGGAAAGCTCGTCCAAGTTCGAGAGTGGTCAGTGGGGTCCAGCTAGCAGGCTTCAGGATCATGGTATTTCCAGTGATGAGCGCCGGGCCAATTTTCCAAACGGCCATCATGAATGGGTAGTTCCAAGGCGTGATGGAGGAGACGACACCGACGGGCTCGCGTCGGAAGATTGTCGTGCCATCCCCAGTGAACTCGGCCGGGCTCTTGGCCTCCAGCGTACGGCCCGCGCCCGCGTAAAAGACAATATTGTCTATGGAGAACGGAAGATCGGCGTCCGCGGCCTGCTTGATGGTCTTTCCCTGATTTCGGGTCTCGAGTTCGGCAATCGCCCCCAAGCGCTGCTGAAGGAGTTGGGCTGCTTTGAGGAACACTTCTCCGCGCGCCCGAGGAGGCAGGCGCGGCCAAGCTCCGTGATCAAAGGCGTGGCGCGCCGCATCGATGGCGCGCCGCGCGTCTTCGCGCGTAGACTTCGGAACAGTATCGAGTATCTTCCCATCGGCCGGGTTGAGGACTGGTAGGGTGGCACCCGCGGACGCCGTGACCCACTCGCCTCCAATTAGCATGGTTTGACTCATAGTGGCAACCTTGGGCTCTGCACTTCCAGCGGCCTATGAAGTTGGCGCCGACCCATCATCTCTGATCCCATTTGAGCTCGAGTTCTGCGCCCATGTCAACCACCTGCCCCGCAAGATTGTGCGAGAAACATCACCGAAACTCTCTCGGAGTTTGCAGAATTGATTGGGACGGCTCATTCTTCCAGTCGATCTGCAATTGGCGTATCAATTTCAACGTCCAAATTTCCGCGGCGATTTTGTGATCCGGCGAAAACACCAACGCTAAGAGGTCAAACTTGGGTGAGCGGTTTCGTGGCCGAGAGCATTATTTCAGCGTCGGTGGAATATGTGCTCGAATCATTTGATGGACCGACGCATCGCGCCGAATTCCGCATTCGCATCCACGGGAATCATGCCTCGGAGTTACGGCTGATACTCCCGGTCTGGGCCCCCGGGACGTATGAAATCCGGGACTCTGCCCGGGAAATCGGGGCCCTCCGTGCGACGGGCTCCAAACCGGAGATGGCGCTGCCGGTCGAACGCATCTCAAAGAACGAGTGGCGGATTACCGCGCACGATTCTCCCGACGTCGACGTCCAATATTCCGTCTACGCCCACGATCCGACTGACGACGGGCTGGACGTGACATCGGAACATGTGTTTCTCAACGCGACCCGCTGCCTTCCATATGTAGTAGGACGTGACGTGGAACCGATAGACATCGTCATTCACATCCCGGACGATTGGTCGGCGTTCGCAGAACTTCCCCAAGTCGGTGGACGACCCTATCGATTCCGTGCCCGGAACTATGAGGAACTCGTCGATACCCCCATCGACTGCGGCATCCCCGTGGTCGTACCGTTCCAAGCCTCCGGCATCCCTCACCAGTTCGTGATTTGCGGGGGTCCGGGCAACTTCGAGCCCCCCAAGTTGGAGGAGGATGGACGCAAGCTCGTGGAGGCGACAATTCGGTACATGGGCGGTACCCCCTTGCGCTCGTTCACCTTCTTCACCCATCTCGGCTTCCGGCGCGGGGGTGGGCTGGAGCATAAGACGTCGACATCGCTCGGAGTCGATCGGAGCGGCTTCCAACCCCGTAGCTCATACCTCAAGTTCCTCCACCTAGTCTCTCACGAGTATTTCCACCTCTACAACGTGAAACGGATTCGGCCCAAAGTGCTCGGGCCGATCGACCTTACCCGGGAGAATTACACGAGGCTCCTTTGGTGGATGGAAGGCACCACCGATTATGTCTGTACTCTCCTGCTACGTCGGGCCGAGATTGTCGGTCCGGCAAAGTTCCTGGAGATATTGGCGGAACAGATCCGGATTCTTGACACCGTACCCGGTCGGCACGTACGAAGCTTGGAAGAAGCCTCATTTGCTGTTTGGATCGACCTGGCCCAACCGTACGAGGAGAGTCGAAATCAATCGGTCTCCTACTACCTCAAGGGACTTGTCGTCTCGTGGTGCCTTGACTTGGAGATCCGGCACCGGACGGCAAACCGCCTCTCCTTGGACGATGTATTCCGCCACTTGTGGACTGCGTACGGCCAGCCAGAACGCGGCATCGAGGAAGACGAGCTCCAGGGGATTCTCGAAACGTTCACCGGCCTCGATCTCAAGTCGTTCTTCGACCGATACGTCCGGGGGACCCAGGAGGTCGACCCGAATGAGTTCGCGGGATTTGCCGGACTCCGCATCGCCCCGGCGCCTCTGGAGCCGACACCTTCGGGCGCGCCTGATGACGAGAAGGGGTACCTTGGCATGGATCTCACGCCCAAGGAGGGAGGCCTCAGGGTCAACATCGTCCTTGATGGCGGACCCGCACGGCGGGCGGGAATCTCTCCTGGCGACGAGATTGTTGCATTTGGCAAGATTCGCGTCACCGCGGAGAACTTCGAGGCTGCCCTCAAGTGTTACCCACCGGGCTCGGCGGTGGAAGTGACGCTCATCCGACGTGGGCTTCTGACGACAGCAACTGTCACGATGACTCGATCCCCCCCTGCACGATACTGTTTCCAACCTCTCGAGACGACGACATTACTTCAGAGGGCAATCTACGAGAGCTGGCTCGAGGCCAAGTGGGTGGAGCCGATTGACAGCATCCCAAAGACTCCATAGCATCAGGAGCGCAGATTGACCTACAGATACCGGCCATCGGCTGGGCGCGATGTAGCCATTCCCGCTAGAACCGGCCACCGGAACGTTGCCCATCCGGAATTCAAATCCATCAACCGAGGTCGCCAAGTGGAACGCGAAATCAGAAGTACCACAAGCTTTGAACTGCCCGGTCTTTCTGACGTGTGGGTCCGTGCAAGAGGGGCTGGGGAATTCGTCGGCAGCCAGGACGAGCGTGCCAGCCCAAGATCTCGGCTTGGTAGCATACTACGCTCTGGTGCAAGTCGTGATTTCGACTCCGCTCACACTTAGAGAGGAGTACGATTTCCGTGAATGGGGAAGACGGGTTTGATGAACTGGAACGACGGATTGTCGGCCACTTGTTCAAGCTAGACCCCGCGTCCGCCAGATACCTGGGTCTCCATGAATACGACGGCAAACTCCCCAACATCACTCCCGAATCCACGAGCGCGTGGACATCCGAGGCGGACCAACTCCTCCGTGGGCTCCTCTCCGTCCCCGATGATCAATTGTCCCGAGATCGCAAGCTCGACCGGTTCATGCTTCGCCTCTCCCTTGAAAGCGCCCTGTTCGATTTGCGGGATGACAGGTGGCTCGAGCGGAACCCGATGACCTGTCTCCGGGAGATTTCTTTGAACGGCTACACTTCCCGGGACTACGCGCCGGCGGCGGTGAGGTCGGAGGCGATGTTACGGGTCCTGCGGGCCGTCCCGGCTTTTCTCGATGTGGGACGGCGACGACTCGAGGCGGTAGTCCCCCAACCCTACGTCGAGCTCGCCCTGATCATCTCCGCCAGTGTCCCAGTGGAATTTGCCGAAGGGGAAGTTGTAGCCGCGCAAGTTGGTGGGCCGCTCCTCGACCAATTCCGGGAGGCCCGGGTCCGGGCTGAGGCAGCCGTTACGGCGTTCTCTGACTGTCTGAGGGAGGAGCACCTGCCGCGAGCGACCCCGGAGTTCGCGCTTGGT
>JAKIVR010000093.1 GCA_022750455.1 Thermoplasmata archaeon | reverse complement strand
GGAATTCAACGCACACAGTACGCATTTACAGATTTCACGCAGGTCTGTAACGTTTTAAGCATTACAAAACAACACGCATCAGTACCAGCGAACGCGGAAGGAATACTTGCGGCTCGGGACGGAGCCGCGCCGAGTGATCAGCTCCGAGCACCCATGCGCCTCCAGGGCGCCGAGAAGGAGCCAGGTCGCGATCGAAGCCTCGTGCCAGCGCCCTCCCGCGAGGCGGGCGGCGGCTTCGACTGACTGGTTGTCAACTGGCAGGACCGTAATCCGCCGCCGGAGCCGCTCCAACGCCTCCTCTCGGCGAAGACGGGTGGGACTGCCTCCGCGCGCCGCCACGGCGCGCAGCTCGAGCATGTTCACCTCCGTCGTGGCGATCTCCTCGCCCGCCAAGGATTTCGCGAGGGTCTTGACCTCGGGAGCCCCCCGGAGCAGCTCGAGGAGGATGGGGGTGTCGATCGCCTTCACCGACGCCCTCCTCGAGAAGGGGGAGCCCGGATCGACTTCCAGTGCCGGAGATCCTCGGCGTGGGAGCCCTTTCCCCAGGCCCCCCACATCTCCTCGAGGGGACCTCTCTCGTGGAGAAGCCGGAGCAGGACCTTCGAGAAGCTCTCCTTGGGTCGCATCTCCTTTCGAAGGGCCGCATAGATATCGGATCGCACGGCAATATTTCGAGACGGCACTGACTCACTCCACATATGAATATGAGTACACATAGATAAGGGGCTGGTTCGTACGGGTTGGTCCGGAGCGAGCTCGAACTCCCCGCCCGGAGCCCCACTTACGAGGGGGAGATGCCGGGGAGCGGCCCCTCGCTCCGACGGAGGACCATGAGGAAGTGGTCCCCCAACTGGTTGAATGGGAACCGACGGCCGGCCCAGGCGTCGGCGTGCTCGAGGAGGCCGAACCGACGGGAGAACTTCTCCGCATAGCTGGTGAGGTCCGAGGGCGGGAGGAACACCGGAACCCCCTCGACTCGCTCGACGTGGAAACCCGGTGCGAATAGGTCGGCGAACTCAACTACGGAGTACGCCCAGGTATCGATGAAGAACCGTGTAAACCCGACAGGGATGGGGTTGGTTCGCCGGCCCAGCGCCCGAGTCCAACGGGCCGTGAGGCCATATCCGACCAGCTCGAAGAGACACCAGCGGTTGAACACCCCGGCGACGAACGGCGCCTCCGGTCGAAGCAGTCGGGCGAGCCCATCTCGGAACGGGCGGAGATCCGCTTCGCAGTTGAGGGCCCCGTACGTCGAGTACGCCCCGTCCAGCGACTCGATGCCGAGCTCCTTCTCAAGAGCACCCACCTCCCGGGCGGCCAGGTGGAACGTTCGCAGCTGTTCCGAGCAGCCCTGGGAACGGGCCTTCTCTCGGACCACTTCGAGCATCTGCGCCGAAATGTCCACCGCGATCAGCTCGTGGCCGTCGGCCAAGAGGGTCATCGTTTCGGTACCGCTCCCGCATCCGACCTCCATTAGGAGGTGATTCGATCGGAACAACGGCCGCATCAGGGCCAACGATCGGTCCCGCAGGAGGACATTCATTCGGTTTCCGAGGATGTGTCGGTCGTACTCGTGCGCGATCCCGTCGAATTCGGCGACGAGCCATCGTTGGTACTGCCCGTCCGCCACTACGGTTCCCGTTGGGGACGTGGTGGCCACGTCGACCCGGAGCACGCGGGCCGGTCGGGAGTACCACCGTTCGAACTGGGCCTCCCCGTACTTCGCGCGGAACAGGGTTAGTATCCTCTCTCGGTCCTCTCGATCACTGATGAGGGTCACCCCTCCGGACGCCGTCCGGGAACCGTGGCGGGTGAGGCTGACCTTCCCTTCGCGGAGGGCGAAGATCGGCCATTGGGCCGTCCGGTCCTTGGCGACCAGGTAGACCCCCCGGTCGTCCTCGGTGAATCCGAGTGGAGTGCTCCGGCTCCCGGTGGTGAGAGTCAGGTGCTCTTGCGGTCCAGCCCCCGAGGCGGCTTCGGAGCTCATGCTGGCGGGACGACATGGTCAGGTCGTTATTCCCCTTCCCGTCGTCCGTTGGGGGACGAGCGGCAGGCGTCCCTCGTCGCGGAAACTGGAAATCTCGAAGAGCGATTCCCGCCTAGAAATCTATATTGAGGGTCCCGGCTGAGCGCTACCGAAGGTCGACGGAGTTGAAGATCGTCTCGGAACGGTGGTTCATCAAGTGGCTCTTCTCCGACCACGGGATCTGTCTCGGGGCCGACATGAAAACGCGTTCGTACCTCTTCCTCGTGAGCTCCAGGGGGATCATCTGGCTCCGGCGCCCGGTTGGGGACAAGGTCGTCGAGAACCTGAACTACGAGATCCCGGCCATCGTGCGGGCCCTCGAGGACGAACAGCGCCACCTATCCCGCGCGCCGGCCTGAGCCGGCCGGCACTAACGCCTGGCGGCGAGCGTCGGAGATCCCTACAGCTACCTCGCTCAACGAACCCCCAGGCTCGAGAGTGCGGGCCGTTGCCCCGAATCATCGAGACGCCGAACGGTCCGACGGGCGCTCTCGAGGAACTCGGACCCCGAGCCGGAAGGTGTCGGGTCGAGCGTACCCGTGGAGAAATTTGGCGAAGAAAATCGGGGAGTACAAGATTGCTCGGGGCTGGCGGCTGTTCATGGAAAGGAGCGCGATTACCATCGCCGAGTAGACGAGCAGACGGACACTCCAGCCCCCGGCGTACCGGCTCTGGGCACCCTGCCACTCCGGCCAGCCCCGGCTTCGGTAGGCGGCCCGGTGCTCCATCGCATCGAGCACGTACCGCACCCGGAGGTGATCGGCGTCCAACGCCTGTTGGAGGTAGAAGGTCTCGCGGCCGAGGACTTCCGGAGGGATCCGAACTCCGAGGGCCCACGGCCTCGGGAGAAGCGTTAGGCCCAACGGCAGCCCGTAGAGGAATCGATGCCCGATCGCGCACCCCACGACGGCTCCAGTCCGCGGGATTTTGAGGGAGGCGAGGGCGTTGTCGAAGAAATCGCGACGTCGGAGAATGACGTCGCTGTCCACGAAGAGGATCGGGTCGGTGTCCGCCAACTCGATGGCCAGGGTGGTCGCTCGCCCCAGACCCGTCTCCTCGTTGACGACTCGAGCTCCGAACCCGTGTGCGATTTCGACCGTCCCGTCGGTGCTCTGGTGATCGATCACGATCAGGCAATGGACGGGAAGATTCTCTCGAACTGCCTGGAGACATTCCGCCAAATCGGTGGCGGAATTGTACGTACGGACGAGGACGTCGACGGGGGCCCGGCCCGGTCCCGCCCTTCCGATGAGGCCGGAGGAAGATACGCTCACGGCGACCCCGGCCCCGTGTCCTCGCGGCAAATCAGGGACGCTCGCGACGGCATCCCCTCGGATGAACCCAAGCCATTACCTCGCCCCGCGGCCTTCCCCCCGCGGAGTCGTTTCGGATGATCGAGGATCCGCGTACGTGGTCGACATCCGCCGCCAATGCCGTTGAACGGTCGATCGTATCGCGGCTCTTGGCCCTGGCGAATCCGGCGCGGGTTCTGGATCTGGGCACGGGGACGGGGCGATTGATCGGGACGTTGACGGATTTCTCCCGAGAAGTCGTCGCGGTAGACAGCGAAAGGCGCTACCTGCAGGCGGCCGTTCGAACCATTCCATTCGACGGCCGTGTCCAGTTCCTTCAGGGCGACGGTCACGCGTTGCCGCTGAGATCCGGTTCGGTATGGGTCGCGGTGGCGATCCGCGTCATCCACCGGACGAGTGAACCCAAATCCCTGTTGAACGAGGTCCATCGCGTGCTGTCCAAGCCAGGGCATCTCATCATCTCTTACAGCCCTCACCCCTCGCCCAAGACCCTCGAGTACGACGTCCGAAGCCAGATCGGTGGGACGAGGAGTGGCCGGGGACTTACGTTCGATCGAAGGCCGTTCGCGGTGGTGCCTTCGGGGGACGGTCTGGGCCATACCGCCACGGTAACGGCCATGGAGCAGATGCTTCGTGCGACCCGGTTCGAGTCCGAGGAGTTGGTGGGAGCTGGGTTCGAAGACCTGGCCTTGTTGAAGCGGTTGCCCGTCCGAGTCTTCCAGGGACTGGCCTCGGGGCTCACCCCAACGAGGCTATTCTCCACCAAGGTCGGACGGTACCGGGCCGTCTGAGGGTGTTCGAACACGAATGACAGGGGCCGCTGGAGTGGCCGGAACCCAAGTTCAGCTCGGTGGTTCCAAGCGAGTACCACATTTCTGGCAGAACGTAGCGGTCCGGAGATTGCCGGCCCCGCAGTGGGGACAGGCGCGCTCGGCCCACGGCTCTCCTCCCACAATGGGCGGTGGGCTCCCGGCGGTTGGGGGCGACGACGCGCCGGGGGCCGAGCCGCCGGGGGTGGGCCCGGCGGGCGTCGGCGGGGATGTGGGGGCTCCGGGGCGGCGATTTCGCTGGAATGGGCTCGTCTGCCACGTGCGGTCCCCGAGTAGTTGGAGTGTGGCCGGGACCAGATACGTCCGCACCACCAACGCGTCGAGCAGTACGGCGACCGCCACGGCAAATCCGATCGAGCGCAGCAAGAGGAAGCTCCCCGCCCCCAGGATGGCGAAGGCGCTCGCCAGGATGATCGCCGCCGCGGTGATGATCCCGCCGGTCGAGGCGACCGCGTGGCTGACGGCCGTCGAGGAGTCATGTCCCCGAAGACGCTCTTCGCGGACCCGGGTCAGAACGAAGATGTTGTAGTCGATCCCCAGGCCTAAGATCAAGATGATGACCACCGTCGGAACGAAGAAGAACAGCGGAATCCCGAAGATCTTCCCCAGGACGGCTTGGGTCACCCCCCACGACCAGCCGATCGAGAGCATCACCGTCGCCACCGCGAGCAGCGGCAGGATGTACGAACGGAGGACCGCGAACAGGACGATGATGAGGCCGATGGCGACCAGGAGGAGCATCCGGAGCGTCGCCTGGTACGTCTGGGCCTGGAGGTCGCGCGTC
>JAKIVR010000092.1 GCA_022750455.1 Thermoplasmata archaeon | reverse complement strand
GCTGGCATAGACGGTGTCGTTCGAGTTGGAGTACACGCTGACATTGGCCGAGAGGGAGTTGGAGACGAACTCCTCGTTCTTCCCAGAATCATAGGTGATGAACTCGGGGTCGTCTCCGACGACGAACTGAGAGCTCGTCGTTCCGCTGGAGGCGACGACCGTCTCCGCTCCCGCGGGGGCGGCGGGGACAGTGAACGTGCAGGGGGTCCCCGAGGTTCCGGGGAAGCTTCCGTTCCCATCCGTCGAACAGGCGGCGACCACGGGGATTCCGGCGTAGGTGAAGCCGATTGCCGAGTCGTTGGGAAATCCGGTACCGGACGCCGCGACCGTCGATCCGACCGTGCCATTGGCCGGTGTCAGATCAAGCATCGGAGGCAGGGGCGGAGAGGGGAGCGGGCCGACGACCGCGACGGCCTTCCCCGGGTCGGCCGGCTGCCCCAGGGCCCCCCCTACGAGGGCGAAGAAGGCCGAACTAACCAGGAGAGCGGCGAGGATCGAAGCGCGCATTCGGGGGGTGACGCTCCCCTCGGGACGGTTTCGACAGGATCGAACGTCCCGGCGACCCAACTCCGTCGTCGGGAGTCGAGGGACGGCGTAAGTCGGGGATGCCGAACTTCCGTGGATGAAGGGAGCTTCCGTGCGGAGGGACCTCGGGGAGCGCCAGTCGTTCGTGGCTCGTCTCGTCTCGACAGAAATTTCGCGCACGCTCGAACCTCGCGGGCACACTCGGTTCACCACTCTTCAAGACTTGGGCGGCTGAAACCGTCTCATCAAAATCGTCTCAATAGCGGACGAATTTCGCGCCGGGGCCAATTGGCGTCCGCTTTCGTCGGTGGTACCGAACTTCTCCCCCCCCGTGTTCCCTCCGTCGCGGAGGAACGGGCCATCAATTCCGCCCCGACCCTAGGGGGGCCGGGCGCAACCGTCCAGCTGTCTCCTGGGGCCGTGGGGAGAGATCCTCGTCTCTCCCCCATCGAGGGGAAGGGCGACCGGGCCGTCCTCAGCGCGTCGGGTTCGCTCGGAGGTTGGCGGGGAGGGTTCGAGCCTACCGGTGGGCGAGCCATCGGTCTCGCTGGGCGGCGGTAGGGATCGCCCATTCGATCTCATAGTGTCGGTCCGACAGCGGGCGGGGAACGCTGAGAATGAACCGAGAACCGAACGTCTGCAATCCATCTTGGTGCCATTCCACCTTCGCTAACGCGGCCAATCGGAACTCTTCGAAGGCATCCACGAGATCGGGCTCCGTCTGGAATCGGACATGGCTTCGGACGGGTCCGATCGGGTAGCCCTCGGGGAACGCCACCTGGAGTCGGAGATGGGCATCGGGTGTGAGCCGTTGACCGAAGCGCCGGTCCTGGCTGGAAAAATCGATCGACTCGGTCTCCCATACGCGCTCCCGGGCCATCGGTACGCCCCGCGCGCCCGTCTTCGGTCGGTACGACATCCTGTGGCGGTCCGGGAGGTGCGCGATGAGGCAGTAGCGCTGCCACTCCGGCTTGCGGGCCGTCAAGGGGGAGGAGAATTCGATGCGGCGGGTCGGGATACCGGAGGGAGCTCGTTTCGCCGGGACCTGGGAGACGTGTCCGGGAGTCGTACACCACCAGGAGAACTTTCGGATCGGCTTCGCCCAACCGAAATCGAGGTGATCCAACTGACCGAACGAGACCCGGAACTCCTCTTGGATCAGGACCTGCGTGCTGCCACTGGGTTGGACGACGACCGTCAGATCGTACCATCGTGTCTCCAACATCGCCCGGGTGGTCGACGCGGGCGCGCCCCCGACGGTGTAGGTATGGTTGGGCAAGAGCACGATCTCGCCAAACCGAACCAACCGGGAGAGGTGTCGCGCCGCCGTGGCCCGCGAGATATTCCGGGCGGCCTGCGCGGCGCGAAGTATCACTCCAAATTTTAGACCCGGATTCGCCTGAACATACTGGAGGAGGAACGGTCCCACATCTTCTTCGCGAGATCGGGCGGGTCCGGTTCGGGGGGGGACCTTGTCGGCCACGAATTCTCACTTCACGTCAGAACGTTCGGGGGCTCGTCCGCGGGAGAGCCCCTGAACGCGGTCCACTCACGGTTCGGCCTCGATCTTTCGGATCTTGCGGTCGGCCGCGTCCAACGCGCGATTGTCCTTGTCGGCTTCCAACTTGTCCGTGGGGGAGCCCGTCTCGCTGGCGCGGTTGTCCGCATCCTCCCACACGACAGCGGCTTCCGCCCGCTCAAAGTTCGCCGCTTCGAGCCGTTTGCGCTTCTCGGTCATTCGGCCCCGCGGACCCGGAGAATCGTCATAAGCTGAGTCGTCGGGAGAATCTCCCCGGGGCGGTCCCGCGACGGTGCGGCGTGCCGGTCGGTCATTCCTTGCCCCCCATTCGCGCGCATCCCGAAGCCGCCATGTTCAGAGCACGGGCGTCAGGCGGTACGGCTCCGAGCCCAGCTCCTGGGAGAGAACCAGGGGGGAGAGGTACGGACGCTGGCCGTTAAGGAACACGCGGCCGTGGGGGCCCCGGATGCGGATGTGGGTCTCCACGACCGATCCGAGGGCCTCCAGTTGAGGATCGCCGGTGCGTCCGATGACCACGATGTGCACCCGGCTCTGCGGGAACACGGCGGCGTCCAATCCGGCAAGGATCCCGGGGGAGGGCACGATACCAGCTGCATCGGCCAAGGACTGCAGTCCGGAGAGGTAGATCACGATCAAGTTCGGGTGTTCCGAGCTCTGGGCCCGCTTCAAGAATGAGGGGCCCTCGGGCACCGGAAACGCCGGGCCGGTCTTGGTCCATTCGATCCGGTTGGCCGGCACAAATACGTCGGGGAAGGCATGACCCGCCGGGTTGGGAGGGATCGAGGTCAGTACCCGCAGCCGGTCGTTGAGGACCTCTGTCGGGAGATGGTGCCGGAGCGAGATGTACGCGTCCTCGGGATCGATGGAGGGCGGGGCGACGAGGAGCGCCTCCCCGCCCGCTCGCAGGACCTGGATCAGCATTGGGGCCACTAGGACGCGCGATACCTCTCGGGGGACCCCCGGTCCCTGTTCGAGCAGGGTCAACTCTCCAAAGCGGAGACGCCCGATATGCCGGGCGAAATCGGAACTCCCGGGCCACAAGCTCGGATGATCTGACTGCGGGTCGGGGACTGGGGGATTGAACCGGTACCGAAGGCCGGGCCCGACCGGAGTGATCGCCGCGAACTTCCCGTGCGCGAGGGAGAACGGGTACGTGTCCGTTTCGATCGGGACGCCCCGCAGTTTGGGCAAGCTGACCCATCGCTCGAGACGCCCCTCCTCGAGCTTTCGCGAAGTCTCTATGATTCCATTCACCTGGTAATCGAGGGCCGAGGGAGAGTCCCGTTCCAGCACCAGGACCAAGGTGATCTTCGCCCGGATCATGCGCGCCAACAGTCGGCGCTCGATCTCGTCCCGGGACGGAAGAGTCTCGCCGGGGCGGAGGCCCCGCTCGAAGTACTCGTCGATGATGGCATCCCACGAATCGAAGATGATCAACGTCGGCTGCGCGGGATTCGAGAGCCGCCACGCCGATTGCACGGCTTCGGGAAGCCAGAGGAGATCCTCCAGCTCCGGGTCCCGGTCCCTGTCGGGAAGAACGGCGCCGGAGTCGTGGGCGACGGAAGCGTGCGCTTGGATGTGATCGACCGCGGGTCCCGTGTTGATGAGCTCGAACTCCCCCGGGGGGATGGAACCGAGCCAGGGGATCTGATCGAGGAGCGACTGGCGGCTGCTGCGCAGGCTCACGTAGATCCGTCGGCCGACGAACGACTCCATCAAGGAGAGTGATAGCATCGTCTTCCCCGATCCGGGCGGGCCGCGAATGATCAGAGATTGGGGGGGTGGCAGTCGGAGGAAGGCGTCCAACTCCGGGGGGACGCGGACGACGCTGCTCACGCGCCCGGACTCCCGGGGCCTGCTCGACGGGGGCCGTGGGCACGGGACGAATTACCCGCGCGTCGTCCCCGCACGCGCGGAGGCGACATTAGACCCGGTTCCTGCGGGCGACCGCGATACTGATCCCGGCCACCGCTCCGACCGCGGCGAGGGCGAGGATGGCCCAACCCCACCAGGGGAAGCTGGTGGAGGACGCTGCGCCACTCCCGGGGGTCATCGAGGCAAAGACGACCGCCTGATCCGAAGCTGCGCCACGGACGCTCACGTTTCCCGAGGCCGGGCTCTCCGAGTACCCCGTGGAGGTTCCGACCGTATAGGCGATCGTCCCGTTCACTTGGACGAACACCACGGTGGCCGTGGAGGAGTTCTCCTGGACCTGGTTCAGGGTGACAGACCAGGTCGTGCCGGCGGCCAACCCGGACTCGGTGAATGTCACCGAGAACGTCTCGGGCCCCGGACCGACGGCCGTAAAGACGATCGCTTGGTGGGCCGGCGAACTGCTCACGGGCACGGTGCCGGTGGCGGGACTCGCCGAGTACCCGATCGCTGCGGCGGAGAACTGGAACGACCCGGCCCCGACCAGGAAGTTGATGGTCGTGGTGGTCGAGCTGCTCGGGACTCCCCCGAAGGTGACGGACCAGTTCATGCCGGGCGCGAGCCCGGATTCGGTAAACGCCACGCCGATGGTCGAGGGTGCGCCGGCGCTGAATGCGATCTGGACCGCGGCCGGGCCTCCGTTCACCTCCACACTACCTGAGACGGGGTCGGCGGTGAAGTTGGAGACGCCCCCGACGGTGTACGCATAGGTTCCGCCTTCGAGCGTGAACTGGATCGTGGCGGTGATGGAGTTCAACGCGGCTCCGTTCAAGGTCACCGACCAGTTCGAGCCGACGGTCAAGCCGGCCTCCGTGAAGGTCACTGCATAGCTCGTGGAACTGACGGCCGTGCACACGATCGCCTGACCGGTCGCCGCTCCGTTCACGACGAGGTTCCCGGTCGGAGGGGTCGCCGCATACCCTTGCACGGTGACGGTGAACGGGAACGTCCCACTCTCGACGCTGAAGTCGATGGTCGTGGACATGGCGCCCGCGGAGACACCTCCGAAGGTGACGGACCAGCTGGTTCCGGCCGGCAGCCCACTCTCGGTGAACGTCACGGCGTATGTGGTGATCGACGAGGAGGTCGTCGGTACGGTGATGGTACTGCCCTCCAACGAGACCTCACCGGACTCCGCCATCGCCCGCCCATTCAGGACGGATCCAGTCAGCAGGGAGATCGAATCGGCGGCGAGGATCGTGCCTTGCATGACCGACGTCGTGCCTAGGGTCGCCGAACTTCCCACTTGCCAGAAGACGTTCCCCGATTGCGCCCCGTTCGTCAGGATGACCTTCGAGCCGGAGGTCGTCGTTAGGGCGGATCCCAACTGGAAGACGAAGACGGCGTTCG
>JAKIVR010000091.1 GCA_022750455.1 Thermoplasmata archaeon | reverse complement strand
GGATCGAGGAGAATCTGCCGCGGGCCGCCGAGGATCCTCAGCATCTCTGGGAGGGTTTCGTCCGTCTCGCCGGAGCGTCCGAGCTGTTGAGCCGGGCGCGCCGCACCCGGAACTTCGGCCTGTGGAGTTACGCGTCCGAGCTGGCGACCGGAGGCGTCTCCATCGCCATCGACCGCACGTCCGGATCTCGGGTGAATATTCGATTCCCCGAGTTCCTCATGGCGATGGGCCGAAGCAAGATCTCCCGCGGACTCCGGACCGAGATCGCCGGACGGGTGGGATCCTCGGCGCACATGTCCCGTCGGAAATCGGTCGACACGGTGCTCCCGATGCTCGAACGGATCTTCGACCCAGCCCGCGCCGGATTCCAAGCGCCGGCGGTGGCACGACTGAGGTCCCGTTGCATCCTCACCTGGGGTCTGACCCCCGAGCAAGTGGGGTACCTGATGGGCCGAGAGCCCGGCTCACCGGAGGTCGTCACGGAAGTGGAGCGGAGCCTGACCCTGGAGCCGAACCGTTCGGCGTCCGCGCCCGCCGCCGCCGCGATCGAAGAGGCGAATCCGCCCCCCAAAGCCTCGGGGCACGCGCAGCGGCACCTGGGCGATTTCTAGATCGGGAATGGCACGGTCGATCAGTTCGCCGCGGTCCCGGGTGGAGTGGGCGAGAACGGAGCTCCCGGACGGAGGCGTTCGAGGGCGTGGCGGACCAGCTCTTGGGCGGCGGCGTGCAGCTCGGGGATCTCGTGGCCCTCGAGTTCGCCTTCCACATGTACCCCCAGCTGTCCCCGGCGGTACGTAAGCAGAATGTGTCCCGGACCATCGGCACGGCTCCAGACGAGTTGAGAACCTTCCGGGCGTTCATAGATCCCGACCCACCGCAACGTCCCGAACCAGTGACCGGCCAGGCGTCCCAAGACCTCCGGCTCCTCCGGCGGCGGGAACAAGCGCACTTCCGCGACCGTCCGGACTGGGGGGGAGGTTCTCGAGCCGATTCCTTCGGGGATCAGATCGCGAAGTCCCTCGGGTCGGATCCGGTAGCCGGACGGCCGACGTTCGATCTCGCCCCGCCGCTGCAGGCGGCGGAGAGCCCGGGTCAGCGATTCCGGATGGGCGCCTAGCGACCGTCGAAGTCCACTGAACGCGTACTCTCCGCGATGGCCGGCGAGCAACTCCAAGACTCGATCGTCCAATCGGGGGTCGGCCCCCCCGGGAAGCACCTCGCGATCTTCCACGACCATCGAGGATACCACCGAAAGGGCCTTTTAAAGGGGTTTGCGGCGCGAGGGTTACCACGTGGTGGTCGTGAACCCCGGCAGGATCGGGCCGCCGGGCGAGGGGCTCGGGCTCGGCGCCGGGATTCCCGGCGGGCCAGGCCGTATCGGTGCCAACGTCACGCGCCCGATCACTCCTGCAGCAGCTTGTCGATGCGCTGCAGCACCTCGTGCTCAAGTTGGTCGCCCTTGCGGCCGCCTTCCCACCGGGCGTCCACGAGCTGCACCAGCTCCCCGGCGAGCTTGTCCATCCACGGGCCTTCCTGGGCCTCGAACTTCTTCTTCAGCTTCTCTTGCAGCAGTTCGTTCCAGGCCCGGTACGCCGTCCAGACGAACATGCCATGCCGCGGTCCACACTCTCCGTCGTCTCCATCATTTCCCATGGTCTCTTCTCCGGCCCTTCGGCCAAACTACCCAAGGAACGGTCGAGTATGATGAGCGAACGACGCCGCGGTCAGTCACACGGCTGGGGACATCGGGCCGGTGGTTCTGTGCGGTAAAGGGTCACGATGCCTCCCGAAGAAGACGCCCGGCAGCTCTTCCGCGGAATCCGATGGCTCCTGGGGCCAACGGCTGGTGGTACGTCCCCCGGACGGGATGGGTTGGGCCCATTCCTAGCACCTCCCATATACGCCACGAACCTCGCCCGACGCATGACTCCCGAAGGGACAACCCCCCACGAGGCCCGGTCCGCCGTGCTGCATCATCGGGTAGCGTTCGGCGAGACCGATGCGGGAGGCCTCGTATTCTATCCGAACTATCTACGATGGTTCGATCAGGCGACGCACGAACTGTTCCGAGCGCTCGGGCTCCCGTTGAAGGAGCTCCAGGCGAGGTGGTCCGTGGTGCTGCCCGTCGTATCCGTGCAGGCCAACTTTCGAACCGCGCTGCATTACGACGATGAGATGGAGATCCATTCTCAAATCGCGGAGCTGTCGGAGCGCTCCTTGAAAGTAACTCACTCCGTCCGCTGCGGGGGGACTGAGGTCAGTTCCGGCTGGGAGATCCGAGCTTGGATCGGGGTGGACGGCGGCACGTTCCAGGCCCAGCCGATCCCGCTCGAGATGCGCCAGAGGCTCACGTGAGCGGGGGGCGCACGACGCCCCGGGACGTCCGGTACGTCCTCCGAGGCGTTCCCGCCGGAGGTCCGGCGACGTGGTTGTTGTCGGACGGCACGAACTACTTCGCTCCGGAGAACGCGCAAATGTTCCCGCTCCACGATCCCAAATCTGGGCAGAAGCTCTGGGAGGGCCGCGAGACCGTGGCTCTGTCGGAAATGGGAGCCCCGGAGTCGTTCCTGACCCCTCTCCCCGTGGCCCGAGTGTTCTGTCCCGCCGTGAACTTTCGAGAGCACCGAGCCGAATCGGGGATGCAGGAGCCGACCGAGCCGTACTTCTTCCTGAAGTTCGCGTCCTCGGCCGTGCCGCACGACAGCATCGTGACCACGCCGTACCAGGCGGAGAAGGTCGACTTTGAAGGGGAGATCGGGATCGTGATCGGACGTCAGGGAAAGCACTGGACGCCCGAGCAAGCCCGGGAGGCGATCTTGGGCTACACCATCACGAACGACCTCACTCTCCGCGACTACCAGTTCCGCGAACAACCTCGTTACGGAAAGAACTGGGTGATGGGGAAGGCGTTCGACGGCTCCCTGCCGATCGGGCCTTGGATCCTACCGAAGGAGCGGTTGCCCGAATTCGAAACGACGATCCGCACGAGGGTCAACGGGGAGGTTCGACAGGATGGGTCCACGAAGGACATGATCTTCAACATCTTCCAGCTCGTCGCCTACCTCAGCGAGGTCAACACGCTCGGACCGGGCGATGTGGTGACGACGGGGACTCCGGCGGGGGTCGCGGCGCATCAAGGTCAGCGATACTTGCGAGACGGGGACCGGGTGGAGATCGAGGTGGCTCCCATCGGGACCCTGCGTCACGGCATCGCGGTCGAACGGCGGCCCTAGAATACCGCGAGCGGCGTCACCGGAGATGCCGTGGCCCCTTTGATGCGAAGGGGCGCGCAGACGAACAGGAATTCGAACACACCGGTGGCGACCAACTCGTCCAGCTTCAAATTGTCCAAGAGGCGGATCCCGCACTTGGTGATCAGATACTGATGGACCGGAAGCCGAACTCCCTCCCGCTCCGTCGGGGAGACCTCGGTGGACGGAGTGTCGGCTCCCGTAACCGAGACGTCCTTCTCGCCCAACCATTGGGCGAGCTCGTAGCCGATCCCGGGCGAGGCCTCGTAGTACTCGTTGTACCGCTCCGTTTGGTGCCAGAGCCGGGAGACCCCGGTGTGAAAGAGGACGGCGTCTCCCGGTCCGATCTGAAGATGGCGATCGGCCAGGAACCGCTCGGTCGCCTCGACCGTGATGGGAGTTCCCTTCTCCATCATGGCCCCGTCGCGGGTGGCATCGACCAATACCCCTCGAGTCACGATCGAAGGGCCGGTATCGATCCCGAGCCGTTGCGAGCCGGAGGGGAGGGTGTTCTCGAACGCGTCCACCCCATTGTAGAACTTGTTGTCGTACGAAATGTGGTTGAGAGCGTCCAAGTGGGTCCCCAGATGGTCGGTCATCTCGACCCGGCACAACGCGGCGCCGAACTTGTTCTTGGTCACGGTCCGAAGGGGGGGGCGGTGGTCGTACACCCGCTGCGAGGTGAGGTAGTGGAAGGGGCCGTGCGTCGCCTGCCGCCCGGGCATCCCCAGATAGATCGGGTGACCAAGCGGGAGGACCCGGCCCGTACGGACCAAGGCGATCGCCGACAACACCTTGGCATCGGTGAGCGTGGCCGCGGTGCCGAGCTGGTCGTCCGCCCCCCACTTGGTGGGAAACCAGGGCGTCCCCGCCTCGTACCACTCGGCCATGATCGGGACCTTACGCGGTCCCGGGGCCTTCTTCCCGGTAGAGGGCGAGTGCCTTCATCGTGGGCGCATTCGAGTACGAGAACAGGACGGCCGGTTCGTTCCCGATCGCCCGGTGGGAGTGCTTCGCCCACGCCGGGACGACGATGACGTCGTACGGCTCCCAGGAGAAGAGCTGCCCATCGACCGTCAGGGTGCCCTTCCCTTTCACGCCCATGTAGATCGCGCTCGAACTGTGGCGGTGCGGAAGGAGCTCGGGGCCGGGGTCGATCCGCTGCAAGTACGCATCCATGGTGGGAAGGATCGGCCCGCCGGTCAGGGGATTGACGTACTCCAGGATCCGACCGTCGCACGGGTGATGGGAGCTGGCCGGCAACCCGTTCAGCGCGTCCTCCGAAGCGGAGTACGGATAGTTGAGAATGGGAGAGTACGTCAACGACCGGTGGTCCCCGACCGGTCGGAGGCCCCGTCCATACGTTCTCTGGGAGCTGTTCGTGATGTCGCTGACCGGCTGGTGCTTCTGCGGATAATCCTCGTAGAACATTCCCGACAGTGCATTGACAAGGGGAATATCCAGCGCATCGAGCCACACGACCGGTCCCTCCGATTCGTTCCCATGGTCATGCCACGTCCACGTCGGGGTCGTGACGACATCCCCCGGGCCGAGGATCGTCTTCTCGCCACTGACCGTGGTGAAGGCCCCCTTCCCTTCCATCACGAACCGGAGAGCGTTCGGGGTGTGACGGTGGGCCGGGGCTACTTCCCCGGGGAGGAGGATCTGGATCCCCGCGTAGAGGGTCTGGGTACTGGCGGCCCTCTCCTTCGGCAGGCTCGGGTTCAGGAGCATCAGGACGCGGCGCACCGCGTTCTCGATGCTCACCATCTCGGCCGCCTTGTACACCAATGGGCGGATCTCCTTCCATTTCCACTGGTACGCGGTCTCCATCGGTTTCGGATGGAGCGGCATCAGGTCGTCGATCACTTGCCACAACGGACGCATGTGCCTCGCCTCGATCTCGTCGAAATAGTCCTTCGAACTCCCCGCGCTCGCGGTGGCCCCTTGCGACGCGCTGCTCATGTGAGTCCCTCCGGTCGGTACTTTTCGGGAATCGGCGGCATCTGGAATCCGGTCTTCAGCAGGTACTCTCGGACCTGATTGACGTAGTCTTGGCGCATCTCCCGGTTGGAACGCCGTTTCAACCCCCACCGCAGGAACATCTCATTGTTCGTGGACGAGGAGGAGCCGAAGAAGTCGAGGGTCTCC
>JAKIVR010000090.1 GCA_022750455.1 Thermoplasmata archaeon | reverse complement strand
TCGATATCCTCGGAACGGATTGAATCGAACAGCGCCTGATAGAGACGCGATCCGAGCCCAGCTCCAGTAGACTCGGGCCTTAGGTACACCGAACTCTCGACCGTAGTAGCGTAGGCGGGTCGCTCACGGAATCGACTCGTCGTCGCCCAGCCTGCGACTTGGCCGCGCTCGTCCACGGCAACGAACATACGATGTCGCCCTCCCTCCGCATGCTCGAGAAGCCAAGGTAGTCTGTCGACCCTACGGAGTGGCGTTATGTCAAACGTGGCCGGCGAGTGGAGGACGTAATGATTGTAGACTTCGAGAATTCCATCGAGGTCCGACCTCAAACCCGGACGAATCTCGATGCTCATCGCTCTCCGTTCCTATTGATTGCAGTCCAAGAGATAGCAGCTCTGTCCGAACCTCGGGACGTACGTCCACGCTGACTGCGAATACGTGGACAATACATACATGAATGCCAGATGCGAACGGCATATGTTCAGTCGTGCCGCTAGCGGGCCGCCAGGAGAGATGCTGCCAGGATCGCAGGTCGTTCCCGGGCAATCTCTGACGTGAGGATCATTTCGCGTCTATCCGTAATACCCCACTATCGGGAGGTCGTTCCCACGGCTATTTTCCTAACAGTCTTGCTGATAACACGGCGGGCGTGAGTTCAAGTCTCACCTGGCCCACTTGTCGACCCAGTGCTGTGACGGTTCTGGAGTCGCTCGAACCGCTCGTCACGCGCATCGACGCGATCTGCGCCCGCAGGGCTCCGGCCGAGCGATCCGAGTGATGTCCGATGCCAGGTCTCGATCGTGTCGTGGAGGCGAGCCGCTGAAATGACGGGATCATCGGCCTAGCCCCCTCTTGCTTGATGTGAGACGCGCGCGGACGATGATCGTTTACCGCAACGAGCGCGTTGGCCCGGACGGCTCCATCGGGTTCTCGGCGCCATCACGCTCATTGCGGGAGGTCGCTTCCCAGGCGTATGGCCCTGGAGAACGACTTGGCGAACGCGTGCGTCGGTTGCGGGCCCGCGAACCCTGCGGGTCTCCGCCTAGAATTCGAGAAGACCCCGGAAGGGGCGAGGTCCACGTTCGCGGTGGATGAGCGGTGGCAGGGCTTCCCAGGCCGGTTACATTCCGGGATCCTCTATCTCGCGTTGCTGGAGACCATGAACTGGTCGCTGCACGCAAGGACCGGGAGAATGGGACTCCCCACGCGCACGGGGGCGCTGGACTCCCGACGCTGGGTCGAATGCGGGATCGCCATCCTCCTCGAGGGGCACGTACGCGCCTTCGACCCAACTGCCCGCACCGCCTCGCTCGAGGCGTGGGCCAGATTACTCGATGGGGAGGTTGTCGCCCGCCTCGAACGCGACTACAACCTCATGGACGAGACGACGTTCCTGCAGAGGATGGGGTACGACCTCGTTCCATCGGGGTACGAAGGTGCATTCCGGTGAGACTCACTCCCGTGCCTGCCGGCAATCGCGGCGAGTGAGACTGCTGACCTCAGTGAGCGCGGCGGCACGAACGGCGAGACGGTCACCCGCCCCACTCATCAGTGGTGCCGCTCCGGGCTGAGCGTTCGAAGCTCCGAACGATTTTGGCGAGGGCGCTCGCGAGTTCCTCGCGTTCCTGGGCAGTCTCCCCGGCGTGCATCCCGCGTCTGAACTGTCGTGTCGCCTTCGCAGCCGGTCTCTTGACCGCCGACCCCGATCCTTCAATTTGAGGGGAACGCGGCGTCGGTCGAGCGTGTCCCGTGACGAGGTCTGACGTCACCAAATGGAAGGACATCTTTGCGCCTCCACTTAACCGGCTCCGGCACGTCCGGTCGGCCCACGCCCGCACCCGCGGGGACCGGACCCGTTGCGGAGACGGACGCGCCCTGACGTCCCGCAAGGCGCTCCTCCGGACCTCGGCGGCGGTCCCGACCTGACTTTCGTCTCACGCACACCGGAATCCGTACGGCCCCAGGTCGCTCCGACCGAAGGGTGTCTCCCTTCGATTTTTGGCCCACCGGGCTAGGCTCGGGCAACATCTCCGAGATCTGCCGTGGTCCGCGATCACGACTGCCCCCCGCGCCAATCGCCGATCGATGGACTGGAAGTCACGGAGAGCCCCGGGGTCGGAGTGTGGCACATGATAGAGGAACAGGTCGATATGAGGCAACTCTTCCGCGAGGAGCGGGAGAATCTCCGCCTTGTCGCCGATCCGAAGGTCCCACCTCTTCTTTAGCGCGAAGGGGACAGCCCACCCTGCATTGCGCCCTCGGAAAGCTTTCCCCGGAGGTTGCGGCATGTAATCCACGGCGGCCGAGGTTGGACTCAAGTCGGCGACATCCACAGTATGCAGTGTTCCCGCACGATTGCGCTCCAGGGCCTGCAAGATAAACGCGCTTGATGTCCCAGAGGAGACACCGACCTCAACGGCATGACGCGGCCGTATCAGCCTGGTCAGAGCATAAATTTCAAACGCCGCCTCTGTCGGGGCGTGCGATGAGCGGACTTCGGATTCTTCCGCTGGGGTGAGGTGCGCGAAGAGAGCCGCCTCCCGCCCGGCCTCGGTAACAGCACTGCTTGCCAAGGCCGGTGTGAGTCCCGAAAGTCTTCCTACCCACGATACATCCGGGCGACCTCCCGTGTTCATGGCGGATCCCCCATCGTCCGGATCATGATGCTCCGAGAGCCTCCCGGTCGAAACCGATTCGAGTTTCTGTGACGAGTCCGCCTGAGGTCACCGTCTCGCACCGATGGGGGAAGAATCGAGGGGAATTGTCGCTGCGCAATCCGCTAGACGCTGCAGCTCCGCGACCAACGACTTCCACTTCGCCGTCCCAAAGCGCTCCACGACCGCGGCCTGCGCAACCGTCCAACCTGGCTCCGCTCTTGCCAAGACCCGACGTCCTTCTACCGTGACCGACGCGCTGCGTGACCTCTCGTCGCCTCCGTGGTCGATCGTAACCCATTTGCTCTTTCGCAAGAGCCAGAGGGCCCGATACAACGAAGTTCGATCCATCGCGAGGTCGTCTGCAACGCGAGAGAGGGGCTCTCGTGGATGGCGGAGGACGGCTCGCAGGACGGCCAGCTGCGTGGCGTTGAGCCCCGAACCGGAAAGGGCAGAGTCATAGGCGCGCCCCAAGACCCGGGCCACTCGTCGGACGCTCGTACATGCACATGGGAGGGGGACCGAAGCTGGGCTCATTGATGTGTATACATCAATTGGGCGCATAAGTCTTTCCTCAACTCGGGCTCTGCCGATAAACGCCCCCCGGGCACGAAACCGGGAGCCCTGCAGAATAGGTCCTACACGGAAACTAGTTCACGGGCAAAACCTCAGCGGCGTAAGACCTCTTATTCCAAACGCTGTATGCTCCACGTCAGATCTGCCGTAAGTCGAGGACGTTGTATCATGCCTGTCGTCTCCCTGAGCTTTCGATTCCGTCAGCCTTTCCGTGCACCCGCGAAGGAGTCGTACGGTTGGTGCACCGACTTCCGGGCGAGCGATAGTTCGTTCTTCCTGGAACGGGGAAAAAGAACTGTCCAGCGCCTTGCGGCCGATGCTTACGTGCTCACCGACACCACGTACCCGGGAGGGCGCCGACGTAAAATCCGCCGGCTGGTTCGGCTCGATCCTTCTGAGTTAGCCTGGACCAATACTCATCTTGACGGGCCCTTTCGGCATTCCCAGTACTGGTATCGCGTCGTTCCTGATGGACCACGCACCTCCCATCTCGAGTTCCACGGGCTCCGACTCGCCCGGACCTCCCGGTCCCTGTCGTCGTCGGAGGTTGCCCGACGGACCAAACGTGAACAACGAACAGATGCTGATTATTGGCGGCGGCGACTGGCCCCAGCTCTGGCCCGAGACTTGTCCTCGTGAGCAAGCGTTCCTCGAAGTCGTTGATCGCAACCCAAGTGGGCATCCGGGGAACCGTCCGGAAAACCACGAGATTGCCCATCAGTAGTCAGGGCAGCTGTCGGGCCGTAACTGGTTGGCGTCTGGGAAGCCTTGATGGAGCCTCAAACCCTGGGTGTCCCGAACCTCACCCTGAACAGCACTTCACTGGCGTTCCGGCCGATATCCGGGCGGTTGTGAGTTCAAATCACGTGGCCCATTCGAAAGCGTACAAACCGTGCCGGGGCGGCTGCGCCTTCTACTGAAATCGTGGACCTACCCGCGCAGGTACTCGTCAGGCGCGCGTCGGACCAGGTCATCGAGCAAGCCGGAGAAGTCGGTCCCGATCGGTTCGCCATGCCCGGGTAGCATGAGCGCCACGTCCAAGCGTTGGAGGCGTTGGAGCGACGAAACCGCCTGGGCTATGTTTGAGGCGAATCGGGCTGCCGGGAGAATCAACTTCCCCTTTTGCTCGCGCAGCGAGTCCCCCGCGAACAGAATCTTTCGCCCAGGGTGATAGAACACGACCTCCCCTGGGGTGTGACCCGGTGTATGGATCACTTGCAGGGGTCCGACAAGATCTCCATCGCTCAACATGGAGGCAACGGCGGCCGGGTGGACCTTCATGAACAGACGCATGATCCGGGGCATGGGAGCTTTGACCCGGCCGTCGACGAACGGAGCATCCTCGGCGTGACACGAGATCGGAGCCCCCGTGCTCTGAAGGAGTTGAGCCGCCCCACCCATATGGTCGACGTGATGGTGCGTCAGCAGGACGCGGCCGAGTCGCGTCAAGGGCACTTTGGATGCTTGGAACGCCTTGACCACCGACTTGGCTTTCGGAGAGAATCCGGTATCGATCAACACGATCCTCTCGCCCTCGAGGAAGGTGTAGATGTTCACAAATCCGGGGATCCGACCCACTCCCTCCTCCACGCGCACCCCCGGGGTTGTCGTAAGTGCGGTCGCCACGTCCTTCCTTCCTGAGCCCGGATATTACTGGGCTCGGTGCAGCCACTTGCGAGGGGAGCTATTTGAATGGTTCTGCGGCGGCACGGGCGCTTCTCGACCGGCGCCGCGATCTATTTCGCCCCTACAACGAGGACCGCGAGATCGCCGATGAGCTTGGCCACCTCCTCAGGGGACTTCCCGCTGTTGCATAAGCTATCGAAGCTCTCGAAACTTGTAAGGGTCGTGAGAATCGCGGCGACACCCCCCGGGCCCCCGCTCTTCCCCGATCCGATCTTCTTCCCGAACTTCGCGAGCACATTCTCCACGGCCTCTCGGCGCCACGCGTCACGGTCCCGTGGGCCCTTGTCTTGACTGGGCGACACGACCCCCAATGCTCTGAGACGTCGGAGGGTGAGTCGGTCCGTGGACCAGAATCCGGTGAACACCTCGACAAGGAGCCGCAGCGCCTTCTCCGCATCGGGCTCGAGGAAGACCTCGCGAATCCGCTGGATTCCGCCTCTCTGTGCCAGATAGTCCGCAAGAGCCTCCATGAGCTCCTCGCGCGAGTGGAACTGGTAGTAGACCGTCATGCGGGCCACTCCCGCCCTCTTCGCGATCGCGTCGATCGAGAACCCGTGTAGGTCGCCCTTCCCGCCGATGATGGACCGGGCCGCTTCCAGGATCTTGGCCCGGGTCGCATCGGTTGACTTGCGGCGGCTGCCCATTTCGTAGGGTCTGGGGGACATCGGAACCCCGGCTACCATCCGGGTACGTTTGAAGCCGCGCCATACTTATTTAGTCTTACAATCTGTCTAAATAATGATGAAAGCCGCACCCCCCAAACCCCAAGGGCGAAACCCCGCCGAATTCTCCGGCAAGATTGTCCTCGTACTGGGAGCCAGCCGCGGGATCG
>JAKIVR010000009.1 GCA_022750455.1 Thermoplasmata archaeon | reverse complement strand
GTTCAGTTCGAGCTTGACCACTCGCGGCATATGGCTCTAATAGAGTGTACTGCTAGATAGGCCTGACGTTAGTACTGAAGCGGACGATCGATTTGACTGACAAAACACCGGGCGATCCAGAGGACTTTTCACACACTCTCGTCGCTTTGCCAATGCAACCCCCAAGTCAGCGGCTACCGGGGATTCGAAATGCGGCGCGGTTCAAATCTGTCCTGGGCCGGGGCGGATTTGAACCGCCGATCTCCGCGTTGTAAGCGCGGCGTCCTAACCGCTAGACGACCGGCCCGTAGGGCTCCTCGGATTCAACACGCTCGAGAGTCGGGGGCTCCTTCTCGCTTCGCTCCTCTGCGCGGCGGTGCCGGACCCGCACGGCGAGGCCATGGGGGAGGTCCCTCATCAAGCGTCCGGGCAGGGTTGCCTCCCCGACGGCCAAGAGTCTCCCTTCGCGGGCGACCCGGACCGCGTCTCCGGTGCGGATCCCCGGATCGGCGCGGACGACCCCGGGAGTGAACACATCGCCCGTCAGCTCGAACCCCGGCTCGACCGTCACCACTCCCAGCTCCGATGGTCCGAGGCGCTCCGCCCCGGCCATCGTCAGGTGGAACAGACCCCGCTCCTCCCTCCAGGTGAGGAGGTCTCGGTGCTGGGGATCGATCACTCGCTGGAACCAAGGGCGTCCCATCAGTCGAACGGGAGGGCGGAAGAGGAGGGTGGCCGCCTCGGCTCCGAACTGGAAGCGGGCGAGGCTCTCCAACTCATCGCGCACACTAGCGAGTGGTCCTCCGGGGAGCCCCGGGGAATCCTCCAAAGCGGCCGAGACGGCCTCGGTGAGAACCCGGATCGATTCGGGCGAGGTGGAGCGGTCATCGGTCCCGGACCACACGACATCTCGGGTCCCAGCCGCGGCCCGCAAGGGCGCCTCGAGCCACGAATACTCCTCGGGATCCAAATGCACGAGGATGTGGCGGTACGCACCGCTGGCGAGCAACCTCTCGACACCGCGCACGATCGGCTCCCTCTCCGAGGGATCCCACTCCCCCGTCACCGGAATGTCGTAGTCGGGCGCGGGGTACACGTCTTCGAGCTCCCGGGGCACGACCCCGAGGGGCGAGGTGACGGAGACTGTGTGCAATCGGGCGCGGCAGGGATGGTCCGCCCACGCCCGGGAGAATCTTCGATGGGACGGCGACTGCCGGTACGGCTTGGTCCTTGAGCACGGGATGAGGAGGAGGACCGACTTCGAGGGCGGCGGAGCGTAGCGGAGCTGGAGCCGCTCTTGGAAACGTCGGATCTCCGGTCGACGACCTGCCTCCTTGTACACGTAGCGCTGGGGTCGATTTTCGACGACCGGCGTTCGCTCTTCCAGCAGGGTCCCGAGGTGTTGGTCTGTGTATCGGAGCATCTCCGCCAGCGCCGGCTCGGTCCCTTGTCGCATCTCGACGAGGTCTCGCAGCCGGCCCGCGATGATCGCGTGGCGCACGCGTTCCATCTCGGCCCGATACTCGCTGCCGATCTCCGAAGTGGCCGGAGAGGTCGGCTCGTGCCGGCCGAAGGTGGCGTCCATGGAGACGCCCTCAGCCGACTGCCACAGTCCCTCCGTGGTGTCCAGGAGGTCCACCGAAACGTACGTCAGCCACGCAATCCGGTTCGGGAGCGCGACCCGGGGAGCCCATAGCACCGGGCCGGCGCCGACAGCTTCCCGGAGATCTGCGATCGCCCGGACGAACGGTTCCCCGTCCCGCCAGAGCGCGCGGGCATTGGCGAGGACGATCAAGGATGGCCGCGCCGCCCCAAGCCTCGCGAGATCGGACCGGCCGGTCGGTCCCCGGACCACCCACCGGCCCCCTCCTAGGTCACGAGTCTCCCCGGCCGTCCCGGCGATCTCCGGAGCTGCGATTGGAAGTTGGAAGGACTCGATAGTCGAACCCTGCCGCAATTGCACAGACCGTCGAAGATCCCCCGAGTCGGCCGTTGGCCCGGATTCGAGGACTAACCGTGGTCCCATCGTTCCCCCGGTGGTCGGGGCACTCTCCGCGAGCGCCGGGAGTGCAAGGAGCAGATTGCCGATCTGGGCGGTGCCGAGGCAAGCGAGGCCGTCGAATGCATCCACCCGTCGGATCACGGTTCCACCCTCCAACGGGAGTACGGGTGAGGAGGGAAACCCCTTGCGATGACCGGCTGGCAGGGGAGATGGCCGTCCCGCATCCCCGGAACGGCCTGGACCCGCTCCTGGGTCACGACCCTCATCCCCCTTCGTCCCCGTATCTTGCTCCACGAAACCGTACGCTCTTGGTTCGTATGGAAGGTTTATTTCGGGCGCACAGTTTGGCGCCAAGTGTCGTTCCTGCGACGCGTGCTCCGGAACACGGCCCGCTCTAGGGTTCGAACCATCGGGCTCATCCTGATCGTCAGCGTGAGCTTGGCGACGTTCCTGATCTTCTCCCAGATTGGATCGAGTATCAGCACGAACGTGAACAACGCGCGGAACTCCGTCCATGACGTGGTAACGGTGCAGGAGGCCGGAAGCTCCGGATTCTTCGGTGCCAGCACTCATATCACCGGAAAGATCGTGCCGACGGTACAAGGCACGCCCGGGGTCGCCACCGTCCAACGGATCGTCCTCGATTCTCCGGACTTCACCCCGGGAGGTTCGGGGGGAGGAGGCGGAGGCGGCGGTGGCTTCCGCAACTTCACCCTTTTTGAGGGGATCGATACGACCTCCCCCGTGTCGTTGCTTGGCGGATTCGGAGGCGGCGCCTCGCTCACGATCACGGACGGGCGGACCCTGATCCCGGGGGACGAGAATGACGAAGTGGCGATCATCGGCGAAGGGTACGCCACGGACCACAGCGCGACCGTGGGCAGCCCAATCAGCGTGAACGGGACCACCGTGACCGTGGTGGGCATCTTCAGCACCGGTGGGTTCGGTGGCAACAATGTGATCTTGCCGTACCCGGCCGCGCAGACCGCCCTCAACGTGACTGGGCCGAACTTGCTCTACGTGACCGTCAACGCCACGGCCAACGAGAGTGCTGTGATCTCGAACCTCCAGAGTACGTTAGGGAGCTCCTACTCCGTGACCATCCCCGGGCAGGGTGCGGGCAACGGGTTCGCCTCCTCCGTCGCCTCCATCTTGCAAAGCTCGCAGCTCGAGGAGTATGCCGCCTTGGCGATCGGGGCCGCCATCATGATCCTCGTGATGATCCTCGTCACCTCCCAGCGGACGCGAGAGATCGGTCTCCTGAAGGCGTTCGGATTCAGCAACCCGCGGATCCTGACTCAGCTGCTCACGGAGTCGATCCTCATCTCCCTGATCGGGCTACCTGTCGCCCTCGGGCTGAGCGTTTGGCTAGGACCGACCATCGCCCAAGATGTCCTCGCCTCCGGGACCGGGGGATTTGGCGGCAATCGGTTCGGAGGGGGGGGATTCGTGGGGCGGTTCCTCCTGGGATCGATCAACTTTTCGTTGACACCCGGGACTATTCTCCTCGGGTTGCTAGTGACCCTCGGCTTCGGCGTCGCGGGGGCAGCCTACCCGATCCTCCGGGCCCTGAGGATGCGACCTTCGGAGATCCTCCGCCATGAATGAGCCCGCGATGGACAACTTGGTGGTCCTGAATGCGGTGAGCCGCGAGTACCCGTCCCACGCCGGGGCTCCCCCGGTCCAAGCGCTGAAGAAGCTCTCGCTGCGCGTGGCGCGAGGCTCCCGGGTCGCGATCCGAGGCGAGAGCGGGAGCGGCAAGAGCACCCTCTTGAACCTCCTCGGGGGGCTAGATGCCCCCGACTCCGGTGAGGTCACCATCGACGGGCGCAACTTGACCGCCCTCTCCGAGCGGCAGTTGGCCGACTATCGCGCACGCACCGTCGGATTCGTCTTCCAAACGTTCCAGCTCCTCCCCACCCTCTCAGCTCGGGAGAATGTGGAGTTGCCGATGGAGGCCCTGTACGCGGGCCCCACGGAGCGCCGGGACCGCGCCGAGGAGCTTCTCCAGGCCGTGGGGATGGCGGATCGGGCGGACCACCGCCCCGGGCGTCTGAGCGGGGGCGAGCAACAGCGTGTGGCGATCGCCAGGGCCTTGGCGAACCGCCCCCCGCTCATCCTCGCTGATGAGCCGACCGGGAATCTGGACAAGAAGAACCGCCGGGTGGTGGTCTCCCTGCTGAATCAGATCAACCGAGATTTTGGCATCACGTTGATCATCGTCACCCACGACCCGAACGTGGCGGACCAGTGCAATGTGGTCCATCTGATTCGACGGGGGCAGATCAAGCGGGAGTACCGGCCCACGGAGATGCCGGCGCGCCCCCCGCCGGACGACGAGGACGATGACGAGGAGGACGAGGAGGGGAACTAGGGGGCCTAAGAACCCGAACTTCCCCCCGGAAATCGTTAACGGGTCCCCCGATTGACGGCATCATGTCCGGACAACTCCCGTGGTCTCTCTCGTCTCCGAGCACCCCAACCAACGATCCGAACGAACTTCTCCGGCGGATCGAACAGAACACGGCGAACACTCTGATGTGGACGAAGATCACCGCCGGGGCCGTGGTGCTTCTCGCGATCATCCTCGTGGTCATCGTCGTCTAGGTCGACGACCCGTCGCTGGCAACTGCCTCGGAGCCAGCCCTGGCTACGCGAAGTGGGGGAAGGCCAGCGCAAGGAGCACCCCCGCGAGGAACAGGGCACTCAACAGGAAGTGGCGAACGAACGCCCGATGGGTCTGGTCCGGCTCCCGTACGAGTTGCCAGTCGGTGGCCGCGACCGCGATGGCCATCGCCCCAATGCCGACATCGAACAGGGCGCCGAGGGACGCGAGCCGCCCGAATACGACGAACAACCCCAACGCTCCGGCGTGCAATGCGATGATCAACGCCAGGCTCCGTCGTGTTCCCAGCCGGAGCGGCACCGAATGCAGACCCAATCGTGCGTCGGTTGCCATATCTCCTAGACTGTGGATCGTCTCGAACGCCGTGCCCCACGCGAGGAGGGCGAGAACCGCGAACACCGCCCCGAGCGGCAGGCTTGCCGTGACCGCGACGTAGGCCGCCGCCGGTGTGATCGCCTCCACGAGACCGAGGAAGGGCGTGGTCAGGAGCGAGTACCGCTTCGAGTAGCTGTACCCGAAGAGGATGGCGAGAGCGAGGGGGGCCAGGGCGAGAGCGAGCCAGTTCAACAGCGCGGCCGCGACCAGCATCACCGCGGCACTTCCGAAGGCGATCGTGAGGGCGAACCGCTCCGAGTAGCGCCCGGTCACCAGGGCTCGGTCCTGGGTCCGCGGATTCGCCGCGTCGAAGTTTCGATCCGCCCAGCGATTGAAACTGTGCCCCGCATTGCGCGCGGCGATGAACGCGATGAGGACGAGCAAGGTGACGTTCCATGGCGGAACGCCGCGCGCCGCGACCAGGAGGAACGCGATCGCGAACGGCAGGTTGAGGCCGAGGTTCTGGATCTCCAGGTACTTGCCGAACTCGGCGAGCGGCCCCCGCTCTCCCGTCACGAGGGTCCCGACCGAAGGCGGGCGAGCTCCGGGCTCTTCGCGAGCAGGGCATCGATGCGCCGGATGACCTCCGGGTCCGAGCGGATCTCCTCGGGCCACGGGCGTCCCGCTCCCTCCTCCATCGACTTCTTGGTCGCATCAATCCCCATCTTCGCGCCGATGTTCGGGACCGGATTGGAGATGGAGAGTTGGTCCACGGGTCCCGTGACGTGCTCCATGTCCCGATCCGGGTCCGCCTGGAGCCCGACCCGATACAGCACCTCGGAGAGGTCGTGCACGTCCACCTCGGCGTCGACGACGATCAAGTACCGGGCGAACATCATCTGTCCGAGCCCCCACAGCGCGTGCATCACCTTGCGCGCGTGGTACGGGTACTGCTTGCGGATCGACACGATCGCGACGTTGATGAACAGCCCTTCCAAGGGGAGGTTCATGTCGACGACCTCCGGGAGGATCGTGCGGATCACCGGGAGGAACACCTTCTCCACCGCCTTCCCGAGGACCGCGTCCTCCGTGGGGAACTTTCCCGTGACCGTCCCGAGGTAGACGGGATTGTCCCGGGTGGTCACCCGGGTCACATGAAAGACCGGGAACGGCTCGGGCGCGGAATAGTATCCCGTGTGGTCTCCGAACGGTCCCTCGAAGGCGCGTTCGACGGGGTCCACGTACCCCTCGAGCACGATCTCCGACTCGGCGGGGAGCTCCAGCTCGCAGCTCTTCGCCTTCACGAGATCGATCGGCTCGCCGCGAAGGAGTCCGGCGAACACAAAGTTCGATACGCCTTCCGGCACGGGGGAGAGCCCCGCGAAGATCGTCGCCGGGTCGAGACCGATGGAGGCCACGACCGGCATCCGTTCACCGCGACGGCACCATTTCATGTAATTGTTCCAGCCGATGCGGTGACGCTGCGCGTGGAAGGCGAGCGTGTCCGGTCCGAGCTGTTGGAGCCGGTAGATCCCCGTGTGCTGGTCCCCGGTCTCGGGATCGGACGTGATCACGACCGGGAAGGTGACCGTACGAGCGGCGTCGAGCGGCCATGTCTTCAGGATCGGGAGCCTACCGAGGTCGACCGTCTCCCACTCCACCGATTGACACGGAGCCCGGGTGACCCGCTTCGGGGCGAGGCTCCGCAGGGTCTGCAGCGTCGCCAGCGTTCCTCCGAGGTCCTTCAGTGCCGCGACCACACCGGCCGGCGGTCGAAGGCGGATGAGGTCGCCGATCTTGGCAGCGACTTCATCGACCCGCTCCGCGCCGAGGCCCCGCGCGATGCGTCGGGGAGATCCCAGCAGGTTCGTCACGACCGGGATCGACGAACCGTGGACGGAGTCGAACCTCAGGGCCGGACCATCCTGGCGGACCGATCGCTGGGTCAACTCCGCGATCTCGAGTTCGCTATGGATCGGCTCCCGGACCCGGATCAGATCGCCGTCCGCCTCGAGCCGTTCGAGGAACTCGCCGAGGGAGCGGAACACCATCGGCCGCGCCACGTCGTGCACTCTATTTACGGTCCTCGAAGGCGGAGTCGTCGGAGCGAGGCTCCGGCACCCGGAGCGTCCTCCATCCACGCGAATTTCGCGGCGGCGACCGCCAAAGCTCTCGCCTCCGTCGTCGGGCGCAGGTTCATATGCGAACCTCCCTCGGAGGGTGGGACCCCGATGCGCGCCGTCACGATCGAGATCGCCACGGACGTGCTCGTCACCCTCGGCATCGTGCCGGCGCGATTTTTCGATCGGTACGAGGAAGTCGAGCTCATGGAGACGCTCCGACTCGAGCAAGGCTGGCGTCTCCAGTTGCTGCGCGTACGGAGCCGCCGAGCCCTCCGGAGCCTCCGGGAGCTCGAAAGGGATTCCCGTGAGATCCGGCACCGGTACGGATTGCAGAGCCTCGAAGTGGTCGAGCGCCGACCCCGGACGCGCGAATGGATCGTCCTGGTGCGTCAGAAAAATCCGGAGTTCATCGAGCGGCTGATCACCTCGTCCGGCGGGGGCATCGCCCCCGTCGCCCCGTTCCGGATCGACGCCGACCGGACCGTGGCCAGTTTCCGAGGCGAACCCGGACCGATCCGACGCGCCCTCAAGCGGCTCGAGCGGGAGGAGCTCCCGTTCCGTATCCTCCGCTCCTCCGCGCATCCGTATTCGGCCGCACGCGCCGTCGCCTCCTTGACCCCCAAGCAAGCGGTGGCGATCGCCCGCGCCTGGACCCTCGGCTACTACGCCGTGCCTCGCCGGATCACGTTGACCCGACTCTCCAAGCTCTCGGGACAGAGCCCGCCGGCGCTCGGGAAGATGCTCCGACGAGCCGAGGGCCGGCTGGTGACCCGCTTCCTCTCCGAGGAAGAGGGCGCGGCCGCGAGCGACCGGGCCCAAGGGTCCCTCGCGTCGCGGTCCGCAGAAAGTTAATCCCTCCCCATCGGTCCTGCGCCCCGAATGGTGCGCACGATCCGTGTGGAGAGACTTCCGGAGTTCCCGGGCATCCCGCTTCCCGCCCGCGCGACCCCGGGCTCGGCGTGCTTCGATCTGGTGGCGGCCGCGCCGGCCGTGCTGACCCGGAGCGAGGTCGTCCGGGTCCGGACGGGGCTCCGGATGCGACCTCCCGCGGGCACTTTCCTCGAGGTCCGCCCGCGGAGCGGCCTCTCCAGCCAGGGGGTCATGATGGCGAACGCGCCGGGAACGATCGACCGGGACTACTCGGGGGAGATCCAGGTACCGATGACGTACCTCTTCGCCGGAGAGTACCGGATCCAACCGGGGGACCGGATCGGACAGATCCGGCTCGTCGTTGACAACGGCGCGTCGTTCGTCGCCGGTCCCGTGAGCCCGGTCAAGGGTCGCGCCGGCGGATTCGGCAGCACCGGCCGCTGAATCGAGCCTACGGGTAATCTTCGATCTGCCGCTGAACGGAGGGGACCCGGGGCGCGGGCATGGTGCCCGTCCGGCTCTCCTCCTCCACGAGTTCCAAGAGATCCTTCATCTTCCGTTCCCGGGACGCCGAGGCCCGGTTCATGCTGACGTCGCGGGTGCCCGCGGCGATCAGCACGACGGCGCGTCCCGTGCGCGCCCGGCCGGTGCGTCCTCGGCGTTGGATCGTACGGATCTCGTCGGGGACGGGCTCGTAGAAGACGACCAGGTCCGTCGACGGGATGTCGAGACCCTCTTCGGCTACGGAGGTGGCGACGAGGCAGTTCAGTTCGCCGCTGCGGAACTTGTCCAAGATCGCGATCTGATCTTTCTGCGACAGCCCAGGGTCCCGGTCATGGGACGCTTGGCCGAAGAATCGGGCGACCCGGATCTCCGGGGCCGTCTCCCGCATCGCCGACACCAGGGCCTCGCCCGTTTGGCGGTACTGCGCGAACACGAGCGCCCGGCCCTGCGGATGCGATTTCAACTCCTCTTGGACGATGCGGATCGCGGTGGCGATCTTCGGATGCTCCAAGTCCAAGGACTCGAGCTGTCGCCGGACCTCCACCACCTCCGGGTCGGCGGCGAATCCACGGAGCGCGCCGCCTTTCCCGACGGACGCGACGGCCTGCCGCTCGAGGTACTGGCGGAGAGCCTCAACGCCCTGGGTTTCGGCGAGCTCGACGGCGTGCAGCGCCTTCATCGCCATCGCCTGGGCCGTTCGGGCCTGCCAGAGCGCCCCGACCGAGTCGTCCTTCCGGACCCTCGCTCGGGCGATCTGCTGGTCCAACATCTCGCCGATCCGCAACAGTTCTCCGCGGGACGCATCGCTCGCCCCGAGATGCCCTAACCGTCGCAGCGTCTGCTCGTGGCGGGCGACGACCGATCGCAGCCGGATGCCCAGGTGCCGCATCTCGACCGGGACCGGAACGAGCACCGTCTCCACTTGGATCGCGTGGGAGTACGGGAGCACGTCAGGGTCCGTGTCGGCCCGGAACTCGAACTTCTCCATGTGGAGATGGTGCCACACCTCGCGCACCCGTTCGATCCGGGAGCCCGGCGAGGCGGTCATCGCCAAGACCCGGATCGGCCGGTCCTGGATCGCCTGCCCGATCGTCACGTACGGGTAGTCCTTCACCGCCCGATGGGCCTCGTCGAAGACGATCAGGGAGAACGAGTCGATCGAGAGGCGACCGGCCGCGAGATCGTGGACCACGACCTGGGGTGTGGCGACGACGATCTTCGGGGGGACCCAGCGGTCGGTCCTCGCATCGGGAGCGACGGTGCCGGTCAGGACGATCGGTGGAGGGGCGAGCAGGTACTGCGTCACGCTGCGGGCATGTTGGAGGACCAGCGGTCGCGTCGGCGCCAGGATCAGGATCGATTGGCGGGGATGCTGGAGCAGCATCTCGGCGATGACTCGCAGGGCGATCGCTGTCTTACCGAGCCCGGTCGGAAGGACGACGAGGGTGTTGCTCCGGATCGCCGTGGCCGAAATGGCGGCCTGGTACTCCCGGTCCTCCATCGTCCCCGGTCGGATTCGGGGGTGGAGTACCGTCGGCACGGAAGTTCGGAGGTGGAACGGGCGCCGGGGCTTAAATGCCCCGGGCCGTGCCCGGCGTCGTGAGCCTCCCTCTCTACGTCGTGATTCTCGTCCTCGTGGGTTCGGCGATGGCGTTGGTGTACCAGGGCGCCGCCCTCTACTTCGCCTACAAGATGCCCCGGCTCGATCCGATCCCTTCCCCGGATCCCTTGGCCCCCCAGCCGAAGGTCTCCATCGTGATCGCCGCCCGGAACGAGGCGATCGACCTCCCCGGGTGCTTGGACTCCCTGCTCGCGCAGGACTACGCCAATTTCGAGATCATCGTCGTCGACGGCGGCTCCACGGATGGAACCAGGGAGGTCGCCCGCTCAAAGGGTCCGCGCGTGCGAGTGCTCGAGGAGCCGCCCCTTCCTTCCGGGTGGGTCGGCAAGAGCTGGGCGTGCCAGGCGGGCGCCGAGGCGGCCACGGGGGAGTGGATCCTCTTCACGGACGCCGATGTCCGGCACGATCCCACAGCGCTCCGCGTCACGGTCGCCTACGCTCTCCGGGAGAAGGCGGACCTCGTCACCCTCGCCCCGCGGGTGGAGACCCTCTCGTTCTGGGAGGAGGTCGTGATGCCGTTCTCCGTGCAAATGGTGCTCACCCACTTCCGAGCCCCACAGATGAACCGTCCCCGCCCGACGACCGCCCTGGCCAACGGTCAGTACTGGCTCACGTCCCGCGTCGCGTACGAGAAGATCGGGGGACACGCCTCCGTGAAGGACGTGATCGTCGAAGATGTGGCGATCGCCCGCCAGTATCGCGATGCGGGGATGACGCTGCGGATCGCCTGGGCGCCGGATCTCATCGTGACACGAATGTACCGGGACCGTCTGGAGATGTGGGAGGGGCTCCTGAAGACCGCCCACGGGGTCGAGTTCTCGGCACCCCGGCAGTTCGGCCTACTCCTCGGGCTCATCGCGTTCTTTTGGCTGCCGTTGGCCGTTCTTCCCTTGGGTCTTCTCTCTGGCTCCCTCCCCGTGATCGCCGTCGGCGCCTTCCTCTGGTTCGCCCTCTTCGGGAAACACGTTGCGTTCGCGGTCGCGATCCAATGCCGGGGCCAGTACGGCCTCCTCTACCCGCTCGCGGTCGGGTTCTTCGCGGCGCTCATTGCTACGTCGCTCTACCGGGGTCTCCGCCGCCAGCCTCTGACCTGGAAGGGCCGGTCGTACGCGATGCGGTTCGAGCCACGGGCGTAGGTCGAAGAACCGCCC
The DNA here is from genome assembly GCA_022750455.1 of Thermoplasmata archaeon. Taxonomy (GTDB): domain Archaea; phylum Thermoplasmatota; class Thermoplasmata; order Lutacidiplasmatales; family UBA184; genus JAKIVR01. The sequence goes on along the minus strand of JAKIVR010000009.1, from coordinate 44,903 downwards.
CATCGGCCCAGCCGCGCCCCCGTGGGAACGCCCCGGCCACCGGCTCCCGGGAACGGTTAAACCGAAGGTCCGGCTGACCGCCCCGATGGCCGCAGCAACCCGACCTGCCTACTCCCTCTTCATCGGCGGAGCCAACGTTCCCGGTACGAAGAACGAGACCCGGACCGTCCCGGATCCGTCGACCCGTGAGCCGTTCGCCACTGTCGCGGTCGGCGGCGCGGACGACGCCCGCCACGCGCTCGAGGTCGCCGACAAGGCGTTCCGCGAGTCGAACTGGGCGAGCGACGACGGCGCGCGTCGGACGAAGGCGTTGTTCCGCCTCGCCGGCCTCGTGGAGGCCGATCTCGAGGGGTTCGCCCAGCTGGAGACCCAGAACCAGGGCAAGACGATCCGAGAATCCCGGTTCGACATCGGATTCGTCGTCCGCACCCTCGAGTACCACGCGGGACTGGCGGACAAGATCGAAGGGGAGACGATCCCCGTGCCCGGGGGCCGGTTCGACTATACGAGCGTCGAGCCGCTCGGCGTCACCGTCCACATCGCCCCGTGGAACTATCCGTTGCTCCTCGCCGTTCGCTCGATCGCCCCCGCCCTCGCCGCCGGGAACGCCGTCATCCTGAAGCCGGCGTCGTTGACCCCTCTGTCGTCGCTTCGCTTCGCCCAGCTGGCCAAGAGCGCCGGGATCCCGGACGGCATCTTCAACGTCGTCGTCGGTTCGGGGTCTGCCGTCGGGGAGGCGCTCGTCGACGACGACCGGTGCCGCACCGTCGCCTTCACCGGCAGCGGGGACGTCGGCCGCCGGATCCAGGAGATCGCCGCTCGCCGGATGATCCCCACGACCCTCGAGCTCGGAGGGAAGGGACCGGTCGTCGTGCTCGCCGATGCGGACCTCGACCGGGCCGCCAAGGGGATCGGCTGGGGGATCTTCGGCAACGCCGGACAGATGTGCTGGGCCGGGTCGCGCCTCCTCGTGGACGAATCGGTCCGCGCGCCTCTCCTCGAACGGCTCGTCGCCCTCGCCCAGAAGCTCAAGGTCGGACCCGGGAGCTCCCCGGACGCCGAGATGGGACCGCTCGTCTCCCCCGAACAGCAAGAGAGCGTGCTCGGATTCGTGACCGAAGCGAAGGACGCCGGGGCGTCGATCGTGACGGGAGGCCAGCGATACACCGATGGCCCGCTCTCCCAGGGGAATTTCCTGCCCCCGACGATCGTCGACGGCGTCAACGCCACGCACCGCATCGTTCGCGAGGAGGTGTTCGGACCCGTTCTCGCGGTTCAGTCGTTCCGATCCGTGGAGGAGGGGATCTCCATGGCGAATGAGACCCAGTATGGGCTCCTCGCCAGCGTGTGGACGCGCGACCTGGCGACCGCCCACGCGGTCGCCCGCCGGCTCGAGAGCGGCATGGTCGTCATCAACGACCCGCCTACCACGTTCCCCCAGACGCCGTTCGCCGGGTTCCGGGGCAGCGGCCTCGGCAGCGAGCAAGGGCGGCGCGCGCTGGAGTTCTATACCCGGCGCAAGAACGTCATGGTGAACGTTGGCCGCCTGAAGGGCCCCGCGAAGTAGTCCGACCGTCGGTCGGTACGAAGGGGCCTTGAACGCCCTCCCTCCTCCCCGCGGCCGGATATGGCTACCTCTGCGACGCCGGCCGACCCTGCCAGCTGGGGGACCTGCCCGACCTGCGGGGATGCGACCCCGCCGGCCGCGGAGAGCTGTCCGACGTGCGGCAAGGCGCTCACCCTTCCGGGAACGACGACGCCGATCGCTCGCTCCAGGCGGCGCCTGCAGTGGCACACGGGGTTCCGGATCCTGTTGGTCGTGGCCGTCGCCGGGGTCCTGACCTTGGCAATCCTTCCCTCGGTCTTCTCCGGTCCGCCGGTGATCCCGGATCCGCTGACGGGGACCGAAGAGCTCACCGTGGGAGCGGGGAACTGGACGTACTTCAATGGGGTCGTCACGGGGGAGGACTACATCACCGGCAACTACTCCGTCGCGTTCCCCCCCGGCGCCCTGGTGACGTTTTCGATCTACAACTCGACGGAGTTCTACGATTTCGCCCACCACGAACCGTCGCAGCCGGTCCAGCCGTCGTTCAACGTCTCCAACGCCCGGATCCTCTTTTCGGCCCTCTACACGGACAACTACTCGTTCGTCTGGCAGAACACCTATCCGGTCACCTCGAACATCACCCTCTCGATCTGGGTGACGACCGACTACGAGACGAACGTCGTCGTGGACTGAACCCGGACGATCCCCGCCGGGACGAACGATCGAACTTGGCGGACGCGGATCTCGGCGAGGCCCGTTACGGGGCCGGAGTCCCCTCTTCGGGGGGCATCTCGTGCCGGGTCAGGTACTTCGCGGGGACCTGATCGATCAGGAAGACGGTCTTCCCCGCGCGCATGATGACGAGGCCATCGTCCTGCGCCAATCGGGCGTCGATGCGTAGGACGACGGGCTCGGGGGTGCGGACGCGTCCGGCGGACTGGGCGTCCTTCGCGGTCTTCGACAGGTGGACCTTCCGACGGTCGGTCGGCTTCAGACCGACCTCCAGGACGATCCCCGCTTCGTCGGTCGTCACAGGGTAGAACAGCGCCTCGGGGACGTTGTCGGTCGGCAGGTCGAGCTCGACCTCGACGGTGTGGGCGTACGTCGCCCGGACCCGCTCGTCGCGCACCTCGTACCGCCCCTTCGGGTCGCTCTCGGCGATGGCGACGAGATGGTGGACGCGGAGCCAGTGGTAGCCCCGGTGCTGGTTCGCGATCGCCCGCGCGAGAGCGGGGAGCGACACCCAGCCTTGGGGATCGAGCTGCAGTCCATACTTCTCCGGGAAGTGTCGCAGGATGCCGGTCATGACCCGACCGAGATGGTCGAGCTCCCGGTCGTTCATCAGGAACCGACCGGGCTGCGCGCAGACCGGGCACGTCTCTTGGCGGAAGTACCCGTGCTGTTGGCACTCCTTGAGCATGGATGCCGACCGCTCGGGAGCGCTCACGCCTTGACTTTCTCGGCCTTCTTGTCGAACTCGGCGAGGGTGTCCCCGTACAAGTCGACGAGGTCCTTGAGCACCCGCTTGAGGACGGCCTGGGGCTTCTCCCCTTTGGTCTTGAGGTAGAGCGTCGGGCGGTCGAGGAACTGGTGGCCGAGCAGGTAGCGCGCCTCGACGACCTTCTCCTCCAGCTGCAGGCGCTCCACGATCGGGATGAGGAGCGTCTCCTCCCCCTTCGAGAGCTCGACCTTCAGGGTGTCGGAGGTCTTCTCGACGACGTTGATTTCCACGGTGCGCCTCGGCCCGGCCACTTCGGTTCGGTTTTTAACGGTGGCGATGAGGGGTCGAACGCCTACGGGGCCCACCGGTCCGCGAACTCATGCCGGAACTTCGCCAGCTTCGGCGCGATGATCATCTGGCAGTACCCGCGCTCGGGGTTTTTCTTGTAGTACGCGTGGTGGTACTCCTCGGCGACGTAGAACGTGGTGTACGGCACCACCTCCGTCACGATCGGGCCTGTCCACAGCTTCTCCGCCGTGAGGTCTCGGATCAGCTCCTGGGCGACCTGTTGCTGCTCCGGGCTGTGAACGAGGATCACCGAGCGGTACTGGGTCCCGGAGTCGCCCCCCTGGCGGTTCTTCGTCGTCGGGTCGTGCGTGTGGAAGAAGATCGTGAGGATGTCTCGGTACGAGATCTTCGCCGGATCGAACTCGATCTGGATCACCTCGGCGTGGCCGGTCTGGCCGGTGCAGACCTCTTCGTACGTCGGGTTTCGGGTCGCGCCGCCGGCGTACCCCGGCCGCACCCGGAGCACCCCGCGGGCGCCGCTGAACACGGCCTCGGTGCACCAAAAGCATCCTCCGCCGAGCGTCGCCAGCTCCTTCGACTCCGTCATCCGTCGTTCCCTCCGAGGGGTGGTCAACGGCGCGTTGGGTAAAGCCGCTACCCCCTCGGTCCCCCGGAGCTCACGTCAGCTGTTCTAAGAGCGGATGGACGTTCGGGTTGCTGGCGAGGCTCGCCGGGAGCCCACCGTTCGCCTTCACGAGGAACGCCTCCAACGCGTACGCGCTAGGGGCGATGAGCTGCCAGTCCCCACCGCTCTGGGAGGTGACCTGGCCGTACACCGTCTGCGGGTTCGCCCCCGAGAGGGTGGTCGGGTCCACGAGGGTGCCGACGTGCCAGTACTGGCCGTTGATCACGACGAACGGGCGCGACTGGTCCGGATTGTACGCGCTGACGTACGCCTGCTCGGTGCAGCCGAGCGCGGGGATCGCGAGCGCGTTCGAGAAGTCCTGGGCCTCCCGCGCGTCCAAGGAGACGTACGGCGAGTCGATCGAGATGCTGTTGACGATCACTTCGGGGATGTTGTCCTCGACGGAGTTGCCAAATTGGAGCTGCGCGCTCGAGACGGTCCCGAGGGCGATCAGGGCCGCAAGCAACGCCCAGCTCGTCGCCGAACAGTACGGGCAACCGGTCGACCCGTAGAACAGCAGCACGGGCGCGCCCCCGTTCGTCCAGGAGGGGTTGTCCGCCTTCTCCCATCCTTGGATCTCCCCGACGCTGGAGGCGCTCAAGGTCGGGCAGCCGGCGACGATCGCCGTGAGCCCGATCCCTCCGGCGAAGACGAGACCCCCGACGCAACCGATCACCACGGAGTTGCGGGCGACGGTCGACCATTTTCGATCGGAGCGCAGGAGTCCGAAGCTGAGCACCACGGCGACGGCGGCGAGCAGGAACCCGATGTCGGGGATCGCCGGGAAGAAGACGCCGACGGGGGAGGGGTAGACTAGGGCGAGGAGGAACCAGATCCCGACGAACGGAACGAGGAGGAAGCCGACCCCGGGCAACGAGAATCGTCGGTCGACCGGGTCGGTGGGGACGGCCGACTCCGCGATGGCGTCCCGTTCCGCTCCCCCCTTCGAACGCGCCGGGCGGCGCGACCGCCGTTGGTAGTACAGGGCCCGCAGGGCCCGGCCGGGATCCCCCTCGGTCGACTCGGCGCGAAACCCGACCCTCGGGTCGTCCGCGATCCGTGCCCAGTCCCATCCGTTCGCTCGGAGCTTCTCGACCCGCTCCCAGTCGACCACGGCGCTCCGTCAGAGCCGGGCGCTCGCCATAAAGGTCACGTGGATGACGCGTCGGCGGGTCCGGCCGTCTCGGCGGCAGCGTTCTTTCGTCCGATCCACCAAAGGCGGAACGCGCTACCGAACGCCACTGCGTTGGAGAGGTACGCCCCCAGGCAGATCGGGCATAGCCCTTGGATCACCGCGAGCTCCAAGTACCCCAGGTAGAGGGAGAGCCCCACCCCGATCGCCGAGACGCCGACGATCGCCGTCAACAGATCGCGCCGCCACGTCCGGAATAGCGGAATGTCGAGGGCGAGGAGGATCACGAACCCGCCGATCCCCCACGCGTAGTCCTGGATGCCCAGCGTCGTGGTCATCCCGCTGTTGTCGATCTTGGAACAGGAGAAGAACGGGTTCACCGTACAGCTCGACCGGAGCGCCGGGTCGACGGATTCGGCGTACGCGAAGACGGCGAACCCGAGGCCGACGATGATCGAGAGGAGCAGCAGCGCATGGAGCGTCTCGGCGCGCATCGTCGACCGTCCGTCAGGTCAGCTGCTGGAGAAGCGGCGAGACGTTGGGGTTCGAAGCGACCGAGGCCGGCTGATTATCGTTCACCTTCACCATGATCGCTTCGAGCAGGTACGCGGATGGGGCGATGGCGGTCCACGCCGCGCCGCTCTGACTCGTGACCTGGTCGTACACGGTCTGCGGGCTGAGACCGGCAAGGCTCTGCGGATTCACGAGCGTGCCGACGTGGAAGTATTGGCCATTGATGACGAGGAACGGGATGCTGCCCCCCGTGTCGTACTGCGTGGCATAGGCCTGCTCGACGCAACTGACGGCCGGAGTCGTGATCGAGGTGGGGTCCGTCCCCTCTCGGGCATCGAGGCTGATGTACTTCGAAGAGAGGGCGATGCTGTAGACGTACACCTCCGGCGTGTTCGGGTACACGTCCCCCGGATTCGACGAACCGAACGTCAGTGTGGACGACGAGACCTGACCCATTTGCATCAACGCCGCTAACACGGCCCAGCTCGACGCCGAACAGTACGGGCAGGCAATGGAGCCGTAGAACAAGAACACCGAGTTCCCGTCGATCTTCCACGTCGGGTTCGCCGCCTTGGACCATCCGCTCGGCTCCCCCACCGTGGAAGAGCTCAACGTCGGGCAGCCGGCGGCGACCGCCGCGAGGCCAAGGCCGCCGGCGATGACGATGCCCAACACCGCTCCGATGGCCAAGCTGTTCCGGGCGACCGAGGACCACTTCTTCGACGACTGGAGCAGTCCGAACCCGAGCACGAGCACCGCGATGATGACCCCAGCGAGCACCCACGGGATCGCTGCGATGTAAATGGCGACCGGGGTCGGGTACGCCAGCGCGATCAGGAACCATACGCCGAAGAGAGGGAGTAACAGGTACCCGATGCCTACGATCGACTTTCGTCGTTCGATCGGTTCGAGGAGGTCCTTCTCATCGGTCGTCGACGAGCTCCCCTCCGCGCCGGGCTTGGATCGCTTGGATTGTCGGGAGCGTCGTTGATAGAACAAGGCCCGCAAGGCGCGACCGGGGTCCCCGCTCCCCGCATCGGCTTTGAACTCGACCTTCGGGTCCTCCGCGATGCGGTCCCACTCCCACCCTTTGGCGCGGAGCTTCTCGACCTGATCCCAGTCGACCACGGTGCGGCGAGAACCGTCTCGGTACTTGATGAGCTTGACCCGCGAACCGCTCTCCCGCCTCCGGCGCCACGGCTATAAGCCGTGGGCTTCGTCCTCGGCCGGCCGTCGATGCGAATCCTCGTGGTAGGCGGGGGCGCCCGCGAACATATCCTCGCGGAGATGTGTCGCCGCGCCGAGGCGACCGTGTTGGCCGCCGCGCCGCACGCCAACCCCGGCCTCGAGAAGATCGCCGAAGCGTGCTTCCGGACCCCGGTGGAGGACGCCGCCGGTATCGCCGCGTTCGCCCGATTGAAACGCGCCGACGTGGCGGTCATCGGCCCGGAGGCCGCCCTCGCCGCGGGTGTCGCCGATGCGCTACGCGCGGCCGGAGTTCCGGTCGTGGGACCGGATCGAGCGGCCGCCCAGATCGAGACGTCGAAGCGCTTCTGTCGGGAGCTTCTCGCCCGTCACGGCGTGACCGCGATGCCGCGGTTCCAAGGGATCGACCGGTTGGAGGATCTCGACGCGGCGATCGCGGCGTTCCCCGAACCGTTCGTCGTCAAGCCCGTCGGGTTGACCGGGGGAAAGGGCGTCCTGGTGCAAGGCTCGGACTTCGTGACGAAGGACGAAGGGGCGCGCCTCGCCCGCCGCCTCTGGGGGATCCCAGGAGGTTCGGACGGGCTCGTCCTCGAGGAGCGCCTGGACGGCGAGGAGTTCAGCCTGATGGCGTTCGTCACCGATTCCGGGGTCTATCCTTTGCCCGTCGTACAGGATTACAAACGGGCGCTCGAAGGGAACACCGGGGGAAACACCGGGGGGATGGGCTCGTACTCGCAGCGGGACCATCTGCTGCCGTTCCTGTCGTCCGCCGAACGGGACCGGGCCGTGGACGTGCTCCGCCAAGCCGTGAACGCGCTGCGGTCGGAAGGCCAGCAGTACCGTGGCGTCCTCTACGGGGGATTCATGCTCACCGCCGCCGGCCCGAAGCTCATCGAGTTCAACGCCCGGTTCGGGGATCCCGAGGCCCTGAACGTTCTCACGCTCTACGAGCCCGGGAACTTTGCCGAGCTCCTCCACGATGTCGCCACGGGAACGTTGCAAGAGTCGTTGCTGAGGTTCCGCCGGCGGGCGACCGTGGTGAAGTACGTCGTGCCCGTCGGGTACGGCGGGGCGCCGCAGCTCGGGGCGACCCTGGAGTACGACGAGCCGTCGATCATCGACGCCGGTGTCAGCCTCTACTTTGGGACGGTCGAGCCGGCGGGGGGCGGTAAGGTCCAACTCACCGCCTCCCGCGGCCTCGCCCTGGTCGGGGAGGCGAGCGCGATCTGGGAGGCGAGCGAGCGCGTCAACGAGGCGCTGAAGTTCGTCCACGGCTCGTTCTACGCCCGACGCGACATCGCCACCAAGGTCGATCTGGACCGCAGGATGGAACGCGTCCGCCAGCTGTTCGCCCCGGGCGCGAAGCCGTCGCCGCTGCCGTTGAGCGTGTCACCGGCGGCGTTTCCCCCCGCGAGCCACGGCACCGCCGAGCAGCTGATCTGACCAGCGCGTCACCGAACGATTAAATCCCTGCCTCGGGTCCAGCGCAGTACATGTTCTGTCCCAAGTGCAAGCGCCTGATGCGCCCGGACCGGGCGGCGGGCGCGTGGTTGTGCCCCGGCTGCGGGACGAAGGTCAAGATGGGCGAGGCGAAGGAGGTTGGCCGATCGGAGGCCTCGGGTCGAGCGATGCCTGTGATCGACTCGAAGACCGCTCCGACCTTGCCTACCGCCGACGAGTCGTGCCCGAAATGCCAGAACGGCAAGGCGTACTGGGTCCTCCGCCAGACCCGCGGGGCGGATGAACCGGAGACGCGGATCTTCGAGTGCACGAAGTGCGGGTACAAATGGCGGGAGTACCAGTAGCCCCGATCGACCTGATCGCGCGCGCCCTGGCTCCCGACGCCATCGGGCGGACGGTCACGGTGCGGGGCTGGGTCGTCCGCTCTCGCTCGTCCGGCGGGATCCTGTTCCTGCGGATGCGCGACCGGTCGGGCGCGGTCCAGGTCACCGCCAAGAAGGACGCGCTCGGCGAGGCCGCGTTCCGCGCCGCCGAGGCCGTACAGATCGAAGGCGCGATCCGGGTGCACGGCACGGTCTCCGAGGACCCCCGGGCCCCGGAGAAGCGCGAAATCAAGGCGATCGCGATCGAGGTCGTCGACGCCGGTCAGCCGTTCCCGATCTTCAAGGACCAGACCGAGGAGTTCCTCCTCGACAACCGCCATCTCACCATCCGCTCGACTGAGCACGTCGCCACCTTCCGCGTGAAGGCCGCCGTGCTCCGGGCGCTCCGGGCGTTCCTGGAGCGCGAGAATGTGCTCGAGATGACGCCCCCGATCCTCACCGGGAATGCGGCAGAAGGGGGATCCGAGGCGTTCACGTTCGACTACTTCGGCCGACCGGGGTACCTGTCGCAGACGGCGCAGTTGTACCTCGAGGCGATGCTCGCCCCGCACGAGCGCGTCTTCGCGGTCACTCCGTCGTTCCGGGCGGAGAAATCGAGGACCCCGCGCCACCTCACCGAATACACGCACTTGGAGGTGGAGCTCGCCTGGTGCGACCTCGACGGTCTCCTCGCCTTCACCGAACGGATGCTCGTGAGCGTGCTGCACGACGTGGCGACCACGATGGCGCCCGAGCTCACCCTCGTGGGCCGGGACCCCGCCGAGCTTCTCGCGATCACCCCTCCGTTCCCCCGCGTGGAGTACGGCGACGCGGTCGAGCGCCTGGCGGGCGAAGGGTTCCCGGTGAAGTGGGGCGACGACCTCGGGAGCACGGAGGAGCGCGCCTTGACCCTCACCGCGAAACAACCGACGTTCCTGCTGCACTTTCCGACGGAGCTCAAGGCGTTCTACATGCTGCGCACCCCGGGCGACTCCCGCACCGTGCAGGCGGCGGACGTCCTCGCACCGGAAGGGTTCGGCGAGATCGTCGGCGCGAGCTGCCGTGAGGGCGACATCGGCCACCTGACCGAGCGGCTCCAGGCGATCGGCGCGAACGTGAACGAGTACGCGTGGTACTTCGACCTCCGACGCCACGGGAACGTCCCGCACGCCGGATTCGGGCTCGGGGTCGAGCGTCTGGTGCGCTGGATCACCCGGCGCGAGCACATCCGCGACACCACGCCGTTCCCCCGGACGCCGTCCCGGCACACGCCGTGAGCGTGCCCCGGAGAAGCTTGGACGGCACCGACCCCGGAGGGGCAACGTTCAAGATACGGAGCGCGCATGGCGCCGGGCTCCCGACAGGAGGAGCACGCTCCGTGGAAACGCACGAACGTGGTGAATCAAAGGCCGAGCGCGGGGAAAAGCCCGAAAAACGAGAGGAGAAATCTCCCCCCGCCGGGCCCGCGGTGCCGTTCGTCATCGAGCGCCTGACCCATCAGGACGTCAACGACATCTGCACTCTCTACAAGCGCGTCTGGGAGCCGTACCTGAGCGGTCTGCCCCCCGAGATCCAGAAGGAGTGGCAGCCAAGCCCCCTGGAGTTCACGAGCCGGATGGAGGGCGTCACCTACTTCGCCGCCAAGCGGGAGAACCGGCTCGTGGGTGCGATCGGCTGTGAGATGGACGGCGGCTCGGTCCGCCTCATCAATCTGGCGGTCGAGGCCGAGTTCCGCCGCCACGGGATCGGCACCGCGCTCGTCAACTCCGCGGTCGAGTGGGCGAAGCACAGCAACGCGCGCTCCCTCTGGGCCGACCTGCTCGCCCGGTTCCGCGACGCGGGACCGTTGTTCCACCGCCTCGGCTTCACGGAGACCGGCATCCTCCACCGCCACTTCTGGGGCGAGGACGTCAAGCTGTTCGAGAGGCTCCCCTAGGGGCGGCTCGGGGTCCGTTCGACCCGGGGCTGTGGGGTCCGAGAAGTCCGACGATCCCCCCGTACGTCGATCCGATCCGTCGCAGATGGTTCATCGCATCCTCCATCCGGTTCCTCGCGATCGCGCGCGCGGCCCGCGCGAGCTCGGTCACGTCCCGGTCGACGCGGTTGCCACGGGCCCGTTCGAGCAGCAGCCGATCGCCGAGGCGGGAGACGAGCGACGGGAGCTCCTCGTGGAGCGCGGCCTCGGTGCGGGTCCGGATCGAGGTGAGCTCGCTGTGCAGACCGTGCAGGTCGCCGTGCCGGAGCAGCTCCTCGAGTCGGGGTCCCAGGAGCTCCCCCCGCTCCGGCGGCTGCAGCGTGAGCGCCTCCATGTCCGTGACGAGCGTGACCATGTGCTCGAGGTCGCCCCGGGCCTGGTCGAGCTGCTGCTCCTTCACCGCGACGACCTTGTCGATGCGGCGGAAGCCGTCGAGCGCCGTGGCGATGTCGCCGGTATCGGCCGCGTGGACCGCCTGGTCGATCTCCTCCCGCTCCCGGTGGCTGTCCATCGAGTACGCCTCGAGGCGGGCGACGCGCGCCCGCAACTTCCGCTCGGTGACGCTCAGCATCTCCGAAATGCGGCGCGTGCCGATCCGCTCGAGGTCTCGGACCAGTTCCAGCCACGGGCCGGGATCATCATCGTATCGGACCGTCGCCCCCGCCCAGGAGGGAAGCACCGGCACATCCACCGGCATCGGGCCGACGGCCTCTCCCCACGCGCGGAGCTTCGCCGCGCGCCGTTCGATCTCCGTCTGGACCTCCCGCGTCGCCGTGGAGATGTTCAGCTCACCGGGCCCCTTCGCGAGGCGCGCCGCCTCGTCGCTGACGGGCATCTCGCAGACGGTGCAGACCTCGCCGTTCTCGGCGATATCCCCGCCACAGTGCACGCACCGTCGCGTCAGTTCGGTCACGGATTTCCAGGAGCAGAATGCAGGGGGTGAGATTTGAACTCACGGACTCCTACGAGACTAGGACCTCAACCTAGCGCCTTTGACCAAGCTGGGCCACCCCTGCGCGGCCGGGCCGCCTATGGGGGGGCTCCCTTAACCTTTCCTCCCGGAGACGCCGGAGGGCGTCACAAATCCGGCCCGCAAACGACTTGGTACCCCACTCCTCCATGCGCCGATGCCGGACGACCGACCTCGACCTCCCCGCGTGGACGATCGGCCTCGGCGCCCCCGCACGGACGATCGACCCCGACGCCCCCCCTCGGACGATCGCGAGCCGATCGTCTACATCGGCAACAAGCCGTTGATGGCGTACGTCTTCGAGGTCGCCGCCCAGCTCAACGCCGGGCCGGCGCCCGTGGTCATCAAGGCCCGGGGCAACGCCATCGCGAAGGCCGTTGACGTCGCCGAGGTCGTCCGACGCCGCTTGATGGTCGGGCAGGTCAGCGTCGGCGCCATCACGATCGGCACCGAACGCCTGGTCAACAAGGACGGTCGGGAGACGAACGTCTCGGCGATCACGATCCCGATGTCGCGGACTGGGCCCGCGCCGGCCGCGGCGCCGGCGATCCCCCCGCCGGGATGATCCAGCTCCGCCGGAGCACTCGGGTCCCGGCCCAGACGTCCCCGACCCGTCCGCGTCCGCCGGTGATCGCGAGAGCGAGCAGCGTCGCGGCCCCGGTCAGGGCGCAGATGATCGACCCGGCGAGCAGCGCATTCGAGAGTCCCACGTTCACCACCGAGAGATCGCCCGGGGCCGAGGTCGTGTGGAACCGGACGAACAGGAGGAGGTCGGCGAGCACGAGGGCGATCGCCGCGAGGGGCAGGATGAGGGGCGTGTTGCGCACGAGCGCGGTCGACGGGCCGGGCCGCTGCAGCGCGCGGTCGACGACCACCAGCCCGAGGATCCGCTTGCCCGGGGTCGTTCCCGTGAACGTCTCGAAGAGGGCGAAGTAGAGGTACGCGAGCGCCGGGTAGGCGAGGGTCGCGGTGACCAGAGGGATGTTGTTGAGGAGGACCAGCGGTCCTCCCGTGGCGGTCCAGACGATGATCGCGAAGACGGCGAGCGCCGGGGCGGTGACGATCGCCAGGTCGAGGAGGAACGCGGTGGTCCGGGCGCGCACGGTCGCGAAGACCGGCTGCGTCACCTGGCGGGCCACCGTCACCAACTCCCGGGCCGTGAGGAGCGCGCGGATCCCATCCCGGGAGCTGCGGGGCGGTACGCGTCCGAAGGCTTCCAAGTTCGCCGCGTCCGTGCGGGCCCACCCCGGTACGGGGAGTCCGCTCCACGGGTCCTCGCCCGCGCCCGAGACCGGCAGCGCGCGGAGGCGTCGGGCCTCCTCGACCGCGGAGCGAACGGCGGCCTGGCTCGCCGCGATCGCCAACTCCGTTCGACCTTCCTGGACGTGGCGAACGGCGAGGGCGATCGGCTCGCCCGAGAGCGCGGGCTTCGACGGCACGGGATCGGCCGTCCCGCGTTGTCGCCGCTCGATCGCCCACGTCGCCGTCCACGCCACGACGACGGCAAAGAGCCCGCTCAGGTAGACGAGGTCCTGGACCCCCGCGCCGCCGATGGCGAGGATCCCGGCCCCTTTGCCGTACAACGGAGGCTGGTGCAGGACATCCGCCCCGGTCAGTACTCCGAACGTCATCGACGCAAAGGCGATCGGCACGCTGACGATCCGGGCCGTGCCTAAATACCGGGGCGCGACGACCGCCGGGATCGCCCCGAGGAGGAGAGGCGCGATCAGGTACAGCGGGAACATCGACTCGATCCCCGCCGAGGGGACCGTGACGCTGGTGAGGAAGGCGAGATCGAGTCCCAGAAGCGAGAGGCCGGTCAGCAGGGCCACACCGCGCCAAGGGGAGGTCGAGTCGACCGAGACGAACGCGGCCGCGGCGACGAGCGCCGCCCCCCCGGTGACGAGCCACGGTAGCCACGCCGCCGGGGCGAGCACGACGACCGCGAACAGGGCCGCCGTGGTGGCCCCAAAGAGCAGGAGGAATCGTTGGAGCGTCGCTAGCCCCGGCCCGGGCAGGCTCCGGTAGATCAGCCACAGCGAGATCGCGATCGGCAACAGTCCGCCCCCGATGTTGACGGCGAGAACGTCCCCGGTCCACCAAAGGATCGGAATGTCCGCCAGCGTCCCGGCGATCCCTCCGGCCACGAGGAGCCAGAACGTCCGGCGGTCGAAGCCGGCCGCCGCCGCCTCCTGGGGCCGCTCCCAGATCCAAAGGTACAGAAAGAGCCACAGTCCGGTCGGGAGCAACAGAAAGGCGACGTTCGCCGCGACGTCGTTCGCCAGCTGTCCCAGATCGACCATCGGTGGAACCACGGAGCGCCGTCCTCCGCGCGGAGGCCGGGGCCGCCCCCGGAGAGGTCGCAGCCCCGCCAATAGCCTTTTTTCCCGCCCGACGGTCGGCGCCGGGATGGCGGCGACCCGGGAGGAGCGCGATTCGCTCGGCATCCGCGCCGTGCCGACGAGCGCGTATTACGGGATCCAGACGCTCCGCGCCCTCGAGAACTTTCCCGTCAGCGGGCTCCGCGCCTCCAAACACCTGATCCGGTCGTACGCCGCCCTGAAGCGGGCGTGCGCCGAGGCGAACGTGTCGCTGGGGGTGTTGAACCCCGAGCTCGGGAACGCCATCGCCCAGGCGGCCGACGAGGTCCGCGCCGGACGCCTCGACGACCAGTTCATCGTGGACGTGTTCCAGGCCGGTGCCGGGACGTCGTTCCACATGAACGTGAACGAGGTGCTGGCGAACCGCGGACTGGAGCTCCTGGGGAAGTCCCGGGGGGACTATGCCGCTCTCTCCCCGAACGATCACGTCAACCGCGGTCAGTCGACGAACGACACCTTCCCCTCGGCCGCGCAGGTCGCCGCCCTCGCCGCCGGGCGGGCGCTGGACCTCGCCGTCCTGGCATTGATCGCGAGCTTGCGCCGCAAGGCGACCGAGTTCGCGGAGATCCCGAAGGCCGGCCGCACGCATCTGAAAGATGCGATGCCGGTGACCCTGGGCGCGGAGATCGGCGCCTACGCGACCGCCCTCGAACGGCTCCGGGAGGGGTGGCCGCAGGTCGAGGCGTCCCTCGGGGAGATCCCCTTGGGAGGGAGCGCCGTCGGGACCGGGATCAACACCGCGCCGGGGTTCCGAAGCCAGGCGGTCGCCAACTATGCCCGCTTGACGGCGCTCCCCCTGCGGGAGAGCCGGGATGCCCTTGAGGCGATGCAGAGCCGTGCCCCGCTCGGGCTCGCCTCCGGGTACGTCCGGGCGCTCTCGCTCGAGCTGATCCGATTCTCCAACGATCTCCGGCTGCTTTCCAGCGGCCCCGCGACCGGGTTCGACGAGATCCGCCTGCCGGAGATCCAGCCCGGCTCCTCGATCATGCCGGCGAAGGTGAACCCGTCGGCGGCCGAGTGCCTCGCCATGGTCGCCTTCCACGCCGTCGGCGCCGACCTCGCCACCTCCCTCGCGGTGCAAGCCGGCCAGCTCGAGATCAACGTGATGATGCCGCTCGCGACGTTCGAAGTGCTGTTCTCCATGGAGACGCTGACGAACTATCTCCCCGTCTTCGCCCGGACGTGCGTGGATGGCCTCACGGCGAACGCACCCCGGATGGAGCGGTTCCTCGTCCAATCCCAAGCCATCGCCACGGTGTTGACCCCCAAGCTCGGCTACCTCGGCGTGGCCGAGGTCCTGCATGAGGCCGAGCGGACCGGACAGCCCGTCCAGGAGATCCTCCTCGCCCGCAAGCTGCTGACGGCGGACGAGATCGAAGCCCTCCTTGGCAAAGAGGCCCTTCGGCGACTCGCCGAGCCGGTCGTCTGAGCCCCCGGCCCCGTCGTCGTCGACGCGCCCGGCCGCAGTCGTCTTGAGCGGGAGTCCCCTCCCCCGCTCCATGACGACGACCCGACGCTTCTGCCGCTTCAACCGCCAGCCGGGCAACGAGGCGTTCGGGATGCCCGACGTCCCCCCGAACGGATTCTGCCTCTCGGCGTTCGTGATCCTCACCTCCCGAGAACGACCGACCGCCGTGCTGATGGGGAAGCCCGATCCCACGGCACCGTGGGACCACATCGGCGCCGCCGACCCCGGGCGCGTGGCTCGCTATGCCCGAGGGTGGATGCTCCCGGCCTCGCACCTGATGATGTTCGAGGCCCCCGAGGCGGCCGCCCGGCGGATCCTGGACGAACAGCTGGGAGGACCGACGGTGGCGCTGGAGGGACCGAGGGTCATCTCCGAGGTGTACGAGCCGAAGGCGTTCCAGGGAATGACCCAGCACTGGGACCTCGAGTTCCACTTCCGAGGGTCGATCTCGGAGTCGGCCCGACCCCGCTCCGCCGCGTGGACCGAGCTCGCGTTCGTCGACACCACGTCCACGAGCGTCTCCGAGATCTCCCGGTCCCACGAGGAGGTACTCGCCATGGCCGGTCTTCCGCTCCGCCCCGCGTGAGGGCCGGGAGCTCCCTCGCGGGACCCCGCCTGTCGGTCCAAAGCGATCCCTCCTGATCCGGGACCCCGTCGCGGGAAGGTACCGTTATTTGGCCGGTCTGGGCTGGCGCGGTTCCATGGAATCGATCGAGCAGCTCGCCGGAGCGCTCGGGGGCGAGCTCTCGCAGGAGTACCGCCAGGCCGTCGAGGTGCTCGGGCGCGTCGGCCTCACGCAGTACGAGGCGAAGGCGTACATCGCGCTCATCATCCGCGGCGTCGGGGACGCCGCCTCCCTGGCGCAGCGAGCCGGGATCCCCCGCACCTCCGCGTACAAGGTCCTCGAATCGCTGGTGGCGAAGGGATACGCCACCCCGGCGGGCGGCAAGCCGATCCTCTATCAGCCGAAGCCGCCCCAGGCGGTCGCCGAGCAGCTGAAGGCGTCGATCACGGAGGTGTTCGACAAGCTGGAGCTGCTCCACCAGGTCGTCGCCGAGCACGGAGTGCCGCAGCTCGTGTACCTTGTCAGCGGCAAGGAGAAGGTGCTGGTGAAGATCGGCGAGATGCTCGACCAGTCGGTCAAGTCGTTCATCCTCACCACCCCGCAGATCGCGGACGTCCGCGAGGAGCTGGGGCGGAAGATCACGCACGCGGTGAAACGGGGCGTCGAGGTGACGTTCGTCACCGCTCCCCATCAACGGGTCCCCGAGGGGGTCCGCTACATGCCGCGCGAGAACCTGCTCGCGACCGAGGTGCTGGCGGACGGGGCGCACGCCCTGATGGCCGCGCCCACGCTCGAAGCGTGCGGCTACACCGACAACCCGATCCTCGTCAACCATCTCAAGCAGTTCCTCGACGTCGTCCAGGAGCGGGGTGCCCCACCGTCGCCGTCGGGCTAAGCTCGAGCCCGGCGCCGCGACCTCTCCCGCGGATCGCGTCCGTCGTCGCTACGCGCAGCTCGCCGGCGAGGGAGCAGCCGCTCGACTCCCCCGCGGCTTCGAGCGACTCGGTCGCGTCCTCGTGGTGCGCCTTCCCGAGGAGATGCGGCCCGATTTCCCCGTCCTGGGCCGGCTGTATCAGGAGGAGATCGGCGTGACGACCGTGTTGCGGCACGCCGGCCCGGTGGAGGGCGAGTGGCGCCTGCCCCGGAGGGAGGTCATCGCCGGAGGAGCGACCGAGACGACGGTCGTCGCCCACGGGTGTCGCTGGACGTTCGATGCGGCCCAGATCCTCTTCGCCCGGGGGAACACGCTGGAACGCGCGCGCATCGGCGCGGAGGTCCGACCCGACGAACACGTCGCCGACCTCTTCGCCGGGATCGGCTACTTCACCATCCCCGCCGCCCGGGCCCACCCGACCGTGCAGGTCGTCGCCGTCGAAGCCAATCCGGTCTCGTTCGAGTATCTCCGGCGGAACGTCCGAGCGAACCACGTCGTCGGTCAGGTCACCGCGCTCGCGGGGGACAATCGCCGGGTCGACCTGCCTCGGGGGACGTTCGATCGGGTCCTCCTCGGCCTCCTCCCCTCCTCGCTCCCGTGGGTGGGGCGGGCCGTCGAGCTCCTCCGACCGACCGGTGGCATCCTCCACGTCCATCTTCTGCGGGGAACGCGCGAGGCCCCGGCCGAGACGACGGAACGGGTGCGTCGACCTCTCGAGGGCGCCGGGGCCCGCGGGATCGCCCTCGCGTTGCGGGATGTGAAACCGTACGGGCCCGGTCGCGTGCACAGCGTCATCGACGCGCGGGTCCGGCCCCCGGCCTAGCTCAGGACGTCGCCGAGGGGGTCGCCGGACGAACGGCCTCCACGGCCGCGGGGAACGCCGCGACGAACCGGTCGATGTCCGAGGGGAGGTTCGAGAACGACGCCCGGATGAACTGACCTCCGTGGGCCGGCGAGAGGTAGTTCCCGGCCCGCAGGAAGACGTCGTGCCGACGGAGCAGCTCCTCCTGGAGACGTTCCGGGGAGATCCCCGCGGCGGAGGTGTCGATCGCGAACATGTTCGCCGTCGAGGGGAAAACAGGGAGGGAGAGTCCGGGCACCGAACGTACGCACTCCCGGATCCGGTCCTGGTTCTGCCGGGTCTGCCGTCGGACGCCCGGGAACCACTCCGACTTGGTCCGCAGGAGCGCCACTGCCGCGCGCTGGGCGAGGATGTTCACGCCGAGGTCGTTGGTGTTGTAGCGGCCGATCTTCGTGACGAGATCGGTCGGACCGAGGAGGCCGCCGAGTCGGAGTCCTGCGAGGCCGCAGTTCTTGGAGACGGACCAGACGGTGATCGTCTCCTCCGGGGCCCATTGCCGGGCGAGCGCGTGCCCTTCAGAGAAGTCCCGGTACGTCACGTCGTTCAGGAGAAGGAGGTGGTGGTCGTGGGCGATCTCGGCGATCGCGCGCACGTCGGCCGCCGGGTAGCCGGAGCCGAGCGGGTTCAACGGGTCGATGAGCAGGATCATCCGGGTCTTCGGGGTGATCGCGGCCTGGATGCGCTCCGGGGTGAGGCGGTACGGCTCGTGGTAGATGTCGAGCTCGGTCACCCGGGCCCCGCTGAGGCCGATGAACCGGTGGATGATCAGGTAGCTCGGATCGGAGGCGATGACCTCGTCGCCGGGCTGCAGCAGGGCGCGCGTCAGCATGTAGAGGGCCTCGGTGCCTCCCGCCGTGACGAGACAACCGGTCTCGGGGCCGACGCCGAAGTCCTGTCGCACCAGCTCGTGGAGCTCGGGGAGGCCGGCGGCGAACGGGTACCCCACGTACTCACCGCTCGCGAGCGCCGCGTCGATCGCGGCCCGGACGGTGGCCGACGGGGCGAGGTGGTTCGTGTTCTGGCTCATCCAGGCGACCTTGTCGCGTCGTGCATGCGCGTACTGGAACGCCGGGAACGGGATCGGAGCCGCCATCGAACGGCGCGACCCCTCCGGGTGTATAGCGTTCCCGGAGGTCGTCCGGCGGAACCGGTTCGAACCGGTCCGGAACGGCGCGAGCCACTCCACGCGAACCTTGAAGAGCCGGACGACGTGAGCCCGGTCGGCGATGGAGTCCGCCGCAACCGCCCCGCCCGGGGCTGATGACTCCTGCCGATCACCGGGCCGCCACCGCCCTCGAGACGGGCGGAACGGAGGAGGCAGGAGATGGACCTGAACCAAGCGCGACTGGTCGCCCTGGTGGCGGCCGGCGGGGCGATCGGAAGTGTGGCGCGGTACGGGCTGAGCGGACTGTTGACGACCGGGGATTTCCCGTGGGGGACGTTCGCGGTCAACCTGAGCGGCACGTTCCTCCTGGCGCTCCTGTTCTTCTATTCGGTCTCTCGGGGCAACTTCACTGCCGACCTTCGCGTCTTCCTCTTCACCGGGATCTTCGGGGGCTACACGACGTTCTCGACGTTCGGGGTCGAGACGGTCGCTCTCTTCCGCAACGGCACGCCCGTGCTCGGTGCGCTGAACATCCTGTTGAACGGAGGCGTCTGCGTGATCGGGGCGTTCCTCGGGGCGGCGATCGGACTCGCGTTGGGAGGGGCCAGCCTTGCAGCGTGAGGACCGGGCCGTCCGGATGAAGATCTACCTCGGAGAGTCCGACCAGTACGAGGGAAAGCCGGCGTACCAAGCGGTCGTTCACCTGATGCGGGAACGCGGGATCTGGGGCGCGACCGTCACCCGAGGCATCTACGGGTACGGCAAGCGGAGCCTCCTCCACACGGCGTCGATCCTGCGGCTGAGCGAGGACCTCCCGCTCATCATCGAGGCGGTGGACTCCGAGACGAAACTGAGCGCCTTGGTCCCCGAGCTCAGCCGGATGGTCCGGGGCGGACTGATCACGACCGAAGAGATCCAGGTCGTCCGCCACCTCGGGTGAGCTCGGCGACCGACCCGCCCCCGCGCCGCCGGCGAGGACGTTCAGTGACTCGGAGGCTCGGCGGGGGGTTCGGCGAAGTACGCGGTGACGATGCCCTGGGAGAGCGGTTCCGCCACGACGTGGACGAATCCGCTCGCTTCGAGGAGAGAGAGCATCGCGTCGCGGCTCGGCAGGTGCCGGAGCGACTCCGGCAGGTAGCGGTACGGGCCGGCACTTCCCACGGCCACGCCCAGGGCCGGGACGACGTGGTCGAAGTACGCGTGGAACGTCGCGCGGACGAACGGCACGGTCGGCTCGGTGATCTCCAGCGCGAGGAGCGATCCGCCCGGGCGGAGCATGCGGCGCATCTCGCGAAAGCCCGCCCCGAGATCCGGCAGATTGCGGAGGAGGAAGGCGGAGAGGACGGCGTCAAACCGTTCGGACGGGAACGGGAGGGAGAGCGCGCTCCCCTCGATCCACCTCCCGCCCCCGGAGCGTCCGCTCCGGACCTGAGCGATCTCGAGCATCGCCCGGGTGAGGTCGAGCCCGGTCACGCGGGCGTCGGGGAATCGACACCGGGCGAGCCGGGCGAGCTCGCCGGTGCCGCACCCCACGTCCAGGATCGAGCGGGTCTCGCGCCCCGACCGGCGACGCTCCAACGACCACAGCGCCCGAGGGCGCCACAAGAAGTCCTGCCCGAGGGAGGCGATGTGGTCGAACCGCTCGTAGCCGTGGGCGATGTGCGTGAACATCGCGCGCACGTCGGTCTCGAACCCCGCCTCGCCTCGCCGGGGCTCGGGAGAGCCATCGGGGGCTCGTGGGGGAGTCCGGAGCGGGGCACGGGGCGCCATCGTCGGGCCGGTCCTAGGAGACGGCGCTGCCGAGCTGCCGGTCGAGTTCGGCGACCTCCTCGGCAAAGCTGCGGCGGAGGGTCTCGAGCCCGGCCGCCCGCGCCTCGGCGAGCATCTGACGGGCGTCGTCCGGTCGCTCCTGGCGCGCGGCAATCCGAGCGCGCCGGAACAACACCTCCGCGGTCTCGCCCACGAGCCCTGGCGACTCCCGGGAGACCTTCAAGGATTCGACGAACGCCTCGTCGGCGCCGGAGAGGTTCCCCTCCTCCTCGCACAGGATCCCGTCGATCATCAGGATCTGCTGTTGCGTCAGGAGATCGCCGAGCGGACGGAGCACCTCGGCCGCGCGGGCGAGCGCGATGCGGCCGGCGGCCGGATCGTGGACCTCCGCCAGGTACTGGGCGTGGTTCATGTGCGTGTATCCGATCCAGATCCGGGAGCGGGACTTCTCCGCGCTCTCAATCGCCTGACGGTTGCTCTCCACCGCTTCCTTCGGTTGGTTGTGATTGCCGAACAGCACGGCCTCATTCATCAACACCCGGGCGCGCGCTCCGTAGTCGCCGGTGTCCGCGAACAGCCGCGCCGCCTCCGCGTACAGTTGCAGCGCTTCGTCGAACCGCGCCTCCCCGAGCGGACCGATCACGTTGGCCAGGTCGACGATGACATGGCCCCGCAGGTACGGGTCCCCGACGTGGTCCGCCAGACGGATCGCCTCGCGGCAGTGCCGCTCCGCCTCCTCGAGATCGCCGATCCGCAGGCTGACGACCGACAGGACCCGGTGGGCGACCAGGAGCCCCCGCTCGTGGCCGATCGGCTCGAGGATGCCGGACGCCTCGGTCGCGAGGTCGCGGGCGGAGATGTACGCGCTGCGGTGGATCCGGAGACGGGCGAGCCACAGGAGCGCCAGCGCCAGGTCGGTCTGATACTGGGGTTCCCCGCGGGCCCGCCGGATCGCCTCCTCGAGCACCTCTTCGCCGCGCTGTAGGTCGGCGAGCTCGTCCTGGAGACGGCCCAGCTCGATCCGTGTCAACAGCTCCGTTCCGAGGTCCGGGGGGGCGACGCGGCCGAGACACTCGAGGGCCCGCTCGAGGTGGACGACCGCCGTCGGGTAGGCGTACGTCCGCATGGCGATCTCGGCGGCGCGCCGGTTGTACTCGATGGCGGGCGCGTCGTCCCGGGCGAGGTAGAACTGCCGGGCCATCTCGAAGATCGTGGCGGGGTCCGTCCGGGCCCGGGCCTCGAGCGCCCGGGCGATCTTCTTGTGCAGGATCCGCCGGCGCGTCTCGGTCAGCTGGCCGTACGCGTCGGCCCGGATCCGCTCACTGACAAACTCGTACACCTCGTTCCCCTTCTCTCGGAGCAGTCCGCGGTGGACCAGACGGTCGATCCCTTCGGCGAGCCGCTCCTCCTCCATCTCCTCCATCGCCTGGAGGAGGGTGAGAAAGTCGAACTCCTTCCCGAGGACCGCCGCGTGGACGAGCACCCGCCGGTCGGCGTCGGGGAGCGCCTTCAGCTGCTCCCGGAGGAGCGCGTCGACGTCGAGAGGGCCGGAGAGGATGCTGGATCCGCCGACGCCCATCGTGCCCCGGACCACGTACTCGAGGAACAGCGGGTTCCCATCGGTCTGGGTGTACCAGCGCATCACCTCGTCGCGGCTCGGTTCTCGACCGTGCAGGATCCACTGGGCGTACTCCGCCGATTCGCCCTGGGTCATCCGACGGACCGTGAGCTGTTCGACGCCGGGACGGTGCGCGAGCCGCTCGATGAGCGGGGAGGCCCGGGGCGCCACCTGCCTTGACGGGGGCAACGTCGCCACGAACCCGATCCGGATCTGGGGGAACTGGTTGACGAGCTGGAGCAGGAACTCGAGCGACGGCTCGTCGGCGAGATGGAGGTCGTCGATCACCAGCAGGATCGGCTCGTCCTTCGCGAGATCGAGCAGGTAGGCGCTCAGCCGGTCGAACAGCTCGATCCGGCTCTCTTCGACGTGGCCCGCCGGTCCGGCGAGGGAGGAGATCAGCACCTCGGCGGCGGCCCTGGCGCCGTCCGGGTCGCCCCCGTCCGGATCGCCGGCGAGGCCCTGGTACGGGGCGAGAAAGAGGGAGAGGACGCCGCTGCCCCTCGGAGAGCCGGGGGGGCGCGAGGCGGCGGAGCCACCGTCCCGGGACTTCGGCGGGTTCGCCGAGCGGAGGAGGTCCTGGGTGAGGGCGAACGGCTGGGGGAGGTCGGACGGCAGGGCCCGGCCGTACAGGACCCGGAACCCCTCCGAGCTCGCCGCGTCCCGGATGTGTCCGAGGAGGACGCTCTTCCCGACGCCGCCCTCTCCGAGGATCAGGACCCCTTGGCCGTGCCCGAGCCGGATCCCCTCGAGCGCCCGTTGGAGGGCGTCGCGGATCTCCCCTCGGCCGAACCACGGGCCGGACCGAGCGGTGGCAAGCTCGCTCGCGACGGCCATGGAGAGATGAAGGACCGCTCCCACCCATTAAATCCAGCGGCGCCCGGACCGTCGGCCGGGCCCGGCGCGGGCCGAGCGCTCCTACGGGCTCGGCGGGGTCATCCGCCGGTCGAGCTCTGCCCAATCGTCGGCGAACCACGGACAGAGCGTCTCCAATCCCTCGGCCCTCGATTCGGCGAGGAGCCGTCGGGCCTCGTCCCGCCGCTCCTCCCGGAGCGCGAGCCGGGCCCGCCGGAAGAGGAGCTCCGCGGAGTCCGCCACCATCCCCGGAGACTCCCGAGAGCGCTGCAACGACTCGACGAACGCCTCCTCCGCGCCGGAGAAGTTCCCCTCCTCCTCACAGAGGATCCCCCCGATCATCAGGATCTGCTGGGTCGCCATGATGTCACCGAGCGGGCGGAGCACCTCGGCGGCGCGGGCAAGGGCGATGCGTCCGGCCGCGGGGTCGTGCAGTTCGGCGAGGTACTGGGCCTGGTTCATGAACGTATACCCGATCCAGACGCGGGAGCGCGACTTCTCGGCGCTCTCGATCGCCTCGTTGTTGCTCCGGAGGGCCTCGTGGATCCGGTGGTGGGTCCCGTACAACACCCCTTCGTTCAACAGCACCCGGGCGCGGGCCCCGTGGTCCCCCGAGACCTCGAAGAAGCGCGCGGCGTCCCGGTACAGGCGGATCGCCTCGTCGAACCGCTCCCGCCCGATCGGCCCGATCACGTTCGCGAGATCTACGATGACCTCCCACTTCAGGTGCGGGTCGTCCACCCGATCGGCGAGCTGGACCGCCTCATGGCAGTGCTGCTCCGCCGCGGTCAGGTCGCCGAGGCGAAGGCAGACCACCGACAGCACCCGGTGGGCGACGAGAACGCCTCGATCGTGGCCGAAGGGCTCGAGGATCCCGTACGCCTCGGTGGCGAGCTCGCGCGCCGTGAGGAACGAGCTGCGGTGGATGCGGAGCCGCGCGAGCCACAGGAGCGCGAGGGCGAGCTCCGTCCGGAACTCGGGGTGGTCCCGGGCCCGACGGATCGCCTCCTCGAGCACCTCCTCGCCCCGCTCGACCCCGGCGAGCTCGTCCAAGAGCCGACCCAGCTCGATCCGGATCAGGAGCTCGGTGGCGAGATCGGGCGTCGGCAACAGGGGGAGACACTCGAGGGCGCGCTCCAGGTAGATGACCGCCGTCGGATAGGCGTACGTCCGGACCGCGATCTCGGCCGCCCGGCGGTTGTACGAGATCGCCGGCCCGGCGTCCCGGGCGAGGTAGAACTGACGGGCGAGCTCGAAGACGGCCGCCGGGTCCGAACGGCCCCGGGCCTCGAGCGCGTAGGCGGCCTTCTTGTGGAGGATCTGACGACGGGTCTCGGTGAGCAGGCCGTACGCTTCCGCTCGGATCCGCTCGCTGACGAACTCGTACACCTCCTCCCCCACCTCCCGGACCAGGCCGCGGTGGACGAGGCGGTCGATCCCTTCGGCGACCGGCTCCTCCTCCGTCCGCTCCATCGCGCGGAGGAGCGTCGAAAAGTCGAACTCCTTGCCGAGAACCGCCGCGTGCACCAGGAGACGCCGGTCGTCGTCCGACAGGGCGCTCACCTGCGCCCTCAGAATCGCGTCGACGTCCCGCGCTCCGGGAGCGACGCTCGAGCCGATCGCCCCGGGCGTCCCTCGGACCACGTACTCCAGGAACAATGGATTGCCGTCGGTCTGGGTGTGCCAGCGCAGGAGCTCATCCCGGCTCGGCGTGCGACCGTGCAGGATCCACCGGGCGTACTCGCCCGCCTCCGACTCGGTCATCCGGCGCACGGTCAACGACTCGGCGCCGGGGTAGTCGACGAGGCGCTGGAACAACGGGCTCGCCGGGGAGGCGCCCGCGGGAACGGCCGGAAGCGTGGCGACCAGGCCGATCCGTAACTCCCTCAGATGTCCCGCAAGTTCGAGGAGGAACTCGAGCGACGGCTCGTCGGCGAGGTTGAGGTCGTCGATCGCCAGCAGCACCGGCCCCTCTTCGGCCATCTCCTCTAGGTACGCGACGAGCTGGTCCGAGAGCTCCAGACGGCTCTCCCCGACGTGACCGGCCGAGCCGGCGAGGGCGGAGAGCAGCGACTCCGCAGGCGTGCCGTCGTCCAAATCCGCGGCGGCCTCGTTCCCGGAGCGATCCTTGTACGGGGCCAAGAACAGCGAGAGCACCCCGCTTCCGTCCGCCGGGGCGGCGGCGGAGGGCATCGACGCGCTCCCCCGGGGCCCGCGGCGGGAGGAGGCGGTGCGCAGCAGGTTCTGGGTCAGGGCGAACGGTTCGGGCAGCTCCGAAGGTAGCGCCCGGCCGTACAGGACGCGGAATCCCCACGCCTTGGCGGACTCCCGAAGATGGGTCAAGAGCGCGCTCTTGCCAACGCCTCCTTCCCCGAAGATCAGGATGAGCTGTCCGTGGCCGAGGCGGATCGACTCCAGGCCGTGGTCGAGGGCGTCGAGGATCTCTCCCCGGCCGAACCACGGACCGGACCGAGCGACGCCAGCGTCGCTCGCGGCCGACATGAAGGGTGAAAGATAGGCTCCGTCCCATTAAATCCAGCGACGACCGCCGTCCCCGCTCACGCGGCGGCGCCCGCGGGGAGCTGCATCTGCTCCGCCAGCCGGTGGAGCTCGTCGGCGAGCAGCGGGAACTTCTCGGGGAGCCCGGTGGAGCGGATCGTGTCGAGCTGGGCGCGGGCCCGAGGCAGATCGCCGGTCCGGAACGCCAGGTGGGCGAGATGGTACTCGCACGTGACGACCTCGATCGGAATGTCGATCGCCCGAGCCATCTCGGCCGCCTCCGTGAGCGCTCGGGACGCCTCGGCCCAGAGCCCGCGCCGCTCGTACACCACGCCTCGGCGACGCAGGACGGCCTGTTGGCCGATCCGACTGCCGATCCGGTCGAACGTTCGGATCGCCTCATCCAAGGCCGCGTCCGCGCCGTCGACCTCGCCCGTCGTGAGCTTCAGGTCGGCGATCCCCAGGTGCGTCCACGCCAAGCCCCGGTCATCGTGCGCGGATTCGCAGAGCACGAGGCTCCGTTCGAGAGCCTCGTGGGCCCCGGCGGGATCGGCCGCGCCCCGGAGCCGGGCGATCCCGCGGTACGCCTGGGCGCTCTCCCACAATCCACCGGTCGGCTCGAGGATGGCGATCGCCCGGCGGAACCAGTGCTCCGTCTCGGTCTGGATCGGGCGTCCGTACAGCTCGAGCGCCACGGCGATCTCGAGCGCGCCCTGGCCCCGCGCGCGCTCCTCGTGGGTCTCGAGGAACCGCTCGAACGAGTGCATCGCCTCGTCGAGCGCCTCGGCCGGGTCCCGGTATCGTTCGATCCGGGCCCTCAGCCGGTGTGAGCGGGCCTGGCCGTGCAGGTCCCGGAGCGCATCGAAGAGAGCGTGGGCCCTCTCGATCGAGTCGAGCGCCTGGCGGAAGTTCGCCGAGTCGAGCGCCATCTCGGCGCGCGTGAAATGCAGGCGGGCCCGGTCCGTCATGTTCTCGGCGGGCAGGTGGGCGAGCGCGTCCTGGAACGCGCGGTCCGCCATGTCGGCGAATCCGAGCAGCTGGTACAGGATGCCGATATCCTCGTCGAGCTGCTCGATCTCGATCAGGTCGGGGTCCGGGCGCCGGGCGAGCTCCTCCCGGGCCCGCTCGAGGCGGAGCGCCGCGAGGTCGAGGCGCTGGTCCCGCCGGGCGTTCTCCGCCGCCTGGCGGTTGAAGGCGTACGATTTGTCGCCGATCTTCGCCATGAAGTAGTGGCGGCCCAGCTCGGCGAGCACTTCGGGCGTCGGCTGCGGGTTCTGTCGCTCCATCGCCACGGCGACGCGGTGATGGACGACCCGGCGCCGGCTTTCGGTCATCGCATTGTACGAACGCGCCCGCTGCTCCTCGTCCGAGAAGGCGAACTGGCCGCCCCCCGGGGACTCCCAGAGGATCCCGCGCAGCACCAACCGTTCCGCCTCCTCGGCGACAGGCTCGGCCGGCCCCCCCATCGCCTCGACCAGGAGCTCGAAATCGAACTGGGCCCCGATGGCGCTGGCGTAGGCCAGGAGGCGCTCCTCCCCCGGAGGGAACCGATCGACGGTGCCGGGGAGGTTCGGTCGGTCCGGAGCGAACGCCGGCTGCATCCCGGGGAGTAAGCCTCGAAGCTCGCCTTAAGGCCGCCGCCCGGAGGAGTGGGTTTCGGCGGGGGGCGGGGCCGATTTCCGCCTCCGAAGGCGTAAATAACCGGGCTGGGTGGGCGCGACCCGATGAGCGCCTCTTCCGTGCCGGCCCACGCCACCGCCCCGCCGGTGTCGGAGCTCCCGGTCGCCCGCCGGGCCGCATTCGCCGGGTTTGCGGCGCTCACGATCTTGGCGATCCTCTTCTACCTCTGGTGGGGCCTCTCCTTCGGGGTCTGGATCGACAACGGCGTCTACGCCGTGGTGATCACGCTCCTCCTCTTCGGCGTCGCCGGCATGTGGCTCGTCTCCCCCAACGCCCCGACGCCGGACGATCTCCCGCCCCTCGGGTAGCGGATTAGATCGGTCGACCGGCGGCCGCCCAACGGGTCCCCCCGTCACGTCCGCAGGCGACGCATCCCGGGAGGTCGGGGACGGGGATCGGCGGCTCCCCCTCGAGCACGCCGAGGAGGGCGCCATCGACCGCGTTCTCCACCTCGTGCCCGCACGCTTCCTGGCCGCACCAGGAGATCAGGTAGATCTTCTCGCGTTTGCGGACGGTCTCGAGCGTGAGGGCGAGCTCGAACGCCTGGAGGTACGCCTCGTGTGCCTTCACCCGCAAGGTGGCATCGAACCGCTCCAGCGCCCGCCCGATGTCGATCTCGAGCGTCGCCAGGTCGACCCGCTCCTTCTCCCCGAGACGCGAGGCGACGGTAACGAACCGTTCGGTCGCCTCCCGTCCGCCGATCTCGATCCGCAGCGGCACGCCTCGGGTCTCCCAGTAGTAGTACTTGGCGCCCGGCCGGCCCTCGCCATCATCCAGATGGACCCGGCACCCTGCCGCCGTCAGGCGCTCGGCGACCTCCGCCGCGACGGGGCGGGGATCGGCGGTCGACTTGGCGCTCAGGACCGGGATGATGACGACCGAGTACGGAGCGATCTCCGAGGGGAAGACGACCCCCTGGGCGTCCCCGTGGGTGGCGACGATGGCGCCGACGAGCCGCTCCGACAGCCCGAACGTCGTCTGGTGGGCGAACCGTTGCGTCCCGTCCCGATCCTCGTACTGGATCCCGTACGGACGGGAGAAGTTCTCCCGGTAGTGGTGGATGCTGCCGATCTGCAGCGTGCGGCCCTCCCCGAGCGGGATGTCCAAGGCGATCGTGTAGTGGGCGCCGGGGAACTTGTCCCACTCCGGGCGTCGGACGGCGAGGAACGGCAGGTCGAAGGCGTGGGCCATCTTCTCGAACGCCGCGAGGTTGCTGGCGACCCGGGCCGAGGCGGCCGCGTCATCGATCTGGCACGTGTGCTCCTCGAAGAAGTGGATCTCGCGGACGCGCAGGAACGGCCGGGTCGTCTTCGTCTCGTACCGGAACGTGTTCACGATCTGGTAGACGTTCAACGGGAGGTCCTGGTGCGACCGCACCCAGAGGGCGAAGATCGGATACATCGCGGTCTCGCTCGTCGGGCGCAGCACGAGGGGGACGTCGAGCGGCGTGCTGCCGCCGCGAGTCACCCAGTAGACCTGGGCGTCGAACCCCTTGATGTGGTCGCCTTCCTTGCGGAACTCCGTCTCGGGGATCAGCGCCGGGAACTCCACCGGCTCCGACTTCGTCGCCTCGATCTCCCGGACGAGCACGGCGTCCAGCTGGCGCCGGGCCCGGAACCCGTACGGGGTCCAGACGTTGAGCCCCTTCACCGGGTACCGCTTGTCCGTCAGCTGGGCCGCCTCGATCACCTCGAGGTACCAGTCGAAGAACGCGCCGCGCTTGTCGGGTAGCTCCGCCATCGCTCCGGTCGGGGGAGGCGGACCGAGTATAACCATGCCGCTCCGCCGGCGGCCGCGGGCCGTACGAACGGCCGACTCCGGTTGTAACGCCTATCTCCCGTAGAGCCTGCGAGGGGCGGGGGCCGATGCTCGACCGGGAGATCGCCTGCTACCAGCGAAAACTGCCGCGACTGCGAGCGGCGAGTTCGGGGAAGTACGTCCTCATCCGCGGGGACGAGGTGCTCGGACTGTTCCCGACGGAGCTCGAGGCGCTCCACGCCGGGTTCCGGCGCTGCGGTCTGTCGCCGTTCTTCGTCTCTCGGGTCCGACGGAAGGCCGAACACGTCTCCGTCCCCGGGACCGTGCTGAGGAGCTGACATGGTCCGGCTCTCGCGGCAGCACGCGGCGCTGCGTCAGCGGGGACCGATCATCGCGGTCGGGGTCGGCCCGTCCGCCGCGGCGATCGCGGCGTACGCCCGCGCGGGCCGCAAACCCCCCGCCCCCGTCCCGGTCCTGGCGCTCATCGATTCCGGCTCCGGTCGAAGCATCCTGCAGCATGATCTCGCCGTGGAGCTCCAGCTGACCCCGGTGGGGGCGGTCGAGATCGACACGCCGTCCTCCGTCGACCTGTCGGTGATGGAGTACTTCGCCCGCTTCTGGCTCGACCGAACGACCTCGGTCGAGCTGAAGGTGCTCGAAGCCCCGTTGCGGGTGCCCCGCGTCCGCGCCCTGATCGGTCGCGACCTGCTGGCGTACGGCCAGTTTTCGTACGACGGCCGCCGCAACGAGTTTACCCTGGAGGTCGCGCCGGGCGCGCACCCCACGTCTCGAGACGAAGAGGTTTAACCCGGCTCCGCGCTACGAATCGCCGTGCGGCTGATCGTATGCGTCGACCGCGATGACGACCTCGGCCGCAAGGCCGGGGTCGCCGGTCCCGTCGTGGGCCGCGCCGCCGTCCTCGACGCCGCCTCGCGCCTCGGAATCGCCGACCCCGAGGACACCGATACGAACGCGATGTTCGCGGCGATCCATCTGCTCGATGAGATCCGCGAGGCCGGCGACGAGGCGGAGGTCGTCGTGCTCACGGGGACCCCGAAGGTCGGGCTCTCCTCCGACCGGAAGGTCGCCCAGCAGTTCGACGCCGTGCTCCAGGCCCGACCCGCGACCTCCGCGCACCTCGTCTCCGACGGGGCGGAGGACGAATTCCTCTTCCCGATCCTCGCCTCCCGGGTGAAGATCGATGGCGTGCACCGGGTCTACGTTCGGCAGAGCCCGAGCATCGAATCGGCGTACTACACGATCACTCGGGCGCTGAAGGACCCGAAGTTCCGGGCGAAGACGGTGCTACCGTTCGCGCTGGTGCTGCTCGTGCTGGGGCTCGCGGCCGCCGCCGGCGTGGTCGCCTGGGGCGTGGTCGCGCTCCTCGTCATCCTCGGCATCTACCTGATCTTCTGGACGTTCGACATCGACGAGGCGATCATCGACGCGTTCCGCTCCGCGGGGAGCGACATCCGGGGCGGCAGCGTCGCGAGCTGGGGGTTCGGTCTCTTCGCCCTCGCGCTCGTCGCCCTCGGGTTGTTGGAGTCCTACAACTCCTACCTTTCCCATCTCAGTGCGGAGCCGATCGCCCGGGCCCTCGTCTTCCTCCAATCGGGTCTGATCTGGTGGTTCCTCGCGGGGGAGGTGTATGAGAGCGGCCGAGCGATCCGGCGCTACCTGGGAACGGGGCGGATCGGGACCTCGTACCCGATCGCCACGGTCTCCATCGTCGGCCTCGCCTTCCTCAGTTACGGCATCGTCACGCTGTTCCAGTACCTCGAGAACCTCCCGCCGGCTCCGACGTTGACGTACATCGTCGGAACGTTCGTCCTCGGCTTGGCGCTCGTTGTGACCGCCGCGGTGCTCTCGCAGTACTACAAGACCGCCGTCGGGTCGCCCCCCGATGGCGAGACGGGAAGCCTCCCGGCGTGATCCCCGCTCGTCAGCGTCGCCGCCTCGGTCCGATCGGGGCTTCGGCCCGCGTCACATCGTCGACAGAGGTCGACAGTCCGCATCGATCGCGGAGCATCGTCACCACGCCGGCCGGGTCGGCGGCGCCGGCCGCGGTCGCCTGGGCCGCCAGGGTCCGCAGATCCTCCCAGTAGTTCCAGGGGAAGACGATCCACGCCCAGGCGTCGCGGGGGATCTCCTCCCCGTAGTACGTGGGGCGGTACTTCGAGTGCGAGATGTGGAGGAACGTGGCGCTCTCCAGACGTCCGGGGGAGCGCGCCCGCACGTGGGCCATCGCGAGCTCGAGGCTCTCGCCGGTGTCCGTGATGTCGTCGACCACGAGCACGTCCTGCCCGTCGACGGGGCCGCTCAGCCCCTCGGTGAGCTCCGCCTTCCCGTCCGACGTCGCCGTCACCCCCCAGTGCTGGGCGCGCACGGAGACGAGACGCTTCACGCCGAGCCGGTCGGCCAGCATCCGGGACGGGACCCAGCCGCCCCGGGTCAGGCCGACGATCGTGCCCGGGACACGGTCGGCGGCACGGACGGCCGCGGCGATCGTGTCGGCCCACCGGTCCGCGTCGGACCAGGTCGAGAGGCGGCAGCGGGGGAGTTCGGCCACGCCCCCCGCCTCCGTTCGATCGAACGGACTACGGGTAGATGCCCCGCCGCTGGATCGCATCGACGACGCGCGAGATGGCCACGACGTACGCGGCGGTCCGGTTGTGGACCTGGCGCGTCTCGGCCTCCTTGCGCACCGCGGCGTACGACGACACCATCACCTGCTCCAAGCGCTGGTTGACCTCTTGGAGCGTCCAGAAGAACCCCTGGATGTCCTGGGCCCACTCGAAGTAGCTGACGGTCACGCCGCCGGCGTTCGCGAGGATATCCGGCAGCACGACGATCTTCTTGTCGTAGAGGATCTTGTCGGCCTCGGGGACCGTCGGGCCGTTGGCGGCCTCGGCGACGATCTTCGCCTGGATCTTGTCCGCGTTCTTCTTGGTGATGACGTTCTCGAGCGCCGCGGGGATGAGCACGTCGACCTTCAGCTCAAGGAGCTCCTCGTTGGAGACCGACCGCGCGCCGGGGAACCCGACGACCGTGCCGGTCTTCGCCTTGTGCGCCTCGACCTCGTGGGGGTTCAAGCCGGCGGGGTTGTGGATGCCGCCCTGAGAGTCGGAGACCGCCACGATCTTGGCGCCCTGCTCGTCGTGGAGCAGGTTCGCGGCGACGCTCCCGGCGTTGCCGAACCCTTGGACGGCGACGGAGCCGCCCTTGACCTTGACCTTCGCGAACGGCGCGGCCTCGCGGATGACGTACGAGCAGCCCCGGCCCGTCGCCTCGCCCCGGCCTTCGCTGCCGCCGATGGCGATCGGTTTGCCGGTGGTGACACCGGGCACCGAGTACCCCTTGATCATCGAGTACGTGTCCATGATCCAGGCCATCGTCTGGGAGTCCGTGTACACATCGGGCGCCGGGATATCCATCTCGGGTCCGATGATCGGGGCGATCTCGAACGCGAACCGCCGGGTCAACCGCTCGAGCTCGATCCGGCTCATGTGCTTCGGGTCGCAGATGACGCCGCCCTTGGCGCCGCCGTAGGGCAGACCGACGACCGCGCACTTCCAGGTCATCCAGGCTGAGAGCGCCCGAACCTCATCGAGCGTCACGCCGGGGTGGTATCGGATCCCGCCCTTGCACGGGCCGCGGGCCATATTATACTGGACGCGGTAGCCAGTGAAGATCCGGTGGTCCCCGCTGTCCATCAGGACAGGGAAGTTGACGGTCAGTTCGCGCTTCGGGGCCTTCAGCATCTCGCGCACGCCGCCGTTGATGTTGATGAGGTCGCAGACGATGTCGACCTGTTTCTTCGCCGTCTCGAACGGATTGATGGTTGACTTATCGGCCGGCATACGATTCCCTCTCGGGCGGCCGGTCAGAATTACGGCCATACATCAAGCCTCGCCTGCCTTCGACGGCCGGCGTGTCAGGGCGACTCATTCCGGGCGAACGGCCGCCAGCCGGAGCGGGGCAGTGGCCGACGCTCTCCTTCGGCTTCAAGGAACGCCGATCGCCCCCGCTCCACCCGTCCTACGACGGTGAGCGCCCCGGGCCCTGGGCCGACCGCCGCGATCGCCCGGCGGAGCGCCGGGGGAGGGAGCGCCGCGAGGAGCTCGTAATCCCCCCCAAAGAACGCGGCGGAGAGATCGACCTTCGGCCCGCCGGGTCGGCTCCGGACCCGGGGGAGCTGGTCGGACACGAGCACGACGCGGACCCCACTCGCTCCCGCCAGCAGGTGACCGGCCTCGGCGATCCCGTCGGAGGTGTCGACCATCGCGTGGGCGACGCCGGCGAGCTTCGCCCCCTCCCGGAGCCTCGGTCGGATGTCGAGCAGCTCCCGGGCCCCCGCGGCACGGACCGCCGGATCCGTGGCGTGCGACCGGGCGTACGCCCGACCTCCCCGGCCTACCTCCCCCGTGACCACGAGGAGATCGCCGGGGCGGGCGCCGGTTCGAGGCGCCAGTCGACGCCGGTCGGCGATCCCGAAGGCGGTCCCGACGACCGCGCGCGCACGCGCCGGCTTCGTGTCCCCGCCGAGCAGCTCCGCCCCGGTGCCCCGCAACCCGTCGAGGACGCCGTCGACGAGCTGGTGGGTCCATCGCGAGGAGGTTCCGTCCGGGAGCAGCAGGTCCAACAGGAATCCGACGGGACGGGCTCCCTTCGCCGCGAGGTCGCTCAGGTTCGCTCCCGCGAGCCCGCGTCCGACGGCCCGCGCCGGGGCATCGGCCAAGAAATGGAACTCCTCCGTGAACGCGTCGGTCGTCGCCACGAGGACTCCGCCCGCGGGGAACGGAAGCGCCGCCGCATCGTCCCCGATCGGCAGGAGGTTCGTCCGGGCCTTCACCCGCCGGGCGAGCCACGCGTGGAGCGCACGCTCGTCGACGGAACCGCCGCGGGCCGGGGGGGCCAACTGCCGCTGCCTCCCCTCACTTGTACGGGACGAACTCGGGCCCGAGGAGCTCGCGGCCGAGGATGATCCGCATGATGTTGAGGCCGCCTTCCGCGCCGACCAGATACGACATGATCCCGCGCAGCCCGATCTCGAGCCCGACGTCCTTGGTGTACCCCGAGGCGCCGTGCCACATCATCACCTTGCGGACGGTGTCGAACGCGACCTGGGGGGCGACGAGCTTCACGGCGGCGACCGTCCGGTCGACCTCGCTGCGATGGCTCGTGTCGCCCTGCAAGGTGTACTCGTCGAGCAACCAGGCGGCCCGGCGGCACTGCCACTTGACGCTCTCGACCTGGGCGTAGAGATCGGCGAGCTCGAACTGGATCCCCTCGAACTTGCCGAGCGGTTGACCGAACACCTGCCGTTGCTTCACGTAGCTCATGCCGATCTCGAGCGCCCGTTCCGCGGCGCCCACACACGCCGCCGAGACGAACGTCCGGGCGACGCGGAATCCTTCGAGGGCGAGGTGAAAGCCCTTCCCTTCCTCGCCGAGCCGGTACGACACCGGGACCCGGACGTCGTGGTACGTGATCGCCCCGGTCGAGATCCCCATCCGACCCATGTTGACGAACTTCTGGGTCGAGATCCCGGTGGATCGGGTCGGCACGTAGATGAAATTGAACCCCTCCCCGCCTTCGTTCCGCGCGAGCGTCAGGTGGCCGCCGCCGAGCGCCTTCGCCTCCTCGACGCCCGAGAGGAACGCCTTTTCGCCGTTGAGCACGTACGACTCGCCGTCGCGGCGCGACCGGGTGACCATGTTCGCGAGGTCGCTCCCACCGCCGGGTTCGGTCGAGGCGATCCCGAGGAACGCCTCCCCCCGGCAGACAGCGGGGAGGATCTCGCGCTTCGCCGCCTCCGTCCCGTACCGGCTGAGGAGGAAACCCCAGCCGGCCTCGAGAAGGTAGAACACCGCCGTCGCCATCGAAAAGTCGCCACGGCCGATCTCCTCCGCGGCGATCTCCGTCAGCACCGCCGATGCGCCGATCCCTCCGTACTCGGTCGGGACCATCGGGGCGAGGAGGCCCAAGTGGGCCATCTCCGACAACACCGAGGCCGGGATCCGGCCCTCGGCGTCGATCGTCCGTTCGTTCGGGCGCAGCACCGTGTCGCCGAACTTGCGGACCGCCGTCTGGAACGCGAGCTCGTCGTCGCTCAGCCGAAACTCCATGCTGTCGTTCGGGAGCCGGTGGACCCGTTTAACGTTCCGTGGCGATGGCCAATGCTGTAACTCTGCGTGGATTCCCAACCGTTGCTAACAGGGAGCGACACTCGGGTTATGCAACGTTCCCATCGCGCGTTCGCGGGAGTACGACTTCTGGCTGGTTGGGACAAGTATGGACGCGTCAGGGCGCGCCCAGCTTGCACGCCTAATAGAGAAGCTATAAAGTCCGCACGCCCCTAGGCGAGTTGGTATGTCGGCGAGTGAGTCTGCGCCCAAGGCTTCAGACCGACCCCGAGTCCTTTCCCTCCGCGATGCTCCGAAGGAGTTCAGAGTGGCCCTGCTCAAGGAACTCGGCTATGGGGTAGAGGATGGACGGGTTCTCACCTCCGACGGACAAAAGTACGTTGATCCCTACTCGGGGGTTGAGGTGTCGATCGACCGCATGGTAATCCTTCCAGGGCACAGTCCGCCTGTTGTGCTCGATGACAGCCCACTCAGCATCGCTTGGTATATCGACGAGTACGGCGATATTTTCTAGACGAGTAGGTGGCCATGTCCGGGCTACCCTCGAGAGACCCGCTTGAAGAGTTCGCCGCGGGTTTGGCGCGGGGTAGTTTTGAGGCAGCCGGCCCCACGGTCAAAGAATATGCTGCGCTGCCGATCAATCGCCGGCTGGCATTGATTGGCCGCAGAGATTACATCTTAGAAGTCAAAGCCCAACGACAAAGCGCGGAGTGGCTCCTATTCCGCGAGTATATCCGGGACAAGCGGCTGTCGATTCTAGCCCAAATGGGGCTCACACTCCGAGACTGGGAAAGCGATCCCGCCCATGCAAGAGACATTGATCGGCTTCGGAATGGCATCCACCAGAAGCATGGCGAAGAGGGTGTTCACATCGCCCAAGTCGTCCAATCCAGGGTCCTGACGGGTGTGGTTCCTGCGGTGTTGGGCACCGTCTCTTCGAAGGAGCGGGCGGCAGGCTTGATTGAAGCGTTCCTCGACAAATCGTTCCAGTTGTGCAAATTCGTTCAAGAAAAGGATTCGGTGGGTGCGCTCGGCCGAGCCATCGGAGACCACCTGACCATGAACCGTCCGCCACTCTTCGTGCTCTTCGCTAGGGGAAGCGCGATCACCACTTGTTCGAAGATTGTCAAACAACTCATGGAGAGCCGGCACGACTACCAACTTCAAGTTCAGGACCTATACGGGTCTCGAATTGCTGTCCTTGTGAGAACGGATTTGCACGTGGCTTCGCCAAGATTCTGAGGGTCACTCCGGATGGAGCCACGGTGGACCGCCGCCGGGACGAGTCATGGCGGATGCCGGCGCGCCGCGAGGGTGGCATCCCCAATCTAAGCGCCTCGCAAGACGCGATCACAGTTGACGTCCGAGCGGCCCCCAACGATTTGAAGGATTCCGAACTGGGACGATGGGAAACCATGCCTTCGGTGCGGGTCGCGGTCAACGGGTACGGGACGATCGGCAAGCGCGTCGCGGACGCAATTGCCCGGCAGCCGGATATGCAGCTCGTCGGGGTCGCGAAGACCCGACCGAGCTTCGATGCCGGCGTCGCGAACGCTCGCGGGTATCCCCTGTACATCTCCGGCGACAGCGAGATCTCCGAGTTCCAGGCCGCCAAGCTCGCCGTGAAGGGTCGCGTGGAGGAGATGCTCCGGGCGTGCGACGTCGTCATCGACTGTGCCCCGGAGAAGGTCGGGAAGGAGAACGCCCACCTCTACCGGGACGCCGGCGTCAAGGCGATCTTCCAGGGCGGCGAGAAGGCCACTGTCGCCGAGGCGTCGTTCAGCGCGATGGCGAACTACGGGGCGTGCCTCGGTCGTACTACCCTCCGGGTCGTATCTTGCAACACCACCGGGCTCGCCCGGGCCGCCGCGGTGCTGCGCGAGAAGTGGGGCGTGACCGACTGGGAGGCGACGATCGTCCGGCGCGCGGCTGACCCTGCGGAATCGGACCGCGGCCCGATCAACGGCATCCTGCCGACGTTCCATCTCCCCTCGCACCACGGACCCGACGTGCGGACGATCTTCCCGGACCTCTCGATCTCCACCACGGCGCTCATCGTCCCGACGACGCTCATGCACGTCCACGTCAACCGCGTCCGGCTCGACCGGGCGCCGGCGAGCACCGAGGAGGTCCGGGAGGCGTTCCGAGGGCTCCCCCGGTTCCACATGTTCCAGCCGTGGGAGCGGGTGGAGGGCACGCCGCAGGTGATGGAGTTCGCGCGCGACCGGGGCGGACCCCGCCCGGACGTGATGGAGAACGTGCTGTGGGAGGCCGGGATGAACTGGGACGGCACGTCCCTGCACTTCTTCCAGGCGATCCACCAGGAGTCGATCGTCGTGCCGGAGAACGTCGACGCCGTGCGGGCCGTCTGCCGCCTCGCACCGGACGCCGAGAGCTCGATGGCGATCACCAATCGGACCCTCGGGCTGGGCGCCCTCTCGGCGTGAGGCAACGCGCGGGGAATCGCCGCTAGAAACTCTGATATAGCCGAGCCCGGGTGGCGCCGCGCGATGTATTATCTCGATCAACGACGGGACGTGGTCCGCATCCCGCCCCAGCGTCTGAGCCCCAAGCTCGAGACGGTGCTCACCGAGCTCGCCCAGCAGCAGTTCGAAGGGAAGCTGGTCGGCGGGCAGGACCTCACCGTGGTCATCCGGGACGTCCGGCCGATCGGCGAGGGACACATCATCCACGGCGACGGGGGCGTCTACCAGGAGGTCGAGTACCGGGCGCTGATGTTCCGGCCCGAGATCCAGGAGGTCGTCGAGGGCGCCGTCGTCGAGATCCGGAAGTTCGGCGCGTTCGTCCGCTTCGGACCGTTGGACGGGCTCCTCCACGTCTCGCAGATCATGGACGACCGCGTGAACATCGACGAGCACAACCAGCGGCTCGTCGGCGTCGAGACCAAACGCGACCTGAAGGTCGGCTACAAGGTCCGTGCCCGCATCGTCTCCCTCTCGCTCTCCGAGATCTCGCCCCGGGACAGCCGGATCGGACTCACCATGCGCCAGCCCGGCCTCGGCCGGCTGGAGTGGATCGTCGACGCGCACAAGAAGGCCGAAGAGAAGACCGGGAAGCGCGCCCCCGGCAAGAAGGATACGCCGGTGAGGGACTCGATGCCGGCCGGCAAGGCGCTCCCCAAGCCCGCGGCTCCGAAGGTCCCGGCGAAGAGTGTCGCATGATCAATCAACGAGCGTGCAAGAACTGCCGCGCCGTCTCGGACCAGATGAAATGCCCGAAGTGCGGGGGCGAGACGTCCCGCGAGTGGCAAGGGTACCTGATCGTCATCGACCCCGAACGATCGGAGATCGCCCGCAAGTTGGGGATCCATGACAGCGGACGGTACGCACTCCGCGTCAAGTGAGCGGCGCGCCTGGGTCGTTCCTCCGGCGCTCCGCCCGACGCTCCAAGCCCGGTACGGTCCGGTCTTCTCCGGCCCGGCGGCCGAGAACCGTCTGAGGATGCTTCGGGTCTTCGCCACGTGCGGGGACCGGGTGACCACGGATGCGATCCGGGTCGGGAACCTCCCGCTGATCGGGATCGTGGATGGGAAGACGCAGCGGAAGGAGCCCGTCGACCGCTCGGCGTTTGCTCCTCTCGCGGCCCGGCACCACCGGCACGTCCGCAACCCGGCGGGGATGCTCACCTACGCCCTGCGGCGCGCGGTGCGGGAGATGGTCGCCGGCGGCGGGGGGCTCCTGGACGTCGACGGCGAGGAGGACCTCGCGTCGCTCGCCCTGGTGGAATCGATGCCGCTCGGCTCGACCGTGGCGTACGGAGTCCCCGGCGAGGGCGTCATGCTGGTCACCGTCGACGAGCCGGCGAAGGAGCACGTCCGCGGACTCCTGGCGCTGATGGAGCGCCGGGACCTCCCCGCCAAGTAGGGCGTCGACCCGCGATCGAACCTGTCGTATCAGCGACTTCTGTCGTATCGGCCGTGTATCTTCGGCGGCGGTTTATGAACCCCGAACGCCCCATAGGGCACCAATGGCACCGCACGCTCGACAGGTCAACGCCTCAGGACCGATTGCGATCTCTCGTCCCCAGAACTCCCGAAGGACCGTCCAAGGCTCCCCCAAGCTGTTGCCATACTTGGTCGTCGGGATCCTCGGACTCCTCGTTCTCTCGGGTCTCGGGTCGGGACTGTTCACGTCCGGCAATGGGGCGGTCCCCCACGGGGCGACCCCCGCCACGGTCACCCCTCTCGGCGGGGCCCTGAAGATCAGCATCTACATCCACACCGCCACCAACTCCGGCTGTTATGGATTGAACTTCGTGAATGGCACGACCGGAACGGCGCCGTGCGCCCTCTGGTTCACCGCGAACGTGAGCGGCGGCACGAGCCCGTACGGCCCCGTCGATTGGAACTTCAGCGACACCGGGTTCACCTCGGGCAGCAACGTCAATCATACGTACACTTCCACCGGCGTCTACACCATCAAGGCCAACGTCACCGATAACGCGAGCACGCACGTCTCGACGAGCACGACCATTCAGATCTACCCGGCGACCGTCTCGGTGTGGCTCACCCCCACCCCCGTGACAGGAACGGCTCCGTTGGTCGTCCGGTTCGCGGCCAGCGCAATCGGAGGATTCGCCCCGTACACGTACTCCTACTTGTTCGGGGACGGAGGGTACATCCCGTCCACGGCGAACGCGAGCGAGAATCACACGTACCTCTCGGCCGGAAACTACACCGCATGGCTGTTCGTGAACGACTCAAAGGGGAACCACGCTCAGGTCTCGGCGTCCCAGTTGGTGACCGTGTGCGCCGGGAACTGCACATCGGGGAGCGGATCCGGTGGCCCCGGGGTCACCCCGTCCTGTAACCCCCAGAACGGTTTGGCCCCCTTGGCGGTCGTGTGTGGGGCGAACGTGACGGGAGGCCCGCTGGTCGGCCACGGCGCGTGGACGTTCCGGTGGGCCTTCCCCGACAACGGGACGACCACCTACCTCACGGAGTACGGGAACAACTCCCAAGCCGGATTCACCTTCCAAAGCCTGGGCTGGCACGACGTCCAGGTGGTGGGGAACGACAGCGCGAACCGGAACGGTACGACGGACAACGTGTCGGGATCCCTCTGGGAGTACGTCTATGATGTGGAGTCCCTGACCTTGAACGCCACGCCCGGGACCGGCGCCTCGTCCCTCGCCGTGAACTTCCTCGTGACCCTGCACGGCGGCACGACCGGTTGGTTCAACTGGTCCTTTGGAGACGGAACGTTCTACCAACCCTCCCTGTTCAACGCTACGTCCGAGGCGGTTGGTCACTCGTACGCCGCCGCGGGAAACTACACGGTCGTCGTGACCACTTCGACTCCCTCCGGGAATATCTCCGCCACCGCCCACCTCGATCTCGTCGCCCCCTCGAGCACGCAGGTCGCGGTCGTCGCGATTGCCAACCAGACGAGCGGCCCGGCGCCCCTCGCGGTCCACCTCACCGCGAACATCTCGAACGGGGTGGGAACGTATGTCGCGGGCTGGGCGTTCGGAGATGGCACCAGCTCCCCGGCGGAAACGACCGCCGGATTCTCCGTCGATCACGTGTACTTCGCGGTCGGCACCTTCACGGCGACCGTCTGGGTCTCCAACGCGACGAACATGAACTTCACGTTCGCCTGGGTCAATATCACCGTGACCGCGACGGCGCTCTCGCCGGTCAGCGTGTCGCTCGTGGTCGCGCCGTCCTCGGGCTCGGCCCCGCTGAACGTCACCATCTCGGGAGCCCCCAGTGGGGGGACCGCGCCGTACCAGCTCGTGCTCTGCGCGGACGCCTCGTCGGCGAATGTCAGCGTCTGTAACGTCACCACCGCGTCGTTCACGCCGGCCGCGAACCAATCGGCGGTGTACAACTACACCTATGGCCAGGCGGGGATCTATACGGTCACGGGCCTGGTCGCCGACGCGAACGGCGTCGACGCCTTCGCGACCGCGACGGTCAACGTGACCCCCAGCGCGCCGCTGGGCGCCTCGGCGATGGCGAACGTCACGACGGGTGGTGCCCCCCTCAAGGTCGCCTTCTCCCTGATCGTGGAGGGCGGAACGGCTCCGTACTCCGTCCAGTGGAGCTTCGGGGATGGCAGCGTCGGCTCTTCGATCGTGGGCCAATCGGCGGGTCACGAGTACACGGTGGTTGGGACGTACGTGCCGACCGTGGTCGTGCAGGACTCCGCCGGCCACTCCGTCAAGGTCACCCTCGCCTCGATCCGCGTGACCGCCGGGAACTCCGGTATCACGAACAACAACGGACTCGTCCCGGGCGCCCTTGACCCCGCGGTCCTCGTCGTCGCGGCCGCCCTGGTCGCGGGCCTTATCTTGGCCGTCGGGTTCCGTCGGCGGCGCATGAAATGGCAGCAGGAAGGCGCCACCTTGCTCCAACAGTTGGAGAGCCCGAATGCCGAGCCCGAGAGTCCCGAACTCGGGAGTTGAGTCGACTGCGGCCGACCGGGGACGGTCGGCTCTCCGGATCTTCGACCCGGAGGAGCCGTTCGCCGCTCGTCCTCCTCGCCGTGGGGCTCGCGCTGCTCCTCCCGGCCGTGGCCGCCGCTTCCGCCGCGGCCTCCCCATGCCCGTTCCAGATCTCGCCCACGGAATCTCCGACCACGGGAACCGGCGCCGCCCCGCTCCTGGTGAGTTTCGGCGTCAGCGTCTCCTCCGGGGCGCCGAGCGAGTACAGCTGGGCGTTCGGCGATGGAGGGTACTACAACGGGAGTTCGCCGTCGTTCTCCCAGGCGGAACACGAGTATTCGCTCCCTGGCACGTACAACGCGAGCGTCACGGTCACGGAATCGGGATGCTCGGTCTCGGCCAGCTTGCCCGTCCACGTGACCGAGGCCCCGTTGACCGCCACGGTGACGGCCAGTTCCAGCTCCGGGACGGCTCCTTTGACGGTCACCTTCCATGGCACCGTGAGCGGAGGGACGGAGACGTACCGCTCTCTCGTCTGGAGCTTCGGGGACGGGGGCCACGGCAGCGGGGCCACCGTCGCGTACACCTTCGAGACCGCCGGGCACTTCAAGGTGTATCTGAATGTGACGGACAGCTCCGG
Source organism: Thermoplasmata archaeon (assembly GCA_022750455.1). Taxonomy (GTDB): domain Archaea; phylum Thermoplasmatota; class Thermoplasmata; order Lutacidiplasmatales; family UBA184; genus JAKIVR01. Next base: position 2,632 of record JAKIVR010000009.1, on the reverse strand, counting down.
GACCGTCTCGTCGGGCACGGACTGGGTGAACGTCACCGCCTCTCCAGTGACGCCTCCCTCGAACAGCCCCGCCCCCGCCTCGAACTCCTGGATCCTCCCGGCGGTCCTCGCTATTGTGGCGATCCTCGCAATCCTCGCTTTCCTAGTGTTCTGGTTCACCCGGGCCGGACCCGGCTCCCCGAAGAGTGCCCCCATCTCCTCCGCCGCGGCAGCTCCGGCCGCCGCTCCCTCAGCCGGTGCGGCCCCGGCAGGGAGCGTTCCCGGCGAGCCCCGGGCGCCCGATCCCGCGGAGGTCGCCTCCCCTGGGAGGCCGCCCGAGTCCAACCCTCCGTCGGAGGCCGCCGTTACCCCTTCATCCAAGGCAACACCGCCTTCGCCGGAAATCATCTCCCCGGAGACCCTGCGCATCTCCCAGCGAGTCGTGTTGCATATGGTGCGTCAGGGCGCGCTGCGCCCGGACGAGGTCGCCCCGAACGGGCTCACCCAGGCCGGGATGGCCGAGGAGCTCTCCGTCGGTCAGAACTCCCTCACGAACGTGCTGCGTCGCCTCGAGACCGCCGGGGTCGTCCATTCGGATGTACGCCACGTTCGGGGGCGTCCGCGCCGGTTGAAAGTGTACACGCTGACCCCGAGGGGGGAGTCGATCGCCAAGGAGCTGAGGAGCCGTCGCTCCCCGCTCCCCCCGCCTCGATGAACCCGGCGGCTCCCTCCGCGCGTCTCGGTCTGCGGCCGGAGTCGGCTCCGGTGCCACCGTTATATATCGGCCGCCGGCTGCGCGGGCCCCTCAGTCGCCGCGAACGCCGCGACTTCGGGAGAGCAGCAGAACCATGGACCTCGTAGTTCGGGAGCAACGACCGAACCCGCTCCTCAAGCGGGTCGAGTACTCCTTCGAGGTCGCTCACGTCGGGGCTGCGACGCCGACCGTCGAGACCGTGCGGGCCGAGCTCGCCAAGAGCCTGAAGGTCCCGAAGGACCGGCTCGTCATCGAGTGGATGCGGGCGCGGTACGGCACCCCCGTGACTCGCGGCGAGGCGCTCGCCTATGACACGGCGGATGCGTTGAAAGCTGTCACCCGCGAGCACATCCTGATCCGCAACGGACTGAAGGAGAAGCCGAGCGAGAAAGGCGCAGAAGCTGCGGCCCCCGAGGCCCCGGCCGCCGAAAAGAGCGCCGAACCTTCCCCTCCCACTCCTCCCGAGAAGCCGGCACCGAAGGCGGCCGAGAAAGCGGTCAAGCCGGCCGAAGCCAAACCGAAGAGTGAGTGAGCTCCATGGCGAAGGCAAGGATCGGTCTGTACTCCGTCAAGGGGGACACCTTGACTCGGACCCACAAGTCGTGCCCCAAGTGCGGCCCCGGCACCTTCCTCGCCGAGCACAAGAACCGAAGATCTTGCGGGAAGTGCGGCTACATGGAGTCCGGCGGGGCGACCCCCCCGAAGACTGCCAAGCCGGCCGGCAAGTCGGCCCCGCCGACCGCCTAAGCGCCGTCCCCCGGTAGCTTCCAAACCCGGCGTTGACCCCACTGAACTCCGTTCCGAGATCTCGACCACCGCCGAACCGAACTGAATGCCTCCCGGCGACGCTAGGGGATCCCGGGTCACCTTCAGTCTCCGATCGGCAGGATGTGCATGTATCCTTCCCCGAACCCCGTCACCTAGTGGCCCCCCCGGGTCTAGTCTATGTAGGGTGACACGATGGGTCACACCTATGGCCGCGCCGACCCCACCTAGCACAGTCGAATACCGGACTAAATTGGAGACCGAACGCCCGGAGAATGGGGCGTCCGCGATCTCGCGGTACCGCACCGCTTCTCGGGGGCGGAGCCTCCTCGTGCTCGTTGTTCTCGTAACGGTCGTTTCGGGAATGATGTTCGGGGGTTCCGTGCTAGTCCGGGGCGCCGCCTCGAATAGTTCGGCCACCCCCAGCCACTTGGCTTCCACCACCGCCGCATCCTCGAAGTCGACCGTCGCGGCCCCGACGAGCCCACCGACCGCTGGGAATTCGACCGGTCTCTATTTCCAGAACAACTCGAACCTTGCCTACGCCGATTTCAATTATTCGAATGAAGCCTGTTGGATGTACGAGTACTTCTACGGCTACTCGGCGTGCTATTACTGGTACGAAGAATCGAGCTCGCCGAGCTTGATGGCGTTGCCCGACGGCGACGTCGGCATGTCGTACCAAGTGATGGTCAACACCTCCCAAACGATCTGCGGCATGGGGGTCAATCAATCGATCTCCCACGTCGCGTACATGACCTCCTCCGACGGCGGGGGCTCGTGGGGAGCGCCCACCTATCTCGGCGACACACCCTCGACCTGCCCGTACAATCAAGAGTTGGAGCCATCATTCACATCGAACAGCTCCGGCGCGGTGCTCGGGGTGTACGTCGGAGGGGACGCGAACCTCACCAATTTCGGGAATTCGACGAGCGGGCCGTTCATCTGCAATCCGTTCTGCCACCAGAGCGATATCGACAACCCGCTGGTCGGCTACACGAACCGCAGTTCGGACGCGTTGATCTTCATCAACTCCTCGAACAGCGGTGCGTCGTTCTCCAATGGAACGGCCATCGTGACGGGGGCGAACCTCGCCCGTCCGGCGATCGCGTCGTTCGGCCAGACGATCTACAT
>JAKIVR010000089.1 GCA_022750455.1 Thermoplasmata archaeon | reverse complement strand
GTTCCGGGCCGCCGGCGCCGGGACCAATCTCGCGATCGTCGCCACCGACGCGTCGGTGGAACGCGCGGTGCTCCAACGGATCGCGGAGCGGGTGCACGACGGGATCGCCCGGACCGTGGTACCCGCCCACACGTCGTTCGAGGGGGACACCGTGTTCGCGGTCTCCACCGCCCGATCACCGCCGTCCGCCCGCGAGCCGCACGAGTCGGGCCGGATCGCCGACGAGCTGGCGGCCGTCGCCGAATCGCTGGTCTCTGTCGCCGCGCGGGCGGCGTTCGCCGGTCGACCCCGGCGGTCGACCCCCCGCGCCTGACGGATCCGGCGCCGCTCACGCGCGGCGCGACTCGACGTTCGGCCGACGCAACGGAGTGCCTCGGAGGCCGCGGATCAGATCGGTCTTGGTGACGATGCCCTTCAATTGACCACGCACGTTCACGACGATCGCCGGGTACCGGGTCAACAAGATCGCGAGCAGGTCGGCGGGGAACGCTGCGTCCACCGTCGGATACGCCGTCTCCTGCACGTCGCGGACCCGGGCCCTCCGACCTTGCGGGGTCGCCAACGCCCGGAGAAGACTCGTTTCGGACAGCGCTCCGGTGACCAAACCTTCCTCCAGGACGGGAAGCTGGGAGTACCCGCCGCGCTCCATCAGGCGCGCCGCCTCGACCAGGGGGGTGTCCGCGTCGACCGTGACGATGACCGGATTGAGCAGGTCTCGCGCGGTGAGATGGGGCGCGGCCTCGCCCTCGCGCTCGTCGAGGTAGGTCAACATCTTGCGGACGAGATCGTACGACGGGCGAATCCGTCCCCGCTCGATGCGGGAGATCGTCGCCTCGCTCCGCCCGACGGCCCGAGCGAGCTCGCCCAGCCCAATGCCGAGCGAGAGTCGTCGCTTGCGGATCTCGTCGAGGGGGTCCATGGCACCCCCAGCGCCTCTCGGGAGTAAGCCGATTGCGGTGGCATCGTCCCCCCCCCGGCGAAAGGTACTTGCGCCGAGCCGGGGTGGCGGTGCCTGTGCGGGAGGTGGCGCGGACGTCGTGGATCGTCGCTCCTCCCGAGCCGTGCATCCTTTGCCGAGAGCCTCTCGGTCCCGCCCACGACACGAGCTCTTGGAACGGGAAACCGGCCCATCGGGAGTGCGTCCGCATCCACATGTTGCAAAACGATCCCGCGTTCCGGGAGGGCGGGGCCGGGGAAGAGACGACCGAGGACCCTTCCGAATCGATGGAAGAGGGGACGATGCGCGACGACGACGAGTTCGGCTAGACCGACCGTCTTGCGGTCGATCCGTCGTCCTATCCGGGCCCGCCCCTCCGCTCCCGGCGCAACCTCTAAAAAGGAGGAGGCGAATCTGGCCGCGTCTTGCGCCCCGTGGCGCGGGACGTGAAGGTTGGACCCGATGCCGGAAGTCGTCATCACCTGCGACTGGACGATGATGAGCAACCACCACGGCAAGGAGTTCCTCGGCTTCGGCACCACCACACCGGCCTACATCCTCCCCGAACGGGCGTACCAAAAGATGTTCTTCCCGACGATGACCGTCGACGAGCACGGCTACCCCCAGCAGGCGCCGTACGGGATGCGCAAGATCGAAGCGTCCTTGATGGACGCCGGGATCGACGCGCGGATCGTCCACCCCTCGTACCTGGACCGGTACATGCCCGAGGGCGGGGCGAAGGTGCTCATGTTCTCCGGCCACGACTACTTCGGACTGAATCCGCCGTCCTCGACGTTCGCCGGTCTCATGAAGAAGGAGACGTTGAACTGCGTGAACTTCAAGCGGATGCTCACCCAGCCGCACGTCCTCGAGGCGCGCCGGCGGGGGATGAAGCTGATCGCCGGCGGACCGTGCGCCTGGCAGATCTCCCCCGCGACCCGCGCCAAGATCCCGTGGATCGGGGAGTTCGTCGACTCCATCGGCGGCATCGACACGGTGATCGAGGGCGAGGCGGACATCTACGTTCGGGAGGTCGTCCAGAAAGCGCTCCGGGACGAGTTCCTTCCGCCTCACGTGATGTTGGGCGCCAAGGAGGCGCCCAAGGTCGACCAGATCGCGACCATCCGGTATCCGAGCGTGAACGGTCTCGTGGAGATCGGACGGGGATGCTGCCGCGGATGCTCGTTCTGCTCCGTCACGACCCGACCGACCCGGTGGTATCCCCTGGAGAAGATCGAGGCCGAGCTGAAGGTGAACGCCACCGTCGGCGTCAAAAAGGGGCTCCTGCACTCGGACGACGTCTACTTCTACGGCAGCCCGAACGTGATGCCGCGGGAGGAGAAGCTGATCCCGCTGCTCCAGCTCGCGAAGAGGTACTACCCGCAGGTCGGCTGGAGCCACGTCGCGATCGCCTCCTTGATGACTCGCCCAAAGCTCCTCTCCCGCTGCGCGGAGGTCCTCCTCGATGACCAGCAGTCCTGGTGGGGGTTCGAGGTCGGGATCGAGACCGGCTCCCCGCGCATCATCACGGCCGCGATGCCGGGGAAGGTCGCCCCGTTCAAGGCGTCTCAATGGCCGGAGCTCGTGGTCCAGGCGGCCGGGCTGATGAACGACAACCACGTCTTCCCGGCGTGCACGTTCATCGTGGGGCTCCCGCAGGAGACCGAGGAGGACGTACGGAAGACGATCGACCTCATCGACGATCTCTGGGACTTCCGCGCCATCCTCGTCCCGATGTTCTTCGTTCCACTGGGGCACCTGAAGACGAAGGACTGGTTCCGCAAGGACCGGATGTCCCCGATCCAGGGGGAGCTCCTGAAGCGGGCGCTCGCCCACGGGCTCCGGCAATCGAGGCGGATGCTCGACGACTTCTTCGACTGGGAGATGTCCCACCCCGAGGCGTACCGGTTCGCGTTCCGTGGGTTCATCAATTTCCTCGATGTGATCGCGAAGATCAACGGGCTCGGCTCTCGGCCGACCCATACGCCCCTGCGGCTCCGCGATCCGAACTTGACGCCGGAGCGCCTCCCCGTGCCGACGATCCCGATGCGGGAGTAGAAGCGCGGAGAGCCCCGCGCGTCACGCCTCATCGTCGAGGGGCACGTCGACGGGCGGCGGCGCGCGGTGCAGGGCGGGTCGGTACGTCGCCGCGATCGGGTCGCGCGTCGATCCGGCGCCGTAGACCTCCAGCGAGACCTCGTCGGCGTTCCCGTCGTACGCGCGCCACTGCCCGGGTCCGTACGGGGCTCCCAGGATGATGTGGCGCCGTCCCCACGAACGGAACAGCTTCCGATCGGCCTCGGACGGATGGAGCGCCCCCGACGGGTGGGAGTGGACCGTCCCCGAGACGCCGAGGTCGACGGGGAGCATGTACAGGTGGAAGTTGGCATGGCGTTTGCCGGCCGTGGTCCCCGGGAGGAGGAGGATCTCCGAGATCAGTCCCGGCGGGTCGGCCCGAAGGACGGCGCCGAACTCGTTCGGGAGAGCGCTCTGGGCGCACGCGAGCGCCGCATCGAGGCAGCGACGGGTGATCGCCGTCGGGGTCGACCCGAGCCGGACCTCCGGGCCGGTACGCTTACGGCGCGGCCGGAAGATTGGCATCCAGACCCTCCCCGGCGCCTTCGCCCCACGGAAGGTGTCGCTTGCCCGGCACGCGGCGGAAGAGAGTGGAACCGAACCGGATGAACCGCGCGCGGCGCGGCGACCGGTGGATGACCACGGTCCCACCGGAGTTGACAGGGTGCTCCGTCTGGCCGTCGACCACGACGATGGCATGCTTCTCCGGCAACTCGAGGTGCACCCGAACCGTCCGCAGCGGGTCGAGGACGAGCGCGTGAGGGATCGACCGGAACGGGGCGAGCGCCGTGAGCAGGATCGCGTCCAGGGTCGGTTCCACGATGGGACCGTTGGCGCTCAACGCGTACGACGTGGATCCCGTGGGCGTGGAGGCGATGATCCCGTCGGCCCGGAGCCGCCCGATGTGCTCGCCGTCGACCGCGATGGCGAACGCCCGCATCTTCGCCACCTGGGCGGTGTGCACCACGACCTCATTCACGGCATCCGGAAGGGGGACCCCTTCCACCTGGGCCGCCAACCGCATCCGCTGCTCCAACCGGTAGCGGCCGAGGACGAGCCGGTCCAGGGCCTCGTCCAGCGCCTGCGGTTCCCGTCCGTCGACCTCGGCGAGGAAGCCGATGGTACCGGCATTGATCGGCAAGATCGGGACGTCGATCTCCTGGAGCGCGAAGAGGAACGTTCCGTCGCCACCGAACGACACCAGCACCTCGGCGTCCAGGGGGGAGAATCGCGTCACCGGCCCGGTTCCGTCGGCGCGGGCCGTTCCTTCCGTCACGGTCACGACGTCCGCGCGGCCGCGCAACCGCTCGGCCGCGTACTGGGCGAGCCGCATCGCGGTGGGGTTGGACGGGTTCGCCGCAATGCCGATCTTCACGGCGCCGCTCCAGACTGAGACTGCACTTTCCACGCGGCGTCTCCCCAGGCGAGTACGCTCGTCCGCTGATCGAGACTGAGGGGGAACCTGTCGATGGACTCGAACCGGGCGTTCGCGAGCCCGCCCCCGGCCTCTCCGAGGATCCGATAGGCGGCGGCGATGTCGGTGACGCGAAGGTTTCGCTCCTCGACGTCGTTCTCGAACGAGTACACGTCGGCGCCCCCCTGCGCGACCATGGCGATCTCGAGCGACGCGCACCCGAGCGACCGAACCCGGCGGCCGGCCGAGGCCCAGCCGACCGTGCGCGGCGTGGCGTGGCGTCCCAGGTTCAGGAACAGTACCTCTTGCTTCGGGACCCACGGGCGGGTCCGGATCCGTTCGCCGTCCCGGAACGCGCCTCCCCCGAGCTCCGCCCAGTACGTCGTGCCCCGGCTCAGGTCGTGGATCATCCCGGCTTGGACCCCCGCCAGGTCGCGGGCGCCGAGGGCGAGGGAGATCGTCGCGAACGGAAGGCGTCGAAGGGCGTTGTGGCTGCCATCGACCGGATCGACGACCAACGTCAGGGCGCCTCCCCGCTCGACGCGACCGATCTCTTCGCTGACGAGGTTCCAGTCGACGCCCTCCGTTTCCAGGGCGCTGACGACCTCGTTCTCGACGAGCCGGTCGAGCTCCTCGGTCTGCGCGCCGGAGGCGCCCTGCGCCACGACATCGCCCCGATGCGGGGAGGCGTCGGCCCGCCGGAACGCCTGGTGCGCCCTCTCGCAGATCCGGAACATCGTGGCGAGATCGGAGGAGAGATGCTTCGCCACGAGGACGGGACGGGGCGTTCAATCTTAGCCGTTGGCCCGGCGCGCGGAGGGGACAGACGCTAAATCTGACGGCGTGGCTGGCGCGTTGTGGAGCTACAGTTCCTCGGCGGGGCCGGCGAGATCGGATCCCTCGGTCTCGTGGTCCGCGACCAAGGACGGACGCTTCTCTTCGACTACGGGATGACCCCGTCCGATCCGCCGGGGTACCCGCGCCCGGCGCCTGTGAACCTCCAGGCCGCGTTCCTGACCCACGCCCACCTCGACCATTCGGGGATGACGCCGCTCTTGAGCCGCCTGATGAACGCCCACGTGGTGGCGACACCGGTCACGGCGGCCGTGACCGACCTGCTCGTCCGCGACGCGCTCAAGATCGCGAAGGCCGAGAAATATTTCGAACCGTTCACCCCGATGGACATTCGCGCGCTCCAGCAGCATTTCGAATGCCTCCCAGCGAACGGTGTCTTCCGTCGCAAAGGGATCGAGGTCGACCTCTCCCCCGCGGGTCACATCCCCGGCGCCTCAATGTACCGGTACCGGGGCGCCCGCGATCTGCTGTTCACCGGCGACATCTCCGGCACCGCGAGCCGCCTCGTCGGCGCGGC
>JAKIVR010000088.1 GCA_022750455.1 Thermoplasmata archaeon | reverse complement strand
CCCCAAGAGCTCGCTATCAGTTTCAGCCTCCGGCCTTCGTATATTGTCGGCGTGGTGGAGCCTGGCAACGCCACAGTGACTGTCGATGGCGTCGCGGCGCCTGTGATCAACGGGGCGTTCAACGTCTCCGTCTCTGCCGGCACCTACGCTGTAATGGCAACTCTGAGCGGATTCTCGACGTACGAGGGCAACTTCACAACCACCGCCGGCAACGTCACACCGGTCCTCATTACCCTCCAACCCGCGTCGAGTCGCCAGGCCGAGCCATCGACCAGCGTCGTCTCCTCCCCATGGACCACCTTCGCTCCAATCATCATCCTCGGAATTGCGATTATCGGCGTCGCCGTTGTAGCGTTAATCCTCAGCCGAGGTCGCCGCCGCACCTTGCCCCCGCCTCCGCGGCTAGGAGATGGTGGCTCACCCGCCAAAGGAGCGAGAGGAAGGACTGACCCGCCAGAGGCCTCCAATTCGGCTCTTGGAGCTTCGAAATGAAGAACGATCGGTCATTTGAACCCTGGGTCCGGTGGACGCTGGAGGGGTCGTGGTCCGTTCGGAACGCCGCGGCGGCGATTGGGATCATCGCGCTCTTGACACTTGGAGGTACGGGAAGCGCCTCCGCCGTTGCGTCCCACCCAGCCGACCCGGCTCCGCCCTCGCTTTCGCTGCAGCCGGACGCGCGGTCCGCGATACCCCCCACCTTCATCGATTCCGGAGAGGGACAGTTCAAGCCCACCGATCCTCGACCCGCCCCGTTGGCTCCACCTAGTGGCATCGATCTGGCGCAGTGGGAGCACTCGGAGCCTCTCGCGATGGGGATCGGTGACTTCGGTGAAACTCCGACAGGCGTCCCCTACGAGTTCTCGACTCCGATCTTCCGAGCTACCGCGCTGGTGAACTCCATCGATGACGCGGTCTTGTATGATTGTGGGCCGACGGTGTGTCAGGACCCGCTTGTATCCGCCCAGCTCAACCTGAACTTGGTATTCGTGAATGGATCTCGGACCATGGATTTCTGGGTCCAGAACGCCCCGATCCTCAACACCACAAACTCGACGGTCCAGATCCTCCATACGATGATAGACAACGTCTGGAACGCCAGTAGCGTGTCGGGCCTCCTCCCCCCCTCGACCCTGACCGGGAATGGTTCCGTTTATGGAGAGAGCTACTACCAGCTGGAAACCCGGGCACTTCCGGGACTCAACGTGAACCTTTCCGATCCGACGCTGTTCGAAGTGCAGACGAAGTCGGCTACCTCCGACGGCGTCCCGTACGTGGTCATGCAATACAATGACGGATTCGGGTGGCAGACCTACGACAACGTTTCCTTCCCTTGGGCCCGTGGTTGGACCGATCAGAATTTCGTCGTGGACGGGTTCCACCTTGTCACCCGGGGAGATCCTGACGACGCGGACTGGACGATCGTCGGCCCGGGCAAGGCCTCGACGGCCACCGACTTCTCCTCGGACTCCAATCTCACCTTGGAATATTGGAACGGACATAATTTCCAGGCCGTGACCAACGCCTACAATTTTGGCATCACGGCGGAGACCTCGGACAACGCGATCTCGCAGGCGGCGCTGAACGCCACGTCCGGCACTCCTGCCGCCTCCTTTGGGGCGGGCAGCGGAGCGCCGGGCCCCCTGTACGGGGTGAACCAGATCGCGCTCCTGAACGTCAGCGCCGCCCCCCCCGACGGGACGTTGTACGTGAACGGCGTCCCGACCCCCTATGTCGGGGGCCAGGTCAACCTCACCCTCGATCCGGGCTCCTACTCCCTGCGGCTCCAGGGTCAGGGTACCGCGTGGCCGGGAAACGCCACGGCGAACGTGACCCTTTCGGCGGGCGAATATCTCCCCCTCAATTTCATCTGGCAGGATGTTTGGTTCAATGAGACCGGACTCCCACTCGGGACCGAGTGGACGCTCACCGTGAATGGAACCACCTACCGGACGACGACCGGGACGATCGAGATGTTCCTGCCCGAAGGGGTGGTAAGTTATTCTGTGGGGGCACAACCGGGGTTCACCCCGAGCAACGGGTCCGGGAATTTGGCGATTGGACGAATGGGGGCGGCGCTAACTATCCTCTGGCTCCCGGTGCCGTACACGGTGGACATCGGCTCGCAAGGTCTGCCCACTTGCATCGGCTGGTCCGTAGCCATCGGTGGAACAGTCTACAGATCCTCGACCAATGAGTCGATCTCTGTCGAGCTCCCGAACGGGTCGTTCGCCTACGAGGTGATTGCTGGCTCGTACGCGTACCTCCCGACGCAGCCGTTCGGGAACTTCAGCATTCTCGGGAGCCCGTACTCCTTCACCGCCACCTTCGCACCCCGGTACGCCGTGCTTTCCGGCACCGTGGAACCGGCCGACGCGTCCGTCTGGCTCGATGGCACCCTCGTCCCGCTTGTGCGGGGAGGCTTCCTCGTCCAGCTCGCCGCCGGGGTCTACGAGGTGAACGCGACCGAGTCCGGGTACGCCCCCATCAGCGAGGAGGTGACGTTAACCCCGGCCAATCTTACAACGGTCCCGATTGTCCTCCAAGCAATCCCATCTACCCCTGGGCCGGTCCCCGCCCCCAGCACCCCCGCGGTTAGTTCCGGTGTCAGCCCGCTCGATTTCGCGGGCCTCGCCATCGCCGGAGTGGCGATCGGCGTCCTCGCCGCGATCGTGCTCGCGCGTCGCCGGCCCGCCTCCCCACCGTAGATACCTACCGCCCTCGAACTCTCTATGACCGCGGCCTTCGGAACGGCAAACGTCGCCAGACTGGACAGCTGCGGGGCCGCGACGCCGATTCAGGCGGGTGCCGGCTGCGGTGGGATCTCGTACCGGAGCGCTGTCACGCCCGAGTGGAACATCCGACTCTCCTGCAGCGCCAAGGGCTGTCGGACTTCGGGATCCGAGAACAGGGGACGCCCCTTACCGACGACGATGGGCTGGATTCGGACATTCACCTCATCCACTAGGTGCTCCTTCCAGAGAGGTAACAGAATGGTCGAGCTGCCGAGGATTAGGATGGAACCGCCGGTCCCTTGCTTTGCCTCCCTGATCATTTCCGCAACCGGTCGACTGACAAACTCCGTGTGCTTCCAGGTCGAGGAGTCGAGCGTCCGTGAAAACACGATCCTTGGTAGCTCCGTCATGTGCTCCGCGATGTACGGTTCCTGGTCCCGAGCCGCCTGCGAAGGCCAGTACTGCGCCATTAACTCGAAGGTACGGCGTCCCATGACGATCGACCCGGCCGCGCCCACGATCTTCCGGGACCCCTCCATCGACTCCTCATCGAACCCGATCCAGTCAATCTCGCCGTTCGGACCACCGAAGTAGCCGTCCAGGGAACGCAGATGATCGGTCAACACTTTGCGCATTTGGACTCCTCGACGCCCAATCGGGGTACCCAACATCAAGGCTTGTATTTGGGAACGTTCAAGATCGGCTCGAATGCGGGGTGACCGACGGGTCGCTTCGGGCCGAGATGGGTGCAATCCATGCTGTACCCCCAACGTCCTCCACGGAGGAAGGCAGTTGATGTCCGCCGCGCCTTCTAAACGGAGCTGGGTGAAATCTCCATTGTGCCCAGCTTGGACGGGTCGAATCATGGGTCGGAGACGTCCGGTATCGAGCTGGGTCGCGGTCGTACCTCCTTGGGCTCGGGCACTCGTCGCGGTCCCCTCCGCGGATCACGCGCGTCCCCCACCAGGTCGGCGTGACTCCCCCGACCGTCCATTCGGAGTTCTCGCTCGCTCGTGGGGCATCATGGTGACAGGGGCCAGCAGCGCGCGTGTCGCGGTCCTTTGGCCGTTCGGTTGCACCCGCTATGACGACGCAGCGGGCAGGCAAGATTCCCCGACCGGCCGCCGCGCGGATCCTATCCGATGAACACCACGACGACCAAGAGAATGATGACCGCGATGAAACCAAGTCTCACCCAGTGGAACATCTGCTGGATGTTTTGGTCCATTCGTCGGAGAAGCTCGTTGGGATCGTTCGTCAGCGGTGGGGGAGGCGTTGTGGACCAAGGCAATGAACCGGCCATGTCCCCGCCTACTCACGCCGGCTCAATAGGGTCTCCGTAGAGGTGTTCCATCATTGCCAACAGTGGACCATCACCCGCCTGGACCCCTTCAGCGCCGGACGCTGAACCCGCCACCCTCCGCCTACCAAGTACCCCCCGGGTCGACAACACCCCGCCTACGACCTCGGACCAGAGGGGGCCCGGGGGTAACGGCCTTGCATCCTCCCGCTGGTCAGCCATTCCGTCGCCGAAAATTCTCCGACGTAGTAACGGGACTCCGAGGGCGCGGCCCCCGGAGCTCAAGCCGTGAGCGATGACTCTTCTGGTCCGACAATTCCGCGACCGGGCCTGTGGGGCAAATCCGTATGCGGCTGAGGTCGTCGCTGGTCGGTCATCGGCTCTCGTCGGGGTCTTATAAAACGCGAGACTCCGGCGGAACTGGGGTACCCGGTGGTGGAGTCTGCTCCGACTAGTTCAAGGACGCCTGCGCGACCTCCCACTGCAATCGAACTCTTTCTGCTTCGTCACCTTCAGGCGCACCCTGGAATGCGGTTCGGGGCCATCGTTGAGGACGCCCGGGCCGAGTGCCTAGTCTCCCGTGCTACCGTCTCCATCTACTTGGCTCGATTAGTCCGGTTTGGTGACGTGACACGCCTACCCAATCGCACCTATGTCGTGAGAGAATCGGCCCCATTCGCCGTAAAGGCCAACGTGGAGGTCCGCTGGTACGAAGAGTCCATGGCAATCCGCCCCAACGGAACCGCGCGGCTCTCCTTGGAAAAGGAGTTTCGAGTGATCTCCGGTGAGCTGGATCACCTGGAGTTCCAGCTCCCCAAGGCCCTTCATCAATTCAACTGGTGGAGCACGACCGCTGGCCGCGTCTCGAAAATCCCGGCGTCCCGGTCGCCCAACCAACTGCCTCTGCATCGTGTGGACTTTGAGGCTCCTCTCGCCGCCCGGAGCAGCACGTGGCAGCGGATCTGCGTGAATGCCGACCTTCCACGGTGGTACCGGATGGCCTACGCTCCGAAAGCTAGGGCGCCGAGCTCACCTTCCGGCAAGGAGCGGGCTTGGGAGTTCGAATCAATCCAGGTCGTCGGCCAAAATCGGTTGTATGGCCAACGCCTCACCCCGGACGCGCATCTGCGGTTGCAAGTAGTACTTCCGGATGCCTACCCAGTCGACTCAGCACGCTGTCGGGTCCGCTTCTACCACGGATCCGGTGCCGTAGATTCATCCGAGGAAGCCCGCCTCGCCAAACTCGGGGAGGACGAATGGCGTCGCGATGGATTCCGACGACTCAGCAATACCTTGACCCTTTCAATTCCAGAACCTCTGGTGGACCGGCTCTATCAGATTGAATGGGCCATTCCGTCCACCGCCAGGAGGGATCGTTGGCTGAAGACACAGCAGCGAAGGAGAACCCTGTGACCTTAGAGGAATGGCCGTTGCCGGTCGACCTCAAGTCCCCAGTAAAGAGCCGATCCGCCTGGTCCGCGACATCAAGGGAGGACGGCACGACTGTTCACACGACAGGCCCTCTCCCAGAGAATTCATAGAGCCCGCCCCTCTCACCTATGGGGGAGAATTGGTTGGCGGGTCGCGGAGCCGTAGCTTCCGAGGCGAGTGAGAACTCTGCGCCCTCCGTGGAGCGATTCCTACTCAAGTACATTCGGGCAACCCCCGGGCTCAGGTTCGGTGCCATCGTGGGGGCGGCTCAGATCGCATGCCGCGTCTCGCGAGCCACCGTCTCGATTCATCTCGCCAGTCTTCTCCGCTTTGGGGACGTCGCTCGCTTGCCGAACAGAACGTACGTGGTCGCCGAAGCGTCCGCGCCGATAGCGAGACCGATTGTCGAGTTGCGCTGGTACGATGAGACCGTCATAATTCACACGGACGGGAGCGCGCAGGAATTTACTCAGATCGAGTTCCGTGTGGCATCGGGACGGCTCGGGCATCTCGAGTTCAATTACGCGAAACCCTTGCGTAGATTCATCTGGTGGAGTACCACCCCGAGTCAGTTCACCCAAGTTCACGCGATGCGGACGCGAACCCGACAATACATGTATGGCCT
>JAKIVR010000087.1 GCA_022750455.1 Thermoplasmata archaeon | reverse complement strand
GATGTAGGTTCCCCCGGTGTAATCGGGCTCCTGCATCGTAGTGGTCGGGTACGTATACGGGGTCGCGCCGGCCAAAGCCGCCACATGAGAGATTTCGGGAGCCGGCGGGGCGGAGACTCGCAAGCTGGGTGCATTGCCCGCGGCTAGCGAGGTTCCGACCATGATCCCTGCTATGGCGATCGCAAAGCAGAGCGTTCGCAATACCCGTCTGGCCTGTGGTGCCGCCATTCCGGAGCGTCCGTTTGTCTCGTTCATCGCTGTCTCTCCACCGGCGCCCGGCAAGGAAGTCGGAGGAGTGGAACGACGAGGGACGGACCCCGAGAACTCGAGAGCCCCGAGCCCGCATCAACCGGGGGGAGCCGTCCCCCCGAAACCTGCGATTGCGACAGGTATGTCACATCGAATCTTGCCACGGTGACTCATGGGCGATGCCGTCGCGCTATATATCGGCTTTCGAAGCAAGATTTTCTGATGCCGTCCGCCGACGGAAAACACCGCACCGGCGCGGCGGCAGAGTAGCCATCCAAACCGGGTCGGTACGGCCTACCGGTCCCTATACTTGTACCACACACACACACAGCCCGGCTCACAGGGCCGCGTCCGCATTCGGGCGGGCTCGAATCTCCGCGTGTTCAGAACGCCAGGAGCGGACTGCTGTAACTGCCGGTGAAGACAACCGTCTCCGGGGGCTCGGCAACGTCGGCGTCGGCGACCAGGATCGAGTACGTTCCCCCGGTCGAAACGAACTGGCAATCCCCGGAGGAGGCGCCGACACTGTAGCAAACCCCGCGGGAGTCGTTGATCGAACCGGAACTGGGATAGACCCACAGGCTGACGTTGCTATCGTTCGTCGTCTGCCAATGCAACGAGACCGTCGCTCGATCGGGGAAGGAGAGTTCCTGGAGACCGGGCACCGCGCTCCCCGGGATCGAACTCCCGTTATCTCCGCAGGAGAGGCAGCCGGCCGTGCTGATCGTCCCGGAAAAGTCGTAGTGGATCGGGATGAGGGCCAGGGCTGCGATCAACGCGACGGCCACGACGACGAGCGCCAGGATCAGCTGTCGTCGGAGTCGACGGCGTCGCTCCGGGTCTGGCGCGGTCGTCTCGCCGAAATTGTCCACGAAAGTACTCAGGGCGTCCGCGGGCGCATAATTGTATGGCCTCGACAGGCGACGAGAGCCGAGCTCCCTGTCCCGTGGAGGTTCGAGGAAGGCCTCGGGCGGCGGGGGGAGGCCACCACTCCACGGCCGGCAAACCCTTTTAATCCCCGGGCTCCTCAAACATTCAGAATGCGACACCGACCGATGGGAGCCACGGCTCCCGCCTCCCCGTAATTCTCGACGCGGCCCGATTCGTATGGAGTTCCACGAGGCGGTCCGGGCGCACCATGGGTGCACCCAATTCCAAACGCGTCCAATCCCCGACGACAAGTTGCGCGCGGTCCTCGCCGCGGCCCGCCTCTCCCCCTCGCAGAACAACATCCAACCGTGGCGCTTCATCGTCGTCCGAGACGATGAGCAAAAGCGCAAGGTCGCCCAAGCGTGTCCGAAGGGCAAGCCCGTCGCGGAAGCTCCTGTCGTGATCATCGCGCTCGCCGTCGAAGAGGACATCCCCGTGACCATCGCGGGGTACATCTCCGCCTATCCCCTCGATGTCGCCGTCGCCATCCACACCCTCCGTCTGGCCGCGACCGCAGAAGGGCTAGGCAGCCAGTGGATCGTCGACTTCCACGAAGAGAAGATCCGGGCGATCTTCGGAGTGCCGGAAGGGATCCATCCCATCGCCGTGATCCCCCTCGGATTCCCGTCGGAGGTCACCGCTCCGACGAACGGCGGCAAGACGATGGACGACGGCCGGAAGAGCCAGAACGAGATCATCGCCTACAACGAATACCCCTGGTAATCCGGGGCCCGATGCCGATCGAGGTGACGGTGGTCACCTCCAACCGGGGAAAGTTCGTCGAGATCCAGGAGATGTTACAGTCTCGGGGGTGGACGGTCCACTGGTCCCGACGCACGCTCCCCGAACCCCAGGCCGACACCCTCGAGGAGGTCGTCCACGCCAAGTTGGATGCGGTGGGCCCAGCCCGGGGGTGGGTACTGGTCGAGGATTCGGGGTTCTTCGTCGGCGCCTTGAACGGGTTCCCCGGCGTCTACTCCGCGTACGCGCTCCGCACGCTCGGGCTCCGTCCGCTCCTCCGTTGGGTCCGGGGCCGCCGTCGTGACGCGGTGTTCCGGACGGTAGCGGGAATCCGCCACGGGAACCTCCGTTGGACCGCTCGAGGCGAGGTGGCTGGTTCGGTCGCCTCCTCCCCGAGAGGCCGGCATGGCTTCGGGTTCGATCCGATCTTCATCCCCCAAGGGGGCCGCCGGACCTACGGCCAACTCACCTCCGCGGAGAAGGGGCGCACCTCCCATCGGAGCCGGGCGATCCTCGCCCTCGCTCGGCAAATTGAGAAAGGGGGCGCCCCTGCCCCGCGCGCTCCTGCTCGGAATCGGCGGACGGCTCGGCCCCGGAAATAAAGAATTGACCCCTCCCCTCGGGAGCCGTCCCGAGGGGAGGAAGGAAAGGGTTCGCGCGGAGGGGCGGTGCGGGGTTGTTCAGTCCTCGCCGAAGTCGCCGCCACCCATGCCACCCATACCGCCCATGCCACCAGGGCCGCCCGGCCCACCGCCGCCGCCCGCAGGGGCGCCGGCCTTGGACGCGATGACGTCATCGATCCGCAGGATCATGACCGCCGCGTCCGTCGCGGACTGGATCGCCTGGCGTCCGACACGGATCGGTTCGATGACGTGCAGTTCGTGCATGTCGCCGACCTTCGAGCTGTTGACGTTGACGCCCGTGTACTTCTGGCCGCCCTTGTGGGTCTTGCGCAGTTCGATCAGGATGTCGATCGGATCGAGACCCGCGTTCTCGGCCAGTGTCCTCGGGATCGTCTCCAGCGCGTCGGCAAAGCTCTCGAACGCGAGCTGCTCGCGTCCGCCGACCTTCGCCGCCTCTTCGCGCAGCCGGAGAGAGATCTCCGACGCCGCGGAGCCGCCGCCGTAGGTGACGCGGCCGTCCTCGACGGCCACGGCGACCACGTTCAGCGCGTCATCCATGGAGCGCTCGATCTCATCGAGGACGTGCTCGGTCCCGCCGCGCAGGAGGAGCGAGACCGCTCGCGCTCCCTTGCAGCCGGTGACGAAGGTCAAGGAGTCTTCCCCGATCTTCTTCTCTTGGACGAGCCCGGCCTTGCCAACGTCTTCCGCGGTGAGCTCGCTCACCTTGGAGACGATGTTCGCGCCGGTCGCCTTCGCGAGCTTCTCCATGTCCGACTTCTTGACGCGGCGGACCGCGTAGATGCCTTCCTTCGCGAGGAAGTGCTGGGCGAGGTCGTCGATGCCCTTCTGGCAGAGGACGACGTTCGCGCCGGACTTCTTGACCTGCTCCACCATCCGGCGGAGCATGTTCTCCTCCTCCTGGAGGAACGCGTTGAGCTGGCTCGGTTCGTTGATCTCGATCTTCGCGTCGATCTCGGTCTTCTTGATCTCGAGTGCGGCGTCGAGGAGGGCGATCTTCGGGTTCTCGACGTGGGTCGGCATCCCCGAGTGGACCTTCTCCTTGTCGACGATGACGCCCTCGATGAGCTCCGAGTCGGAGAGCTGGCCGCCCTGCTTCTTGATCACCTGGATGTTCTCCAGGTCGACGTAGTGGCCGCCGCTCGCCGTCTTCTCCGCGACCGCGGTGATCGCCTTGACGGCGATGTCCGCGAGCTGCTCGCGATTGAACGAGACGGACTTCGAGGACATCGCGGTGATCGCGATGCGCCGGAGCGTCTCGGTGTCGGTCGCCTGGACCGGCTGGGCGATCGAGTTCAGGACCTCGAGGGCCTTCTGGGATGCCATCCGGTATCCCTGCGAGATGATCGTGGGGTGGATGTTCTGTTCGATGAGCGTCTCAGCGCGCTTCAACAGCTCGCCGGCGAGGACCACCGCGGTGGTCGTCCCGTCGCCGCACTCCTGGTCCTGGGTCTTGGCGACCTCGACCAGCATCTTGGCGGCCGGGTGCTCCACGTCCATCTCCTTGAGGATGGTGACGCCGTCGTTCGTGACGACCACATCGCCCATGGAGTCGACGAGCATCTTGTCGAGGCCGCGCGGTCCGAGGGTGGAACGCACGGAATCGGCAATCGCCTTCGCGGCGGCAATGTTGTTCGAGAGCGCGCCCCGTCCCTTCTCGCGCTTCGTTCCTTCTCGCAGTACCAGGATCGGCGTCTGTCCATTCATCATCGCTGTATTCCTCCAGTATGACCACTAGATGGTCGGCCAGAGTAAGAGTCCGCTTGTATTTAAAGCAAGCCTGTGAGTTCGAGGTGCGTTAGGCCTCGCACCCCGCTCCTCTGCGCAAGAAGTGGGTGCGGCGAGACGGCGAGCCTATTGGAGGTCGGACGGGTCCCGCAGGTCGTGGCCGTTCTCGAGAACGGACTTGAGATTCATCAAGTAGTACGCCCACCCCGATTGAGTGCCCCCGTACATCTCGAGCCACGCTCGGGTGGTTCTGTACCCGGTGTGGCGAAGATCCAGTCGAGTCCCGCGACCGGAGCGCTGGACGGTGAACGTGACCTTTGTGTCCCCGAGTTTCGCGCTCGGCCACGTCAGGGAGAGTCGTCGATTGACGACGTATTCCAGGACCCGACCCTCGTGGCGGTACCCCCCCGGCCACACGAACTCGTACGTCCCCCCTCGCCGGTGGGGAAGGGTCGCCTGTCCCAGGAACCACTTCGTCAACTCGGACGGCTCGCTGAGGGCCCGGAAGACCTTGGAGACGGGCGCGTTCACGCGGTAGGACTGGCGGACCGTCAGGGTAGTCGCGACCATTGTCGGCCTTCGAACTCGCCACGCGCCGCCAATATTTGTTCGTGTCGTGACCGACAGTTCCGCCGCGCCCCGTCGGGAGCTTCTCGAACGACCGAGCCCGGAGCCCCTCCGGCGGCGGGCCCCCTCACCTGGGACAGATGGCGGGAACGACGCCTGCCCTGAAGCGGGACACCCGCTTTTATCCCACCCCCCGTACCCTTCTGGGCAACGGTCCACGGACCGACTCGGCGGCCGGGCCGTACCGTCCCCACGGGAGAAACCCAACGGAACATGAAGGTCGGGATCACGGGTGCCGGCGGGTTCATCGGTCGTCGTCTCTCGGCTTCACTGCACGACGCCGGCGTCACCCTGGTCCTGGTCGACCGGGTCGCCCACCCGACGCTCCCAACGATCGTGGGGGATTTCGCGTCCCCCGGCGCGCTACGGGAACTCGTCACGTGCGATGTCGTCGCCCATCTGGCGGCGATCCCCGGCGTGATCGCCTGCGAGAAGGATCCGGTGGGGAGCCGTCGGACCAACATCGTGGATCTCGCCCATCTCGTCGACGCCGTGGAAGCCCACTCCATCCCCCTCCTGTTCGCGAGCACCTTCTCGGTCGTCGGGGAGCCCAAGGTGCAGCCGATCACGACGACCACCGCGCTCGCCCCGATGAACGAGTATGCGCGGCACAAGGTGGCGGGCGAGATGCTCGTCCGTTCGCTTCGTCAGAAGGGGTTCATCCTCCGGATGAGCAACGTCTACGGTCCGTACACTCTCGGCGGCGTGACGTATAGGAAAGGGAACGTGATCACCCTCTACTGCGACCAGGCGAAGGAGGGAACGTTGCGGATCCACGAGCCTGGGACGCAGGCGCGGGATTTCATCCACATCGAAGATGTGGCCGCCCACTGGCGGGCGGCGATCGAGTACGCCCGGCGCCCGAACCCGACCACGAACGTCTTCCATGTCGCCGGGGGCGAGATGTGGAGCGTCCTCGGGATCGCCGAGGAGGTCCAGCGCAACGTCTCGCGTCCTCTGACGTTCGAGCGGGTCCCGAATCCTCGGATCGAGTCGCTCGGCCCCGAGTTCCAGGTCGAGGTCGCCCCGACCCGGCAGGAGCTCGGAGTGACGATCCGACACGGGGTCCGCGAGACGATTCGCGAGGAGCTCCGAGCCCGGGGGGTCCTCTGACGACGATCACCGGCATGACGGTCGTGCGGAACGGCCTCTCGAACGGGTACCCGTTCGTCGAGGCGATCCTCGCGGCCCTGCCGCTCTGCGACGAGATCCTCGTCTCGGACGGCTACTCCGACGATGGAACGTACAACGTCCTGCAACGGCTGGCGGCGGCGCGTCCCCAGGTCCACCTCACGCGCGACCACTGGCTCGTCCAAGGGGCGGCTGGCGAGCCGTTCCGCCGGATCCTTGAGACGGTCCGCGAGCGGGTCAAGGGATCCGTCATCTTCCAGTTCGACGCGAACGAGGTCCTGCCTCCCGAGAACGTCACGGTGCTGAAGGAG
>JAKIVR010000086.1 GCA_022750455.1 Thermoplasmata archaeon | reverse complement strand
GCGAAGCCGAACTGTACGAGCCGGTCCGCGATCTCCGAAGGGCCGGCGCCATCGCTGTGAAAGGTCAACCGGAGGTACGTCTCCATGTCGGGGGCTGTCAACCGGGTCGGGGGGATAGGCTTTCCCCCGGTCGTCGACCCACCGGTTCACCGCAGCAGTTGCGAAACGACCCGGGCGACTTCGGCGACCCCCGCCGTCGGTCTCAGCCGGCGGGCCCGGTTGGGACGGGGCGGTCGGACGAGGGAGATCGACCGGTCGTGGGTCCCTCCCTGGAACCGGAGCGTGAAGTCGGCCGGCGAACCGACGACTCCCCAACGAACGGACAGGCCCGGAAAGGCGGCCACGACACCTTGCCGCACGGCCCCTCTCCAGCGATCCGGTCCGCGATAGACCACCCGGAGGGCGCGGAGGCGCCGGCCGTGGTCGTCGATCCACCCGGCACGGATCCGTCGCGAGCTGATCGCGGAACCGTCCTGCCCGCGTCGCAACGGAACGAGATAGAGCTGCAATGGGGCGAGGCGGCGGCGGCGGCGTTCCCGGTTCACGGAGAGGGCGCCGGCGCGCGTGTCCTCGGAGGCGACGAGCAGCTCCGGTCCCGGCTCGACGGAGCGGCCCCATCCGTCGTTCAGCGGAACGATCCTCCATCGAGAGCGGGGGTAGTGGGCCCGGAGGTACGAGACGAGGTGCCGTCGTCGGGTCGCGTAGCGGGTGATGCGCGCCGCGAGCGGCTTGGGGTGCCGGGCGAGGAAGCGGTCCGTCGTCACGCCGATCGCGACGACCTGCGCCCGCGCGAACGCCGCCTCGAGGAGAGCGATGTGGCCGGCGTGCAGACGATCGAACGTGCCCCCGACGACGGCGAGCTGGACGGGCATCCGGTCGGGGTCCCTAGAGGCGGATCGCCCCGACGACGAGGAGGAACAGGATGAATGCGAGCCCCCCGTACATGAGATACATCGTGTTCTGGCGGGTCCGCGCGTTCGCCTCCATCGTCTCCTGGCAGGAGGCGCTGCAGACCTTGTCGCCTTTCACGATGACTTTGCCGCACACCTTGCAGTGGCGATGATCATCTTCGGGCATCGATCTCGGGAACCGGAAATCACGGATAGGGATTTGCCCTGGCGGGCGAACCTACCGCGGTCGGCGTCGTCGGGGTCGTGCGTCCGGATCGTCGTCCAGGTCGTCGCTCCGGGACGGCAGCTCGTCGTCGCGGTCGGCGCTGCTCTCCCGCAGGCGCCGGTTGCGCATCTCGGCGAGGCCGCGGGCCATGATGCCCCACACCTGTTCCTGCTGTCCGAGCCGATCTTCGAGGCGTTGGCGGACCTCCCGGGTCCGGTCCGCGTGGTCGTCGCTGAGACGCCGCATCTCGTCCTTCATCTCGCGGCGCAGTTCGTCGATCTTCATCTCGAGCCCGGGCGACCCGGCGTCGGCCTCGCGGTCCATCTCGGCGATCCGGATCCAGGTCTTCCGGATGACCGGAACCATCCGCTCGGTGAGCATGACGAGGCGGCGGTCGATCTGGATGAGCTCTCCTTTGAGCCGCTCCTCGATCTGGACGAGCTCGGCCGTCTGGGTCTGCAGATCGCGCTCGACCGCCTCGACCTTCGCGAGCGAGGAGAGGGCGTGCTCTCCCACGGCCTCGGTGGCCGCAGTGACCCGCTCCTCGACCAACGCCCCGATCTCGCCCCGGAGCTTCTCGTCGGATTTCTGGAACCGCTCCTTCAGGACGAGCTCCAACCGGTTGGCATCGAGGAGGCCGGCCATCGCGCCTTGCAGCTCCTGCCGGAGCTGACCGAGCTGGGTCTGGGACGTTTCGCGCTCGCGGTCGACGAGCTGCTTCACCCGGAGGTCGGTGTACGACTGGGTGCGCTGGCGTCCTTCGGCGTCGACGCGTCCGATCGTCTCCTGGAGCGTCTTCGCCTGCTGGATCAGGGAGTCTTGGAGCGCGCGAGCCTGCAGGGTCCAGGCGTCCTGGATCGTCTTGGACTGGTGACCGATCTCCTGGCGGAGCCGGGCCTCCATCGGGGCGGCGCGTTCTTCGGAGGCGCGGAGCTTGGCATCGACCTCCTGGAGCCGGGTGCTCCAGTGGCCCCGTTCGTTCTCCATCGCCGCGACGCGGGACTCGGTCTCCTCTTCGATCTTGAGGCGGAGGCCGTCGCCGAGAGAGGTCAGCCGGTTCTCCGCGTCCGCCCCCGCGCGGGCGAGGACCTCCTGGCGGAGTTGGTTCAAGGATTTCGTGATCGCCGCTTCCCGCTCGGCGAACCGGCGGTCGAGCTGGGCCGGCAGGCTCTCGGGAGCGGCGCTGCCCCGGGTCGCCGAGAGGGCGACCTCGGCTCCGGTCAGGGCGGCGAGGAGCTTCCACCGCTCCTCCATCCTCTGATCGAGCGTCTCCAGCGCCTGGGCGTTCGCCTCGGAGGCCGCCTGCCACTCCGATTGGATCTTCCCGGCCAGACCGTCCGCGAAGGCACTGAAGCCACCGGCCTCGCGGGGAAGCCCGGCGGCGTCGAGGGAGCCACGCACCCGACGATCGATGACGTCGTCCAGCGACCCCAGCCCGCGGATGCGGTCCTCGACCGCCTGCAGTCGCTTGGCGAGCTCGGCCTCCGTGACCCCCTTCTCGGTCGCCAGACGCTTGGACCATCCCTCATCCATCGCCCCGCGCTCGGACGCGAAGCGCCCGGACCAGTCGGCCTCCAAGGCGGCCTTCTCTTCGGCGAGCCGCTCGGACCAGGTCTGGTCGAGCGTCTCCCGCTCCGCCGCCAGCCGCTCCGTCCAGTCGGTCTCCATCGCCCGGCGCTCGGTCGCCAACCGCGCCACGATCGCCGCATCGAAAGCGACCTGCGCCTCGGCGAGGCGCTTCGACCAGTCGGCGTCGAGAGCCTCTCGCTCGCTCCCGAGGCGTTTCGACCACTCCGCCTCGAGCGCCTCCTTCTCCGAGGTGAGGCGTCGGGCGAGGCCGGCTTCGACCGCGGCCCGTTCGGAGGCCGTCCGTTTCGATCCGTCCGACTCGGACGCCGTTCGCTCGGCGGCGATGAGTTGGGAGAGCTCCGAGTCCCACGTCTTCCGCTCGGCGGCGACCCGGCGCTTGAACTCCTCCTCGATGGCCGTCCGCTCGTGGGCGAGCCGCTTCGACCATTCCCCGTCCCACGCGGTCCGGGCCGCGGCGATCTGCGTCGTCAGCACCGCATCCCGCTCGGCCTTCTCGGTCTCCGCTCGTTGGGTCAGCACCTCGTCGAGCGCCGCGCGTTCGGACGCCGCCTGCTTCGACCAGGTAGCTTCCAAGGCCTCCTTCTCGGCGGCGAGCCGACGGGAGATCTCCTCTTCCCGGGCGGCCGACTCGCTGGTGAGACGGGTGTCGATCAGCCGCCGCATCTCCGTGTGGCGCTCTTCGATCCGGGCGCGGATCGCTTCCAGTTGCGACGTCCGCTGGCTTTCGGCCTCGGCGGTGGGCCCGAGCTTGCCTTGCCAGCGGGTGTCCATCTCGGTGATCGTCTTCGCCAGCCGGTTCTCGGTCGCCTGAAGCATCTCGTTGAGCCTCGCCTCCGCGTTCGAGAACCCGCGGCGATCGAGCTCGGCCCGGACGACCCGTTCGATGTCGATGGGCGCCGGCGCCGGACCTACCGCCGCACTCGGGGCGTGATCGAGCTTCGAGGGGAGCGACGGGGTGGATCCCGGAGCGGGGAGGGACGGCATGGCGGGCGGTGCCGCCGCCGGGGGAGCCGGCGGGGCGGGGGGCGCGCCGAGGGAGGCCCGGCTCAAGGGGGCGGGGGCGGATTCTCGAGGGAGAAGCGACGGATCGTCGCTCGTCGAGACGGGGACGACCTCGCGGGCGGGGGGTCTCCCAGGCGTTGCGGATGGGAGGGGAGCGACGGGGGGCTTGGAGAGCCAAGTGGGGAGCGGTTTGGTCGCCGCGGGGGCGGCCGCGCCCCCGGCGACGGCGGCGCCAACCTCCGGCGCGACCGGGGCGGCCGGTTTGGGGACCTCGGCTTGAATGTACGATTGGGCGCGGCGGGTGACCTCGGTCGTGGGCGCCGGCACGATCCGTCCCTTGACCTTCCCGAGCTGGAGCGCCGCGGTCACCATGGCGGCCCCGATCCGCCACATCTCCTTGCGCCGGTCCTTGCCCGAGGCCCGGTCCGCGTCCAAGAGGACGGCGGTGACCTTGGGGACCTCGACAAGATCCACTCGCTGGGCGATCGGCGTCAGCTTCGACGGGTTGTGGTCCCGGAGGTACTGGAGAACGAGGGGCACGGTGTCCTTTCCCTTCCCGGACGGCGCGGGGACGCCATCGGTCAGGTCCCGGAAGGAGACCTTCGTCGACTCCCAGCTCGCCATCCGCTTGGCGTGCCGGTCGCCGGCCGCCTCGGACGGCGGGACGCGCATCACGGCGAGCGCGAGCGGGATCTGCTCGGTGAACTCGGCCATGTTCGTCTTCGGCTGGGGGAGGAAGTAGGGGAAGACGAGGATCGCCCCGAGCATGAGGAGCGACGCCGGCATGTTCCGGACGAGATCGGAGACGACTTCCAGGCACGCCGGCCACTCGGTCGAGGCGGCGACGACGACCGGGGCGGATTCGCCGCGTTGGAAGAGGAGGCCCTCTCCGAGCAGCGGGTAGAGGTTCGGGCTGGGCATCGGAGGGGATCGACCCCCGGCGCTTCGGGTCGGGCCCATCGTGGCGTGCCAGCGGAGCAAGGATCCGCCGAAATCGCCGGATTGGAGGAGCTGTTGGGTGTCGAGGACGAACGTCTTCATGCCGAGGCGGGGCCGATCCTCAGTGGAGAGGAACATCCGACCGACGCACATGTACCGACCGCCGTAGGCCGGGTACACGAACAGGTTCGGATAGTACGAGAGGGGCGCGGGAGGCCCAGGGGTCCAGTAGTCGGAGGTGTCCGCGACGTTGATCGTCAGATTGCCGACGACGCGGATGATGTCGAGCGTCTCGGGTCGGCCCGGGAACTGGTCCGGGATCGTCGTGTACCCCGGGCTCTCGGCCTCGTTGTCGACCTGGCGGCACCAGACGACGGCGACCGGCCCGGATCCGGTGGGGCCGACGGTGCCCGCGGCCGTGGACACAACGGCCGCCTCCTCGGTCGCGGACACCCCAGCCATCAACCTCCCTTGGTCGATCTCCGTTCGAGGATCCGCTCGCAGGCACGGGCGAGCGGCATCGTCGTATTGACCATCACCGGAACGCCGGGCGCCTCGGCCCCGTCCTCCGACGCGGCGAACATCGCCGGGTCCTGGAGCAGCATCGGGACCCCTTCGCCGCTGCTGACCGCCGAGGAGATCAGGAAGACGTCCTCCTTCGTGCTGAACCCCTTCCCCTCGTTCGCGACCAGGATCGTGCCGAGCGAGGCGCCGTCGCGGTCGATCAGGAACTGGTGGGTATCGAAGGCGCTGTGGAACGTCCGGTCCTTGACGAGCCGCTCGATCTCGGAGTAGAAGTCGTGCAGCTTATCGGCCTTGGAGACCGCGATCACGAGCGGGAGGTTCTTCAACCGGCAGTACCGGAAGACGCCCCGCGCGAGGTTCACCTGCTGCGCTTGGTCCCGGAGAGAGGGAAGGGACGGGGAGAGCAGCAGGATGATCCCGTCGGCCTCGGAGACGAACCGTCCGAGCATGGTGAGCCCGCGGCGCCACAGTTCACGGCGGTCCGGACGCCACGTGTCGAAGTGCGGGATGACGCGGCACGTCTTCTCGTCGACCTCTTTGGCCGCGCCGTCGATCCAGAGCCGGTCGTAGGTGAAGTAGTCGGAGATGATCCCCCCGGCCTCGTCGACCGTGTGCAGGATCATCGGCTTCGACTCGCCCGTCGAGGACGTGCCGTAGCGGAAGTGCATCTTCATCTCCACGAACTGATTGAACTTCGTGGGGAGCGGGTACTTCGTGAGGACGCCCTGGTCCTCGCGGCCGGCCGAGAGCTCCACCCAGAGCTTCTTTCGGTCGTCCATGGGCCGGTTGACGTAGTACCGCGTCGTCGTCTCGTACCCCCCCTCGGTGTCGGTGGGGTCTGTCGTTTCGAACGTCGTCTCCTCGAGGATCACGTCGCTGTTCAGATCGCCGTAGAGGGGCAACGGCAGCCCGTCGGTCCGGGACGGTACGTAGACGATGGGCAGGTTGAGGCCGAAATGTCCGGAGAGGAACCGGAAGTACGTGGTCTTGCCCGACGCGGGGATCCCGACCACCGCGATGCGCGTCGCCACCGCCTTCGGCGACGCTGCCTTCTCTGCCGCTTTCGTCGCGGGGCCCTTCGTTCGTCCGCGCGTCTTTACCACAGGCACTGTGTGTCCCTCCTACCGCATCTCCGCCAAACAGATCTCAAGAAAATCGAGAGCGCCGTCGACGTTCGGATCGGTGCCCGCGACCTCGAGCCGGATATCCTGCAACTGGCCGAACAACAGCTGCACCGCGTCCTCGTGGGCCGAGGCCGCGACGCCCCCCGCCAAGTCCCGCT
>JAKIVR010000085.1 GCA_022750455.1 Thermoplasmata archaeon | reverse complement strand
GTCCCGCGTCAAGAAGGACGAGCCGGACGAACCGATGCCGTTCAAGGCGCTCCTCGCCGCCAGCGAGGAGGCGAAGGGGATCCGCATCAAGGGCGTCAGCGGCATCCGACGCGCCCTGATCCGCAAGGAGAAGGATGAGTACGTGATCTACACGGAGGGATCGAACATGGACGGCGTCCTCGAGATCCCCGGGGTCGATGCCGAGCGCACGACCACGAACTCCGTCTACGAGATCTACAAGGTCTTCGGCGTCGAAGCGGCGCGGGCGGCGCTTGTGCAGGAGGCCGGACGGACGCTCGCCGAGCAAGGTCTGGCGGTCGACATCCGCCATCTGATGCTCGTCTCCGACGTCATGACGAACGAGGGGGACATCCGGGCCATCGGTCGGCACGGGATCTCCGGGAAGAAGTCGAGCGTCCTCGCGCGCGCGGCGTTCGAGATCACGGCCGCCCACCTGCTCCGGGCCGCCGTCATCGGCGAGGTCGACGAGCTGAAGGGCGTCGCGGAGAACATCATCGTCGGCCAGCCGATCACGCTCGGCACGGGGGCGGTGAACTTGGTCTATCGCCCGATGGGTGTTCCCAAGGCGCGCAAGGCCGCCGCCGCCGAGAGCGCGCCCGAAGCCGAAGTGGAGGCCTGACGATGGATCTGAACCACGCCCTCAAGGTCGCCCTCCAGACCGGCAAGGTCCGGCTCGGCGTGCGCGAGACGATGGAGGTCGCCGAGGCGAAAGGGGCGAAGCTGATCATCGTCTCCACGAGCTGCCCGGAGCCGAAGCTCACGGTCCCGAAGAAGTTCGGGGCGATCCCGATCTTCAAGTTCGACGGCAACGCCGTCGAACTTGGGGCGGCGTGCGGCCAGCCGTTCCCGATCAGCGCCCTCGCCGTCGTGGAAGCCGGCTCGTCGGCGATCCTGACGTTGAGCACCGGTTGACGTGGGCTTGGCGATGCCCGAGATCGCCTTCGATACCGAGACCCTCGCGTACATCCGTCTCTTCGAAGAGCGCACGGGCGCTCGCGTCAAGGACTGCCTCGAGGCGGAGGACAAGCTCGTCTTCCTCGTCGAGCCCGGCGAGATCCACAAGGCGGTCGGCCCGGGCGGCGCGCTCGTCGACCGGCTCAAAGGGATGTTGAAGAAGGAGATCATGGTCGTCGAGTACGCGGCGGAGCCCGACGAGCTCACGAAGAACGTCTTCTTCGCCTACCAGCCCCAGAGCGTCACCCTCTCGTCGAAAGGGCGGGGCCGTCACGCGACCGTCACCGTCGATCCCGCCTGGAAGGCGCGCGCGATCGGCAAGGCCGGCAAGAACCTCAAGATCGCCCGGGCGATCCTGATGCGCCACACCGACATCCTCTCGGTCTCGGTCTCCTGAAGGGTCGATGGCGCCGGAGCCGCTCCGGGACCCGCCGATCCGGGCGGTCGTCTTCGATCTCGGGGGGACGCTCCTCGACGTCCGCGACCCGATTCGATGGGCCGAGGAGGCGGAGGCCGTCGGGATCCCGGTCGACGCGGACGCCCTCTCCCACTGGTACTCCGAGGTCGAACGGGCGAACGACGAGGCGATGGACCGCATCCCCCCCGACGAACGGTGGCGACGGATGCTCGAGGGGGCTCTCGGGGCCCCGCCGGACCCGGTTCGGTTCGCGGCGTTCTTGGCCCGATTGAACTCCCGCCCGCGCGCGGAGCCGCTCTTCTCCGACGTCCGAAACTGTCTGGACCGGCTGCGCGCGGCCGGACTGCGTCTCGCGGTGATCTCGAACTCGCGCTCCGAGCCGCACATCCGCGGGATGCTGGAGCGGGAGGGGATCTTGGGGTTCTTCGAATTCACCCTCTCCTCCGGGACGGAAGGCGTCGCGAAGCCGGATCCGGAGATCTTCCATCACGCGCTCCGTCGGCTCGAGCTCCTTCCGATCGAGCTCTGCTACGTGGGGGACCTGCGGAACGTCGACGTCCGGGCCGCCCGGTCCGCGGGTTGGCGCGCTCTCTGGTTGAACCGCGGGGGGACCGGGTTCAGCGACGAGAGTTGGGAGATCACCACCCTCTCGGAGGTGCCGGGCGCGGTCGCTCAGGGTGGGGGACGGTAGCCCTTCCCCGACCCCCTCCCGCTCCCAACGACAGATATTTCCCCTGAAGTTCGATGGGAGCGCATGCCCTCCGCTGCCCGCGAACCTCGTGCGACCGTTCCCCGAAACACCGTCCGGAATTGGACTGCGTTCCTCGTCGCCGCCTCGTTCGTCCTCGTCCCCGGGATGCTCTCCCACCCCTCGAATCCATCGACCTCGGCCGTCGCCTCCGCGGCCAGTCCGATGCCGTCGACCCCATCGCGGCTCGGGACTCCGGTCGAGAGTGTCGGGTTGGCCGTTCACAATCCGAATTCGAACGCGACGGGCACGTACCAGCAGCTCGTCCAGTTCGATAGTGCCGCCTACGCCTCATGGATCAACTCCAACTTCACGAACGTCCGGGCGGTGTACACCCTAAACGAGACCCCGATCGAAGGGTGGATCGAGTCGGGGGCGTCCAACAGCTCCACGAACACGACGCTCTGGCTCCGTCTGTACTCCATCCCCGCCCGAGGCTCGGTCGGCATCACCCTGCAGTTCTACCCGAAGAGCGCCTTCCTCCTCTCTGAAACGGGCCCCATGGGGGAGAGCCCCCTGCTCAGCTCGTCGTACGCGGAGTTCGACAACGGCTGGCAGGTGTTCAACTTCTACGACAACTTCACGGGCACGAATCTCAGCGGGCAGTGGAACGTCAACGGGGCGTGGACCACGCACGTGGACAACGGGTTCCAGATCGACTCGGTGCCCGCCAACGGGGCGAACATCACCAGCCGCGCCTCCTTCCCGTACCCGATGGTGGTCGACTTCTACGGAGACCTGTTCCAGAGCTGGCCCAATAACACCGCGTACGACGGCGAAGGGATCGGGGAGAACGGCTGCTCCGGTTGTGGGGACGCCAACATCGTAGGATGGGATTCGACCAGCCAGAGCGCCTCCGGCCCGGTCGGGTACAGCGTCTACCAGGATACGGGTATTTGGGGCGTACCCGTGTATTCCACCCAACGCTGGGGCATCTTCACTACGGAAGCCACGGGCGGCCCTTATGCCCAGTTTCAGTTGAATTACGGCGACAATAGTTCGGTCCAAGACCTCGCGTACACGATCTCGCCCGAACCGATCACTCTCGCGGCCTCGGGCGCCCCCTCGGGAGCGCTGACGAACACGGAGTCGACGGATTGGATCCGGGAGCGCACGTATCTCCCCGTGATGCCCACGGTGCAACCCATCACTCCGCTCTCCGCCCTCCTCGAAGCGTTTCCGGGGACCCTGGCGGTCAATCAGAGCCTGACGCTGACCACTGTCGTCTCCGGGGGAGTTCCCGGGTACACGTACGGCTACTCCGGGCTCCCGAGTGGGTGTGCCGCTATCGATGCGGCGTCGCTCTCCTGTGACCCTCTGGCGGCCGGACATTTCCTCGTGACAGTGCAAGTCGGCGATGGCGCCGGGCAGAACGCGAGCGCGACCACGAATGTGACCGTGACCCCGATCGGCTCCGGTCCGAGCCCCTTGAGCGCCCAGCTGTTCGTCGACCCGTTGATCCTCCCGGTGAACCAAAGCCTCACTCTGCAGGTGATCGCCTCGGGCGGAGCGCCGCCGTACACCTACGCGTACTCCGACCTGCCGCCCGGCTGTGCCTCGGCGGACGTTTCGGCTCTCTCGTGCTTCCCGGACGTCCCCGGACTGTACTCCGTGGAATCGACGGTGACCGACAGCGCCGCCCGGGTGGCGGTCTCGTGGGCCAATTTCACCGTCGAGGCCGGGGCCCACCCGGGCCCGATCGGGGTCTCCCTGATCGCGTACCCGTCCCCGGTCGAGGTCTCGGGGAAGTTGACGCTCCTCACCGTGACGACGGGCGGGGTCGCCCCGGTCACCTACTCGTACGCCGGGCTTCCGATCGGCTGCTCCAGTGCGAACAGCTCCATCCTGAACTGCTTCCCCACGACCGTGGGGCGGTACATGGTGACCGTGACGGTGACCGACGCCCAGGGTGTGGCGGGGAGCGGGACGACGAACGTGACGGTGGAGGCCGCGCCTCCGTCCGCCACCACCGGCAACTCGACGGGGATCTCCGCGTCGGAGGCGGATGGGATCGCCGCGGCCGCGGTCATCGGGATCGTGCTGGGCGCGGCGGCGCTCGTCGTGGCCTTGTCGAAGCGGCGCGGTCCGTCGGAGCCGTGATCCGGCACCGGTCCAAAGTTCCCCGGTGGTAGCCGATCCGGGGCGGGGTGGGCGTCTCCCGCCGGCCCCGAACGGTTACGGCTGTCGGGAGTGGGGCGTTCTCCGTAGCCGCTCCGACATCCAGGCGACGGCGAACAGGATCGCCGCATAGACGGCCAGCAAAGGATACTGGACCGAGGCCCAACGTGTCGGGAGCGACCCTTGGGCGAACGCTTCCCCCAGGCCCCCGATCACGACGAGCAGGGGAACGGCCGCCGCCGTAAGGTAGAACGGCCTCCGGCCGCCGGTCCGCTGCCGGAGCAGGAATGCCGCGAGTAATCCCAACACGAGCTCCGCCAACAGGACCGACCCCGCCCACTCGTGCCACTGGAGGTTCGCGCCCGGTGCGAACGAGATCCCCAGGACGAATGCGACGACGGTGACGAATCCGGCCACGCTCGTGAGCTCGAGGGCGGCCGCGGCTGTCCGGGGACGGAGCTCCTCCACTCCGGCCCGAGAACGGCCGCCGATTGTAACCGCTCTGCCGAGCCTCCGGGCGCTCGAGCTCACGGGGGAATCGAGGCCGCATCGCCTGAGTTAAATACAGACCGAGCTAGGCGGCCCCGCCACGATGCGCCCCTTCGGGAGCGTACCGCGGTGACGCCGCCACGGCGAGACGGGGACACGTGAACCGTTCTCTTCCGCGCGACGCCACAGATGGGCCCGAACGGCCGTGGAGCCCCGAGATCCCTTCGCCGGAGACGGCGAAAGACCTCTCGGGACTGACAGGGAAGTCGCAATTTAGGTGTTCAACTAGCTAGTCGAAGAGCATAACGACCGCCAGTCAGCGAGTTCAATCAAAACGAAGTACAACCCCGCACGTCGGCACGTCAAACATGTGTGCGGAAAAAACACAATCCGGTTGATCCTGCCGGCGGGCACCGCTATTGGAGTTCGCTTAAGCCATGCGAGTCGAGAGGGGTAAGCCCTCGGCGCACTGCTCAGTAACACGCGGAGAATCTGCCCTCAAGACGGGAATAACCCCGGGAAACTGGGGATAATGCCCGATGGACCTGAGATGCTGGAATGCTCTCAGATCGAAATCCTCCGGGGCTTGAGGATGGCTCTGCGGCCTATCAGGTCGTAGGGGGTGTCACGGACCCCCTAGCCGTAGACGGGTACGGGCTTTGGGAGAAGTCGCCCGGAGATGGGTTCTGAGACACGAACCCAGGTCCTACGGGACGCAGCAGGCGCGAAACCTCCACAATGTGGGAAACCACGATGGGGGAACTCCAAGTGCTTACACTTAGTGTAAGCTGTTCTCGAGCCCAAAAAGCTCGAGAAGTAAGGGCCGGGTAAGACGGGTGCCAGCCGCCGCGGTAATACCCGCGGCCCGAGTGGTGCTCATTATTATTGAGCCTAAAGCGTCCGTAGCTGGCCGGGCAAATCTCCGGGTAAATCGGACGGCTCAACCGTCCGAATTCCGGAGACACTGCTCGGCTTGGGATCGGGAGAGGGAGAAGGTACTCCCGGGGTAGGGGTAAAATCCTGTAATCCGGGGGGGACCACCAGTGGCGAAGGCGTCCTCCTAGAACGAATCTGACAGTGAGGGACGAAGCCCTAGGGCGCAAACGGGATTAGATACCCCGGTAGTCTAGGGTGTAAACGCTGCAGACTTGGTGTTGGGGGTCCTGCGTGGGCTCCCAGTGCCGGAGCGAAGGTGTTAAGTCTGCCGCTTGGGGAGTACGGTCGCAAGACTGAAACTTAAAGGAATTGGCGGGAGAGCACCGCAACGGGAGGAGCGTGCGGTTCAATTGGATTCAACGCCGGAAAACTCACCGGAGGCGACGGAGGGATGAAAGCCAGGCTGAAGACCTTGCCCGATTCTCCGAGAGGTGGTGCATGGCCATCGTCAGTTCGTACCGTAAGGCGTTCTGTTAAGTCAGATAACGAACGAGACCCTCGCCTTTAGTCGCGATTTCGAGAGTGATTTCGAGAGCACACTAAAGGGATCGCTGTCGCTAAGACAGAGGAAGGAGAGGTCTACGGTAGGTCCGTATGCCCCAAATCTTCCGGGCAACACGCGCGCTACAAAGGCTGGGACAATGGGATCCGACCTCGACAGGGGAAGGCAATCCTGAAACCCAGTCGTAGTCTGGATCGAGGGCTGTAACTCGCCCTCGTGAAAATGGATTCCGTAGTAATCGCGGGTCAACATCCCGCGGTGAATGTGCCCCTGCTCTTTGC
>JAKIVR010000084.1 GCA_022750455.1 Thermoplasmata archaeon | reverse complement strand
CAGGCCGCTGTCGAACGCGAGAGACTCCGGTTCATTGCCGACCGAAACGGTCGCAACTACCTTGTCGGTGGAATCCGAGATCACCGACACGTTGCTGCCTTCCTCGTTCGCGACGAACACCTGTCCGCGTCCCGAATCGACCGCAACAGCGACCGGACCGTAGCCGTTCGAGTAGAGGCTGGGGATGTAGTTCCCTCCGACGACGGAATTATTGTACAAGTCAAGGGTCTGCAGCACGATCGGGGCCGAAGCCGGTGAGACCACCCGCGGGGCCGAGGCGACAAGCGGAAGGGCTGACCCGTCGGTCGATCGAGTGGGGACCGAGTTCGATGGGGATCGGTCAAAGCTGGGGAGCCCAGCCGTGCCGGAGGGTTCGGCTCGGGATCCAAGAGAGAGGGTGAGTGTGGCGCCAGCTCCGCCCGCGATCAGGGATACCACGAGGAAGGTGGCCCAGAGCTCCCGGCCTGGCATAGGCGTGAGACCCGGCTCGCCTCTGCTCGTGCCCCAGTTCATGAATCTCCCCGAACGAAGTCGCCGTTATAATCGCTCGCCGAGCGGCGCCGGCGTCGCGGAGACGGGGATGGGTCAGTGGAACGCGATCTCCTCGGCTAGGATCGGACCCGCCGGGGGGTCAGCGGGGGTGTTCGTTCGAACAGCCCATGCCTTTTCTCCTCCCCCGGCTGTGAGGGTCGAACCCTATGAAAGTGCCTGAGGGGTCCCCGCGCAACGCTCTGGATCCGGAGGATCGGTGAGGCTGTCCGGGATGCCCCTGAAGCTCGCGGGGTACCCGTGCGAGACCATCACCAATCGGCACTTTCGCGACTTCGATCTCGCAAAGATGGAGCGGGTATTCCTCCCTTCCTCCCTTCAACCTTTGATGGATCAGCCTCCCACTGACCGCTGGGACTTCATCGAAGACGACAACCGAAGTGCGATCTACCCCGAACCGGCGGCGACGCTCGACGGCCAACCGTTCTATCTCTCAGTCAAAGGGGTCGGGGCTACCATCGACCCGTACTCCATGCGGACGCTGGACGCGCTGTATGCGGCCGAACTCGTGGAAGACCCGGAAGTGCGGCGGAAACTGCTGAGGATGCCCACCGAAGGACCGGATCGGATCATCACCGGAGAGTTGTGGTTGCGTGGCTCCCCCTATGGAGGACAGGGGCTCGAGCATGCGACGACCGCGATGGAGATCTCCGAGCGGGCCGAGCTGACGTCGATCAACGGGTTCCTGATCGCTCCCGTGGTCAAGATCTGCCTGTTCCCCGAACGCCTTCAGGAACAGCTCCGCACGATCCACTGGTACCGGAAGTACCAGGGCCGGATGGTGCAGGAGCTTCGCCTGGTCCCTTCGAACGTCCGCGTGTACTTCCACGCCAAGAATACCGTCGGCAACAACATCGGGCACGTTTTCGACATGTTCGGTGTGCAGTCGAACGACCAGGCGCTCCGGCTCTGCATCCGGTTCGTCCAGACGACGATCGCGATGCTCACCCTGTTCGCGCGGACCCTCACGTACGATGAGGCGGGGGACGAGTACCGGGGGCTCGACTTCCACGACGTCTGGTTGGACAAGGACGCGGTCCTCGCCCCGGACGGCTCGGTCTATTTCGTCGACTTGGAAGGGATCGAGGAGGTCGCGGTCGAGCCCAGCGCCGTGAAGGAGAAGATCGAGGACCAGGTGTATCGGTCGCTGTACGAACTCATGTTCGCCTACCAGCAGATCGAGAACGAGCGGACCCGCCGATTCGGGGAGCACGGCAATCGCAAGCGCCAGTTCGAGTGGGTCCTCGAGCAGGCCCTGAAGGACGATCCGATGGTGCGGCTCCGGTTCCAAGGCTCCAATCTTGAGATGGAAATTCGGAACAAATGTAATGAGGAGTCACTGTACACGCGATTCCCCGCGGTGGATCGGTAAAATGGCGACGTGCCAAGAGGTGTACAATTTCCTGACCGGGGTGGCCAATCGGAACGTCACGGCGTCGCTCTCCCCCGCGGATTCGGCCACACTGCAACAGTTGGGTCTCGCCCAATTCCTCACGCCGGATCAGTTCGCCCAGCTCGGGAAATCGGCCGCTTCCGCCGGCCCTGCCCGAGAGGCGCTCGAAGCCGAGGCGGGCCGGCGCGTCAATCTCGCCGCTCAGGTCCAGAAGGACGACCGATCGACCCACTCGATCTTCTTCCATCTCGAGGGCCACGACAAACAGGCCGCGAATGTCCAGCAGGAGTCGCAAGATCGCGCCGCCCTCCAAGCGATGGACTCCGACCTCACCGCCCGCGAGCGGCAGCTCGACCAGCTCGTCTCCCAGAGATCGCTTCTCGACACGATGGTCCCGTTCGGCTCCGGATACGTGGGGCTGACGGGTGTGGGGCTCATCCAGTCGCGGGACCTCGGCTTCCGTCTCTATCGCGTCTCCGACGTTCCGTTCGCCACGTACTGGCAGCAGGCGCTCCAGACCCAGAAGGAGATGGATGGACTCGCTCTCGGTGGACAGAACTATGTCGCGAGCCTCTCAGGCCCGTTGAAGGGGGTCGACCGGTCGTACCTGTGGGCGATCGGCATCGGCCTCGCCCAGCTCGAACCAGACGCGAACAAAGGCACCCCGTGGTTCCTCGATGCCTATGCCGGACTCGGAAAGATCTCTCCGAACATCGAGAACCGTCTGATGTCGGCGGAGATGTTGACGACATCGCGTCAACCTCTCGACGCCAATCTCGTCCTCCTCGCAGAGCTCGATGGGGCCGTCCGTAAGGCGGGGGTCCCGAAGGAGTCGTCCCTCGGGGTCGCCTCGATCTTGCTCCTCGGACGCCGGGCCGACGGGACATTTGCGACGGGGAACCTCGCCACCTACCTCCAGCTTACGAAGTCGTACGAGTCCGCCGCCTTGCTGTCGATCCTCAACCGGCCGTACCCGGAACTGTCGCAGAAGTTTGCCGCCCTCCGGTCGATGTTCAGCTCGTGGGGGTTCGAACCGTCAGAGGACGTCGATCTCTCCTCCGCGTACCTCACTCTCTCGGACCTCCCCGTGCAGGGCATGAGCACGAAGCTCGCCATTCTCAGCAAGGGGATGGGAACCTACCTGCAGTACCCGCTGGTGGCGTCCTCCATCCTTGCCTCGATCCCTGTGCTAGAAGCGAATGAGACCCTGAACGTCTTGGAGCACGCCTACGAGATCATCGGCCGTCGCGCGATGCCGATGTCCCAACCGGAAATGATCTGCCTCGCCGTCCGGATGGTGCACGGAGTTCGCAACACGCTGGTGGGATCCCTCGACGCGACGGCGACCGTCGCCCCCGTCGCAGGGTCGTACGGGTATGGATACGGATTCCATCCCGGGTTCTTCTTCGTCCCGATCATCGTGGCTCACGGGGTGTACTATTCCACGTTCAGCGGGATGGGTGGGGCTCACCCCGGCCACGCGCACTTTGGGGGAGGCTTCCAAGGATGAACGCCCGGGCCCTCCTCCTGCTCCTACCGGTTCTGCTCTTGGCGATTCCCTCGGCCGGCGCCACCCCAACGACTCACTACACGCCGCAAACCGGGGACGAGTTCCACTATTACGAGACGACCGTGGTGAACAACGGCCAAGGGAACGACTACGGCTACGTGAACAGCTCGTTCATCAACGGAAGCATCTCGATCATCAACGCTTCCCCGAACGGAACGGATAACACCTCGTACCAGTCCAACACGCACTGGTTCGATAATCAAGGGGACAGTGGGAACTTGCCGTCCCAGGGCACGTTCACCTTCTCCGGCACGACGTTGCACTACCTCCAGGGGACGGACAATCAGACCGGCGACAACGGAACGCCGGTCTGGTTCCTGGTGAGCACCTCGCTCCCCCGCGGCGCCTCGTTCTACCTGCTCACCACCCCGTTCTCGATCGTCTCCACGAACACGAGCTTCCCGTACAGCGGTAGTTCGACCGGATACGTCTCCACGATCTTCGCCGAGGGGAACGGCTCGTACGGCTACGTCGTCTCCGCCGTGGATTGGCAGGCGACTTACAACTGGAAGATGTACTTCGATCCGACCACCGGATACGTCGTCGGCTACGTCTACACCGAGCAGGATTCCGACACGCAGGGAGACTCGTTCACCTATACGGACACCTTGACGGTCACCACGACCTCGTACCCCCTCACTGCGACGTCCGCCCCGCCGCCCCCGCCTGCGTCGGCGTCCAGCAACTCCGACGCGGAGCTCGTCGGCGTGGTTGTCCTCGTACTTCTCGTCGTGGTCGTGGTGGCGGTCGTTCTCCTCCTGCGATCCCGAAGGGACCGACCCCTGCCTCGCCACTCAGCGTCGGGGAGCGTGAGCTTCGGGAGCCCGCCGGGGACACCCCCTCCGCCGATCAGCCTCATTCCCTCTCAGCAACCGGCCGTCCAACAGGTCATCCTGCGCGAGACC
Source organism: Thermoplasmata archaeon (assembly GCA_022750455.1). Lineage (GTDB taxonomy): Archaea > Thermoplasmatota > Thermoplasmata > Lutacidiplasmatales > UBA184 > JAKIVR01. Next base: position 2,129 of record JAKIVR010000084.1, on the reverse strand, counting down.
GTGAAAGTGAACTGCAAGTACTGCGGCGCCCTGATCGACTCGACGGTGACCAACTGTCCGAATTGTGGGGCCTCGCGGTCGTGAACCGGGGGCCCTCCGGGACCCATCAGGGTTGGTTCGACCGGTAGAGTTGGCCGACCCAGCGCATACCGCCGCGTTCGGCGATCCTACGGGACGGGAGATTGAGGTCCGAGATCTCCGTGAGGATCTCGGAGACCCCTTGCGCCCGGCACCAGATCGACCGTGCGTGCCAAAGGTCCGTGCCGATCCCCACGCTCCGGTATCGAGGTCGAACGGAGAGAGAATGGAGCCTCCCTCGCCCGTTGACGACCGAGACCCAGCCGGCCCCCGCGATCGAGCCGGCGACCTCCACGAGGAATCCCTTCTCGGTCCTTGGGGTTCCGGACGACAGCCACGCTTCATCGACGCGCCCGTAGACCTCCATCATCAGCCGCTGGAGGCCCGGTCGATCCAACGCCCGGACCGGCCGAATCGGGTGCGCGAACCGATGCGATTCCGCGGTTTCCCGCAGGTCCACCGCGTAGATTCCGTACACCTCCGGTCGCGGTTCCATCGGGAAGTCCGAGAAAATTGAGACGCCGTGCCGGGAGGCCGCGAGAAGCTCGGCTACCGCCGGGTCGCGGGTGAAGACGGAGGCGACCCTCTCGATATCGTTGTACGTTAGCAGCCCGACGATCCTCGGCCCGTCGCGAGCCGCCCATACTTCCCCCCGGCAGCGCAACGTCTCGGAAACGAAGTGCGCGAGGAACGGCCCGAAGAGCGGGGAGAGCGACGAACTCGCCCCCGAGTCGAACTCCCCCGGGGACCCCACTCGGGTGAGGTGCACGGTCGGCGCCGCATGGCGAGGCGTCGAGGAATCCATCACTCCTCCGATCGGTTCCCCCGAACGTCGAGCCCGTTCCGCCCGGGGAGAGCCTGGAGGCCCTCGCCGAGCTGCCGGTCAGGTACCGAGATCGCCACCGGACGAATGGCCGGCGCGAGTTGCCGGCCGTTCACGGTTACCAGATGGCCGCGCGCTTCGGGGGAGGGAGCCACATGCGATCGCCCTTCTCCACGCCGAACGCCTCATAGAACGGTTCGAAGTTCGCGAGCGCCCCGACGGCGCGGAACTCTCCCGGGGAATGCGGATCCAACGTCAGTCGACGTCGACGTTCGGGGTCGCGGGTGTTGTCGCGCCACACCTGCGCGTACGCGAGGAAGAACCGCTGCTCGGGCGTGAATCCTTCGATCTTCTTCCGCCGGGACGGGTTGGCCTTCAACCGCCGCTGGAGCGCGTCGTACGCGATCGAGACGCCCCCCAGATCGGCGATGTTCTCCCCCAACGTGAGCTGGCCGTTCACATGCACGCCGGGGAGCGGCTCGAACCCATTGTACTGATTCACGACCTTTTTCGCCCGACGGTCGAACTCCTTGGAGTCCGCTTTGGTCCACCAGTCGTTGAGGTTCCCCTCCGCGTCGTACTTTCGCCCTTGATCGTCGTACCCGTGAGTGATCTCGTGCCCAATGACCACCCCGATGCCCCCGTAGTTGGTGGCATCGTCCAGCGTGGCATCGAAGAACGGAGGTTGGAGGATCCCGGCGGGGAACACGATCTCGTTCATTGTGGGGTTGAAGTAGGCGTTCACGGTGGGAGGCGACATCCGCCACTCCTCCCGGTCGACCGGCTGACCGGCCCGGCTCACCTGGCGGAGGGTCTCGAACGCGTCCGCTCGAACGACGTTTCCGAAGTAGTCGTCGCGGACGATGCGGAGATTCGAGTAATCACGGTAGATCTTCGGATGTCCGATCTTCGTCCGGAACCGATCAAATTTCGCCAACGCGCGACGGCGGGTGGCTTCGTTCATCCACTCCAACTTGTCCAAGCGGTCCCGGAACACCGACTTGATCCCGTTGACGAGGTCGTTCATCCGAGCGCTTGCCGCCGGAAGGTAGTGTTGCTGGACGTACATCTGTCCGAGCGCCTCGCCGAGGAGTTGGTCGATGACGATCGCGGCGTGCCTCCACCGGGGCTCGGGTTGCTTCTTCCCCAACAGGGTTCGTTGGAAGAAATCGAAATGCTCGTCTCGGACCCCCTGGTGGAGGAACGGAGCGGCGCGGTGGAGCGCGTG
>JAKIVR010000083.1 GCA_022750455.1 Thermoplasmata archaeon | reverse complement strand
TGCAGCCGGGCGACGTGTTCATCCTCTACGTCCACACCTCGAACGCGGTCTACGACCCGGGGACCTCGAAAGGCACGGACGAGGACTATCATGGCGCGCCGCCCTGGTGCTTCACGACCCCGGGGACCTGCTACATCCAGCTCACGTACAGCGCGACCACGACCTCGCGGGTCGCAGGGATCGTCAATCCGATCCAGCTGCTCGCGAACATCCCCATCTACTCGATCTCGGGAGCCGGCGAGTAGGCAGCGAAGTCCCCCCCGGATTCGGGCGGGCTCTTCGACTCAGACCGTCTCGAGCGTGGTCGTCAGGGCGTAGTTGCCCGTCGAGGAGGGCGCCTGGAAGGTGAAGATGAGCAGGGAGTCGTCCAACGTCTCGAAGGCGGCCGGAAGCGTTGGGGACGTGGCGACGAGCTCGAACGGGGCGTTGACCTGGGCCGTGATGATCGAGTGGGGGAACTGGGTATCGAAATTATCCACCTCCAGATCGATGGTGAAATGGGCCCCGGGCGTCGTGTTGAACGGGAACCCCGTCGTGTAGTTGACCTCGGTCGGACCGAAGTAGTAGAAGTCGTCCGAGGTCTTTCCCTCCACGATGATGAACGTCGCCTTCGTCACGGTGACGACGGTCTGGGTGGCGGGCAGGTACAGATAGACCGCGAAGACGATGAACGCCGTGGCGCAGGCGACCGCCAGGATGACCAGCCGTCTCCTGGGAGATCGCCACCCCCTCGCTGTGCTGGGCATCGCTCCTCCCCGAAATGAGGGCCCGGGGGAGTATTACTACTGTCTGTCCGAAGGGCCTCGACGAGTGCGGGGCCCGGGGCGAGCCTACTTCCGGGGCTTCGTCCGCCGGGGTGCGGTCGCCCGTTTCGCGGGGGCCCGGCGGGCCGGCTTCGGGGAGGGCTTCGGCGCCGCGGGGGCTCCGCTCCGGGCGGCGAGGGTACGCTTGGTGTGGTCGCTGATCGCAGTCGAGGGACCTGCGGGGTTGCGCTCCTCCGACCACGCCTGCTCACCGGCGACCACCGAGATCGGGAGGTCGTTCTCGGCCGGCGGGAAGCCGCATTCGTACCCGTCGACGTACGCGCAATACGGATTGAAGGCGAGGTTGAAGTCGAGCTCGTAGTCGTCGCTCTCGTGCAGGTCGAGGATCAGGTAGCGCCCCGGCCCGTAACTCTTCCGGCCGCACGTCGCATCCCGGAACGGGATGAAGACCCGCGGGCCGACCTGCTCGCCGGCGTGGAAGATCTGGAGGGAGAGCTCCTGTCCCTCGAGCTGGAACTTGAGATCGCCCACGTGACGGCACGACATGAACCCGTCCTGGTTCGTCCGGAGCTGCACCTCCTCCGGTTGCTCCTGACGGACGAGGTTCGCGCTGACCTTGAACCTCGACTCGACCGGGAAGTATCGGAGCGGGTGGAACATCGCCCCGCCGTCGCGGAAGGGAGATTCGGGATGCCCGGCGAAGAAGCGGTCCTTGGCGGTCCGCTCCTGTTCGATCTCCTTAGCGTACTCTTTGGTCGACGCCATGATGACCGCCGGTACGAACCGCTGGGGCGGATAACAGTTTTCGCGACCGTGCCGCCGGTGGACGGGAGTCCCCGGTCGGCCGGGAGCCCACCCCGCGGGTCAGCACGAACCGGGGAGGTCGTGGCCGGCCCGCAGGATCTTGGAGCGCGGGGGGGCGGGTCCGTGGCCGGCGAAAGCTGGTCTCGACCTCCCCCCTCTGAGGGCTGTCCCCATATGCCACGGAGGCGTGCTCGGTCCGATGGAGCGTCTGGGGAAGGAGGCATTCGCGGGGGACCGGCTCGATCGAGCCGGGACGTGGGTCGTCGCATTCGTGGCGGATTGGTGCCCGTTCTGCGACGAGTTCCTCCCCCGATACACCGCGCGGAGGCCGCCGGTCGGTGCCCGGCTGGCCCTCGCCGATCTGACCGACGTCGAGAGCCCGCTCTGGGACCGATTCCGGGTGGATGTGATCCCCACCGTCTTGATCTTCGAAGACGGACGAGAGATCGCGCGGAAGGATGGGGTTCTCGGCGTGGGTCTGGGGGACCCCGAGTTGGACAGCGTGCTCCGGAGCGTCCCGGCCTCCCACTAACGCCCGGTGGTTTCAGCTGCCGACGACACTCGTGATTTTATGAGGAGCCATCCCATCGAGATAGAGGTGCAGCGCCCTCACGCTCCGCCCTCGGCCGGGGCCGCGGATCGCCCAGGGACTCCCACGGTCGGGCGGCGACGCGCTCCCGGCCCGTTCTGGGCCGGATTGATCGGTTCATTCCTGCTCGTGGGTCTCTTGGGAATCCCCGTGATCAGCGCGTCCCCGAACTCCCACAGCCCCTCCTCCAGCCTCCTCTCCTCGCCGAGCCCCGGGGTCGGTGCCCCCGCCCCTCCCTCGATCCCGCTCCCACGTTCCATCTTGCCAGGGTTGCATCCGTCGCCCCGTTCTCCGCTCAATGTGACCGCGCTTCTTCTCGCCCACGATCCGAAGCCCGCGGCGGCCCCCGGCTCCGGCGAGATCGTCGGCTATCCTCGAGCGGCTCGCCCGGTATTCCCGGACGGAAACGTCTCCGCGGAACCCGGACCGCTCCCGCCCCCGGTCGCCACCGGCACCGTGTACGGGGTCGTCGTGAACGCCAGCGACGGTGAACCGCTCACCGGTGTGAATGTCAGTGTCTTCACGGTGTTCGGCGGCGGCTGTCTGGCGCCGGAGTGCGCCGTGATGTTCACGAATTCGACCGGGGAATTCTCCATCGCCGCGGCCCCCGTCGGGCTCGATTCGGTCTTGGCCAGCTTGCCTTCGTTCGAGAGCAATCAGACCGACCTCAACGTGCCGGCGAACGGCACCGTCGACGTGGGGACGATCGGTCTCTTCCCTCTTGGCCGGATCTACGGGGTTCTCGTCGGGAGCGATCCGGCGCACGAAGCGGCGGCGAACGTCAGCGTCACCGTGGAGCTCCGGGGCGGCAACGGTACTGGACAGCTGTTCAGCAGCTGCACCGACGCGGCCGGAGAGTTCGCGTTGCCCGCCCCGCTCGGGGCCGTGGAAGTCTCCTTCCTCCCCCCGCCCCCTTCGGCCTCCGCCCCACAATGCGGGTTTCCCTCGTACGCGTACGATCCGAACGAGACGTTCCAGTACGTCACGACCGGCGAGAGCATCGACCTCGGCGACGTGCAACTTCTCCGAGGGGTTCCGGTCCAGCTCGATGTCACCGACCGCGAGACCGGCCAGACGCTGTACCTCCCTCCCGGGGACATGCGGGCGTGCAACGCCGACACCGGGGAGTGCTGGCAAGGGTCGGCACCCGCCGGTGTGTTTGCGGGGAACATCACGTACGCCGCGCCGGGCCCGACCATCGCCGAGGTCGAAGAATCCGGGTACCTGACCAACTCCACTTCGATCGGGTTCATCCCGGCCCAGTACGACACCCCCGTCGTCCGCTCGATCCAGTTGGTGGCATACGGGATCCTCCAAGTGACGGTGGAGGTCGACGGCCAGTCGCACCCCACCGGACTTTCCGGGGTCGACGGGAGCGTTCTCGTCTGCAGCCTCGACGGATTCTCGTACGATCTACTCGGCTCCCCGCTCTACTCGAACTTGAAGAACGGCACACCGTACCCCGTCTGTTTGACCCAAATGATCCCCTACTTCGGCGGGCCCGTGGACATCGCGGTGTTCCCGATGTCGATCTCCGTGCTCTGGGGCCCTCCCGGAGGCACGCCGCTCTTCAGCAACACGTCGTGGTACAACATCACACCGCACGCGGTGACGTACGGGGTAGTGAACCTTACCGCCGGCTACTGGATCACCGGACAGGCCGAGGTGGACGGCAGCAACTCCCCGTTGGCGTCGCCGTATTTCATCCAGGCGTGCTCGACGGACGAGATCTCGGTCTGCGGTCAGGATGTCCTCGGGGCGCCCGGAGTCCCGGTCGGAACCAGCGTCACTGGCTGCGGAGCGCTGCTCACGAGCTTCTGCGTCCCGGCGCCTCCGGGACCGATCGAGCTCACGGTCGCCCAAGCCTCTGAAGGGACGAACGTCACCTGGGCCGAGGTTCCGGTGAACTGCTGCCCGTACACGAACGCCGCACTCACCCTCGCCAGCCTGACCTGGGACCATGAACACATCCTCAACGTCTCTCAGCCGACTTCCGAGGTGACGGGGACGGTCGAGCTGTTCCCGTCGATCTTCGCCGCGTCGGTCGCGGGCGCGTCCCTGAACCTGTGTCCGGTCGCCGCCTCGACCGGATGTTTGGGAGGCGAGGCGCAGCTCGGCGCCCCGTTCGACCTCACCGTCCCGGGGGTCGGATGGTACCAGCTCCAGGTCACGGCCTCGGATTATCGGACCAATGCCACTTGGGTGTACGCCGACGGATCGAACGATACCGGCACGATCTGGCTGACCCCCTTCGCCGGATTCACCGGGACCGTGGTCGACCCGTCCGGGCACGGCATCGTAAGTGCCGGGGTGACGTTCTGCTCGCCGTCCGATCCCCAGTTCTGCTTCGGAGGGAACCCATCGATCACGGGCTCCAGCGGGGAGTTCACCGATTCCGTCCCGGTCGGTCCGTTCCCGAATTCGGCGATCCTCATCACCGCCGGAGCGCCGGGGTACCTCGACGCCTCGATGTGGGTCAACGCGACGCCGGGCGCGACCGTGAATCTCACCCCGCTCATCTTGCAGCCCGCCTCCGGCGCGGGACGCCCCGCCTCGCCCGAAGTTCCACATCCGGCCGTGGCCGCGGCGGCCGTGAACTGGGTGACTGCGGAGGTCCTCGACAACCGCTCGGGCGAGCCGATCGGTGAGCTCACCCCCACGGCGTGCCTATTCGGAGGCGGCGGGACCGCCGGAGGGTGCTCGCAGCTGGTCGGCACCGACACCGATGGGGGGGCGTTCAACGCGAGCCTGGCCCTTGGGCAGTACGACCTGTACCTCAATCTCAGCGGTTTCACCTCGATCGTGGAGTTCCTGAACCTGAGCGGACCGCCGGTCGACCTCGGCGTGCTCCGCATGCTCCCGGATCCTCGACTCGCCGGGCAGCTCGACTTCGGGCCCTGGGAGAGCCTCACCACCTCGATCGGGATCGGTCCCGGCGAGGCGACCGCGTATGTCTGCACCGCCCGGTTCCAGAGCTGCAGCCAAGGGGGTTTCGTGAGCGCGGGCGGCGAGTTCAACGTCTCGGCCCCGATCGGCACGGGGGACGTTGTCACGATCTCAGCGGCTCTCCCCGGGCTCGCCATCGGAGGGTCTCCAACGGTGTATTCAAGCTACGTCGGCTTCCAGAACGTCACCGAGACGTGGGAGCCGTTCAACGCTGGGGTGCCCATCGTTCTGGACTTATACGGAACCATCGCGGGCCGGGTCGGGGATCCCAGCACCGGGAGCTTGAGCGACCCGAACTCGACGACGCCCGTTCGATGGGGCTCCGTCCGCGCCGTCGACCATAACGACTCGTCGGTCGTCGCACCCGAGCAGTTGAACGCCGACGGCACATTCCTCCTCTGGCTCCCTGTCGGCGAGCAGTGCCTGATCCTGGCGTTCGGCACGTCGTACTGGGGCGTGAATACCACCGCGACCGCTCCTTCGGTCGGCGACCCTCCGGCGTGGAGCTCGCTGCTCTCCACGCATTTCGGTTGGGCCCGGGGACAGGTCCTCTCGACGGGGTCGGTGTTGCCGACGTCGATCGGGATCTTCGCCTCGGTCGGGGACCCGACGAACCTCACCTCCGTGGTCGGTACGAGCACGACGGACGAGTTCGGGCTCTTCAACGTCTCCGCGCCGTTTGGGCCGTCGGTGCTCGTCTCCGCGAATCTGCTCGGGCTCGGGTCCTTCTCGGAGAACGCGACGATCGCTCCCGACCAGACGACGCAGGTGCCGGCGCTCGTGTTGAACGCTTCGAACTCCGGGACCGAGTACGCCGACAGCCTGGAGGTCTCCACGTACGAGCAGCCCGTGATCGCCACCATCGTGGACTCGGTGACCCGGCTCGCGGTTCCGGGAACCCGGGTCCTGCTCGACGGCAACGACGGCTCCGGCCCCCAGGGAGTCCTCCTCTCCGGGAACGATCTGGGGCAGTTCATGGTCGGGGTCCCGACGTCACCCACCCCGGTACTCTCGGTCGAAGAGCTTGGCTACATCTCCAACTTCACGGCGCTACCGACCCCCACGGCGCCCAACACTCTCTTCTCCACGGTCAATCTCACCGCGTTCGGGATCGTCCAAGGCTCCGTCGTCACCACGCCGGGCGACGTTCCGGTGTTCGGGGCGACCATCACCGCTTGCCCTCAGACCGGGCCCGTCATCTGCACGTCCGTCGCCTCGAACGCGTCCGGCGGCTTTTGGCTCGGACTGGCGCCCGGTCCGTACGTTCTCAACGTGAACGGCTTCGGATACCTGTACAACTCCTCGATCGGGGTGACGATCGCCTCCAACCAGTTTACCGCGCTTCCCCCGATCACCCTGTACCCCGCGGCCGTCGTGCAGGGCGCCATCATCTCCTCCGAAACCGGCAACCCGATCGAAGGGGCCTCCGTGTCGTTCTGTCCGGAGG
>JAKIVR010000082.1 GCA_022750455.1 Thermoplasmata archaeon | reverse complement strand
GAGCGTGGCGTCCGCGGACGTCGGTCAGAAGGTCACGTTCTCGGTGGTCGCCGACCACGGATCCGGCACGTACTCCTACAGCTGGACGGGGTTGCCCGCCGGCTGCAGTCCGCCCTCGGGCCTCCCTGCGGCCACCTGTACGGTCTCCGCGGCCGGGCCGTTCTCGGTCCAAGTCGTGATCACCGACGCGTACAATGAGACCGCGACGAGCGGGGTGCTTCCGTTCATGTCGTATGCGGATCCCACGGTGACGATCGTGACGAACCGGACCGCGTTCGATGAGGGCCAGTCCGCCAGCCTCACCGCCGTCCCCGCTCTCGGATCAGGTGGGTACGTCCTCGTTTGGTCCGGGCTCCCCAGTAACTGTGCGGCGGCTGGTGCGGTGATCGACTGCACGCCGGCGAGCGCCGGCAATTTCTCCGTGCATGTCAAGGTCACGGATTCGAACGGAGTCGCGGTCAGCTCGGGTGTCGTCTTGCTCGAGGTCGCCTCGCCACTCGCGGCCACCTTGGCGTCCACCTCGAGTTCTCCTACGACCGGGGAGAGCGTCACCTTCACGGCCACGATCAGCGGAGGAACCGGGCCGGTCAACGTCACCTGGCGATTCGGGGACGGTACGTCGGGAACCGGAGTGGCGGTCAACCACGCGTACGGTTCTACTGGCACCTTTGAGCTCCGCGTCTGGGTCAACGACAGCTCCGGAGGCTCGGTGCAAGCCAGCCTCAATGTCACGGTCTCGAAGGGTGCGTCTCCGATCTTCGGCGCCTCATCGAACGCCGGAGAGTACGAGCTCCTGGGCGTCGGTCTCATCGTGATCGTCGTCGGGTGTGCGTTGGCGCTGTGGTGGGTTCGGGGTCGGAAGGGCGACGATGCGACGGCGGATCGACCAGCCGAACCGGAATCGGGGGATTCAAGTCCGGAACCGCTCCCGACGGAAGCGGAGGCGTCTCCCACCTCTGAGGAGGGGTCCCCCGGGATGGGCGATGAGTTCGGGAATCCGCCGGGCGATCTCGGGACCTAGGAAACGGCCGACGATCCGCGGCCGGGCCGCCTTTCCCAGCTAGCTTGAACGGCGCCCCCCCCGACCGGCGGGTCCGCCCCATTGGGCGTTCCTTACGACGACTCGATCTCCGAGACTTCGCTCGAATCCGGGGGCAGGTCCGCTGACCCATCCTGAGACTCGTCCGGTACCGGAGTCACCTCGGACTCCCCCGGCGGGGGAGTCCCATTCCGACGTCGCCGGACCAGTACGAGCGCGGCCAGCGCAACGAGGGCGAGGAGGATCCCCGCCGCGGCGAGCAACTCCCACGGAGCGGACGCACCTAGGCTCCCCGACGTCGAACTCGAGCTGGAGACCGTGAGATTCAAGCTCTGGGTGACACTGCCTCCGACACTGTCGGTTGCCCGTACCGAGACCGTGTAGGTGCCCGCGGCGGCGAATGTATGATTGGCGATCTCCCCCTCGGCCGTCCCTCCATCCCCGAACTTCCAGGTGATACTGAACGGTCCTATGCCGTCGCTGATATTCGCTGTGAATTCCACACTCTGCCCCACCACGACTGTCGGGGAACTGGCGATGATGTTGGCCACCAAGGGGGAAGCTACGGTAAGGCCCGTCGCGCCTGAAGAGTCCGACTCGCCGTTCGAGTCCGTGACCTTTACCCGGACCGAATAGCTCCCCGGCTCCGACGGTGTGCAGTTGATCCACGCCGCGGTCCCGCTGCAGGCGGACGGAAGCCCGGACCAGACGAACGCGAATCCTCCAGAGCCCAGAGTGGCCGCAGCGGCCAACGAGACCGGTTCGCCTGCATCCAGCATGGTTCGGTTGAGTGTGAGGGTCGCCACCGGATCCGAGTATACGACAAAGGTCAACGCTCCGCTGGTGACCGATGCGTCATTGGAATCCATGGCCTCGAGTTGGATCGAGTACGATCCGCGCCCCGCCAGAACGCAAGTTAACGAATCGACGCTGCTCCCCGTACAACCGTCCGGGAGCCCGAGCCACGAAAAGCTGTAACTTCCGGAACCGAGGGTGGCGGTGGCCGAGAACGTCACGGTCTGCCCCGCGTCCCCGGAGATCCGACTCGCCGTTGGTGAAGTCACCGTCGGGTCTTGGTCCACGAAGAACAGTAGTGTGGGGCTGGGGACGGACGTGAACCCGTCGGAGTCGGTCACGGACGTGTTGATCGAGTACGCCCCTGCGAGAAGGTCGTTCCCCGAGCACGTGACCACCGACCCCGTTCCGGTGCAACCCGTGGGGAGTCCAAGCCACGAAAACTGGGTGAACGTCCCGGAGCCCGAGCTTGCCGAAGCGGAGAACGACACGCTCCCGCCCGCGTCCACCTGGCCCGATCCGGGCGTCCCGGAGGGCATCCCGACCTGAGGGTCGGGAGTCACCGAGAAGAGCAGGGAGGTGCTGGTCGCCGATTGTCCATTCGAGTCGGTCGCTTTGACCGAGACGGAGAAGTTGCCCGAGTCCTCCGGGAGGCATTGGATCGTGGCCATCGAACCGGTGCACCCCCTCGGAAGTCCCGACCAGGTGTACGAGTACGCTCCCGATCCCAACGAAGCGACCGCGCTGAAGGTGGTGGATTGACCAAGGTCGACGGTCGCGGGGGCTGCCATCGGAACGCTCACGGCGGGCGCCGGGAAGACGGTCACGCTGGCGTTCGAGGTATCACCGGCGGTGTCGTTGATGGTGATCACGTACGTTCCCGAGGTGGCGACCGCGGGGACGGTGAATTGGGCAACGAACGAGCCTGCGGCATCGGTCGCGAGCGACCCCCCCGTGCACGTTCCCACGCTGGCCCCGGTGCACGAGATTGCAAAGGGACCGAAGGTGAACGCAGTGATGCCCACGGAGCTACCGTACCCGTTCCCGCTCACGGTCACCGTTTGTCCCACGTCCACGCTTCCCGTCGAACTGCTGAGCCCGAGGCTGGAATTCACCTGGAAAATCGCGGTCGAGTGGGCTCCGGCGATGATCACGCTGACGTTGTCCGAGACGGCATTCGCGACGTAGATCTCACCGGCACCGGAGTCATACGCGATGGCCTCCGGGCTTACCCCGACCCCCTCGTCGCCCACTACGGCGTTCGTGGCGTCCGAGATCACCGTCAGGTTATTGGAGTTGTAGTTCGCCACGAACACCTCGCCGGTGTCGGAGTCGTACGCGATGGCGTCGGGGTTGCTTCCCACCGCAATGGTCGCGACCACCGAGTCGTTCGTGTCCGCGATGACGGTGACCAGGTTGGTATTGTAGTCCGTGGCGAACAGCTCGCCCTTCGCGCTGTCGTAGGTGAGGGCGTACGGGCTACCGGCCTGAGTCAACGTCGCGACGATCGAATGATTCGTATCGGAGATGACGCTCAGATTGTTGGATCCTCCGTTCGCGACGAAGATCTGCGCCGTGCCGGCGTCGTACGCGATCCCGTACGGGGTGCTCCCGACCGCAACCGTGGCGACGACCAGGTTCGTCGTGTCCGAGATCACGCTGACGTTGTCCGTGAGATAATTCGCCACATAGACCTCCCCCGTGCCCGAGTCGTAGGCGATGGCGTCGGGGTCGCTGCCGACCCCGACCGTGGCGACCACCGCGTTGGTCGCATCCGAGATCACACTGACGCTGCCCAGGCAGTTGTTGGCGACGAAGATCTCCCCGAGGGCGCTGTCGAAGGCGTCGGCGGCGGCGCAGGCCCCGGCCGTCAACCCCACGGTAGCCACTACCACGCCGCTCGCATCCGAGATCACGCTGACGTTGTGCGTGCAACCGTTGGCGACGAAGACCTCCCCTAGACCGCTGTCATAGGCGGCACCATCGGGAGCGCATCCGACGCCGACACCTATCCCCCCCGAACTGTTCGCACGGAATGCGGAGACGATCTCGGCTCCAGCCGGGGTCGCGGGGACAAGGAACGTGCACGAGGTGCCGGTCGTACCGGGGAAGCTACCGGTCGCGTCGGCGGAACAGTTGGAGACCGCGGCGACGCCGCCGACGGTGAAGGTGACCGAGGAGTTCGCGGTGAAGCCGGTGCCGGTCGCGGTCACCGGGCTTCCGACGATGCCGGCAGCCGGGGAGAGATTGAGGCTCCCTGTAACGGTGAAAGTGGCGTTGGCCACGATGGTCCCGGCAGAGGCCGAGACCGTCTCGGATCCGCCGTGGACGGCGGGCACCGTGAACGAGCACCCCGTTCCGCTCGCTCCGGGAAAGCTTCCGTTGGCGTCCGTCGAGCAGGTCGAGGTCACCGCCGTCCCCCCAAAGGTGAACGAGACGGTGGAGCTGGCAGCGAAGTCCACCCCTCGGGCGTCGACCGTAGTGCCCACCGCGCCGTCCACCGGGGATAGGGTAAACCCGGCGAGGATGGAGAAGACGGCCGACGCCTGGTTGGTGCCGTCCGACGCCTCGACGGAAACCGTGCCGGCCGAACCCCCCGGAATGGCGAGCTGGCACGTACTAGAGGTGACGCCGGGAAAGCTCCCGTCCAGATCCGAGGAGCAGTTCGAGGGTACCGGGACCTCCGCGAAGGTGAGGTTAATGGTGGAGTTCGCCGCGAACCCTTCTCCCAGCACCGTGATCATGCTGCCGATGGCTCCCTGGGCCGGAAGGAGGCTCACGCTCGGGTCGACCGAGAAGACTCCGGCCGCCTGCGGAGGGGCAACCCCGGGGATCAAGCTCAGGTTGTCGCTCAGGCTGTTCGAGACGAAAGTCTGGTTCGTCCCTGTGTCGTAGGCGACTCCGTCGGGACCGCTTCCAGCCCCCACCGTGGAGACCACCGAGTCATTGCCGTCCGCGATCACGCTCACGTCGTTCGAGCCCGAGTTGGCGACGAACAATCGGCCGGTTCCCGGGCCGTAGGCGACCGCCCGGGGGCTCCCCCCGACGGCCACCGATGCGATCACCGAGGAAGTGGCGCAGGAGATGACGCTGACATTGTTCGTGTTCTGGTTGGTCACGAAGACGTCCCCGGTCCCGGGGTCCGCGCCGTCGGCGATGGGACTGCCCCCCACTCCGACGGTGCTCACGATGGCGTTGGTCGCGGTCGAGATCACGGTCACCTGGTCCAGTCCCGCGTCCGCGAGGAAGATCTCTCCCGTGCTGTTACACAGCGCGACGTCGCTCGCGACGCTTCCCGGCGTGACCGAGATCACCGCAACCACGGAGTTGTTGGTGTCCGAGATCACATTGACGTCATGGGAGCAATCGTCGGCGACAAAGATCTCTGCGAGAGCGGCGTCGTAGGTCAATCCGCTGGGACCACACCCCACGGAGACCGTGCCCACCACCATGTCCGTGGTATCGGAGATGACGCTCACGTTGTCCGAGCCCGTGTTGGATACGAACATCTCCCCCAGACCTGAATCGTAAGCGACCCCGAAGGGGGAGTTCCCCACACCGATGGTCGCGACGACCGCGTCCGTAGAATCAGAGATCACACTCACCGAGTCGTCCTGGGTATTGGCCACGAAGATCTGACTGGTTGCCGGGTCGTAGGCCAGTCGGGCCGGAGCCGCTCCCACGGGGATGCCGGTGGATCCCGAGGCAACGACGCTGGTAGTTCCCGCCGGTGTCGCGGGCACTGTCAGGGTGCAGGGAGTGCCACTCGTACCGGGGAAGCTTCCAGTCGCGTCAGTGGAGCAAGTCGATCCGACCGCGATTCCGGCGAAGGTGAACGTGATGGTCGTATTTGCCGGGAAGCCGGTGCCGGAGGCGGCGACCGTACTGCCCACCGAGCCGTTCGACGGGAAGAGCGTGAGGGCCGGGCCCGCCCGCGGGACGATGCTCGCGGAGTGACCCGCGGAAGTCCCAAGCCCCGCGGCGTGCGTCGGTTCGAATCCCGAACTTCCGACGAGGGCCAACTGGGGGGATGCGGTCAAGCTGACCAGGAGTGCCAGGATGATTACCTGACGGCCGAACCGTCCTCGAGGACGCTCGAGGTGAGTCACGGAGTCGCTCCCGAGCCTGATCCCATGACTGGCGGGGGTCGCTCCACAGCCTTCCGCGGTAGGCGCTTGAGATGTTCCCCTTCGTTGCACCTGCGCTCGCCCGTCCCCTCGCATGATGACCCGGCTTGGCCGATTGCATCTCAGCTCTTGAGGAATGGTCTGATGGAACCGTCCCATCAACCGTCCCACCCCCGGCCGCCCTCGTCCATCCCCTCGACGCCGTGATGCGGACCCCCCCCCATCGAGAGAGTACATCCTCGAGGAGGGGAGGATCCTTTGGCGGATCGGCTGCCGCACCTGGGCACTCAGCGTACGAAGGAACCGAACTGGCGCTGCTGGGACCTGAGCCAGAGATTCCGGCGAGCCTTGGTCGGCAACGTCCATTCGATCTCGTACTCTCGATCCAGAAGCGGCTGGGGGATCGAGAGCGTCAGGGTGGTTCCAGTTCTCCGGAGTCCGTCTTGGTGCCACTTGTCACGGCCCAGCTTCGCCACCCGCAGCTCCTCGGTCCGATCCTCCCGGGTCAGCTCCGACAGGAAGCGAACACGGCACCGTGCCGTACCGACCGGATATCCTTCCGGGAGTACTACCATCAGACGCAGATGGGCATCCGCGGCGAAGCGTAGACCGAACCGCTTGACTTGACTCGGAAGTCCGACGGAGTCCGACTCGACCCTCGCCGAGGTCTCCGAAGTACCGGCCCGGGCCGCCTTCACCGGGGTTTGTGCCATTCGGTACCAGTTCGGAAGGACCCGGCTCACGCAGATCCGTTCCCACCGCGACTTGCGCGCGGTGAGGGGCGTGGCCCACTCGATGCGGTGCATCGATGACCCCGAGGGGGAGCGAATCGCAGGGATCCGAGTCATCTTGCCCCCCTCCGAGGACCACCACATGAACTGGCGCGCCGGGATCGGATGGTTGAACTCGATGTGTTCCAGCTGACCGGAGATCACCCGCGACTCCTGTTGGGTCAAGATCTGGGCGCTTCCGTCGGCCCGGAGCGG
>JAKIVR010000081.1 GCA_022750455.1 Thermoplasmata archaeon | reverse complement strand
GGTCAGCAGCGAACCCGCATCGCTCCATCCACTGTTCGGACTGATCGCTCCCGGTCCCGTCGCGATGATCTGCACCCAGTACTGGGTCGCGAACGCGACGGAGGAGACCGGAGGGTTGGCGCCCGACTTCACGTCGATGGAGAATCCGGCCGGGGTGGGAGTGTACTGGATCAACCCGTCGGGGGAGAGGGTGGGCAGTGCGGTCACCTTGTAGTCGTTCGGCGCAAGTCCGCTCACATTGATCCAGGCGGTGATAGAGGCGTAGGTGCTACCCCCGAGAGTGACGGCCCAGGATGTTCCGGTCGCGAGGGGCGTCGTCTCATGGATGGCGGCCACGTACGTTTGGGTCGGAGGCACGGTGAGCGGAGAGAAGACCGCCAGCTCCGTCACCGGGCCGCTGAGCTGGACCGTTGGCGCGGCCTCGGGTCCGGAGTAGCTGCTGGCCCCGGTCCCCTGCCATCCGACGAACAAGTATCCCGGGTTCGGCGTCGCCGAGAGCGAGACGAGGTCTCCCGCACCGATCCAGAGGGCACTCCCCTCGTTCCCTGTGTAACTGGCCGTGGCCGAGCCGCCGGTCGTGCTCGTGGTCTGGATCGAGTATTGGGTGGAGAACTGGACGGTCGCGGGCGCTCCTCCGCCGCAGACTGTGGCCGGGTAGGCGGTCGGAACATACCGGGTACCCGAGGTCGAGCCGTTCGGATACGCGTACGGTACGGCGAGGGGGTAGATCCCCAATCCGCCCGAGATCGCGCACGAATACAAGTTCGAGACTTCCAACTGCGTGGTGTTCGTCGCGTAGCCTTGTCCGCCCAGGTCGGCCGACCAGAGCGTTCCATTGGGGAGTCCGGTCTCGTTGACGAAGGCGGAGTTCTGGGTGAGGCTGTGCGGGATGAAGTTCGCCGATTCGACGATCGGCCCCAGCGCTTGGATCTCCGCAGTCGTGTTGGGCCCGCTGTACGATCCCGAGCCACTCCCACTCCAACCCCCGAAGCTGAAGCCGGCCTCTGGGGTGGCGGTCAGGTTCTCAAAGGCCCCCGTTCCCAGCCATGACGTGCCGGGTCCTCCCGAGACGCTGCCTCCGAGCGAGGCGATCACCTGGACCTGCTGGCCGGTCGTGAAGTCCACTTCGAAGCTCGACGCGGTGCTAAGATTGGCCATCCCGCTCGAGGTGATCGGCGTGAACGCCGACGTCCCGTTCGCGGAGATGACAGGGAAGGCAGCGTATGGATAGAGTCCGGGGTGGGCGGTGATATTGATCCAATCCGTGGACGAGCTGTACTCCGTGCCGTTGACGGAGAGATGCCACTCCGATCCGGTCGGCAAGCCCTCCGCCTGGAAGGAGAGGGTGCGCGGGGCGGCCGATAGGTCCACGTCCGCGAACGTGAGATTGACCACGGGCACGTTCGGCACGATGACCGGGTTCCCTTGGGGAGCGAACCCGAAGTACTCCCAACCGGCATCGGTCGAGGTCGCATCGATGTTCGAGATCCAATGGGCTCCGGTCGCGAGACCGGGAACATTGACCCAACCTCCGCCGGTCCCACTGTAGGGGGTTCCATCAAGGTCGAAGTGGAACGTCGAACTCGCCCCGAGTCCTGGCGCCGCCACGCGTTCGCTGTAGACGCTCGCCGCGGCCATCCACACAGTCTCATTGAACGGGCTCAAGACGGTGAGGTCAGCCGACGAACCGGATCCCGTGTAGCTGCCGGCTCCCGTTCCGTTCCAGTACCCGACGAAATCATACGTATCGTAGCACTTGTACTCCGGGTAGGTACACGTGCTGCTGAGATTGATCTGGGTCCCCTCGGGGATGTACCAGGGGAACGGGTCTCCGCCCGTGTAGTAGTACGCCGATCCCGTTCCGGTGAGGTACGTCTCCCAATAGAAATTGAACGAGTACGGATTCTGGTTCCCGTAATTCTCGTATTCGATCTCCAAGAACGGGACGTTCCCCGGCTCGGGCGTGAACGAGATCCCGTAGAAGTCCGTGAAATTGAAGTACGCAACCGTCGGACCGGAGAGGTTGATGAGGGGTCCCACGCTCAACAGGGGCTCCACCGCGGTTCGATAGCCGGTGTACGTGATGGGGCCGGGCCAGGCCAAATAGAGTGACGCTCCCACGGGGACGTTCGCCACCGTGATCGAGGACTGGGTCGTGGCGAAGATATTGCCATTGACCCACGCCGACCACGAGGTGCCGGCCGTCAAGCCGCTCTCATCGATCGTCAGGTTGGTGGTCGCGCCCGGAGAGAGCACGGATACCCCGAGGGCCACCGGTTGCGTGTAGCCGATCGCTGGATTGTAGTCGAACCATCCCGACGGCAGGGACCACGCCAGGACGGGAGAGCCCGAGGCGGTGAACCCGATGGAACCCCAGGACCCGTAGTACGCGTAGTCGTTCAATCCCAGGGCGTCCGGGAAATACTCCAGCAAACTGGCCCCCGACCAATTGACGCCGTCGACGCTCGTCTCGGCCCACTGGCTGTCCCCCGCGCCAAAGATGTTCGAGGCGAGCGTCTCGTATCCGGCCGCCCCTTCCGTGTAGCTGTAGAACCCGAACTCCAGGTAGACGGTTCCGTTCGAGTAGCCCAAGGCGGGATTGTAGTAGCCCTCGTTGATGACCCCCCCGACGATCGGATCGCCGCGATCGAGAGCCGGCGATGCGTTCGCGACGGTCCAAAGGAGCCCCCCATCGGTCGACGCGGCGGACTTGACGCCGCTGCTTTGCCAGTTGTATTCGAACGCGTACTGGTCTGAGAGGCTCAAGTTCTCCGCCTGCGCCCACGCGACGTACAGATCTGAGCTCGAACCCCCGAACTTGATCGAGGTGGTGGGGAGATTTTCAAACGTCCCGGCCCCCACATTTCCGAAGTCGCTGGATAGCTCGGCCGCGTCCTGGGCGACGATGTACGGGCCGCTCCACGTCGTCCCATTGGTCGTCGACGTGACCACCACGACATCGCTGGCATACGTTTGGAAGAACGCCGAGCAATACTGGTAGCACGATCGATTGGCGGCGAAGGCGATCGCGACCTCACCCGTCGGACTTACCGCGATCGACGGGTCGATGCTGTTGTTGGCCTCGAGAATGTCCGAGCCCGGCAAGTAGCCCGGCACCACCGCGGGTCCGTTCCACGACACTCCCGCGTCGGTAGAGTACAAGAAGTTGAGCGATACGGGCGGGGAACCATCCCCGATGAGATTCGTGGTGCCGTTGCTCACATTCTCGTAGACGATGTAGACGGTGCTCCCGTACGCCGCGATCTGGGGGTCACTGATGTTGGAGGTGACCAACACCGTGGGGGTCGAGAAGCTCGTCCCGTTGTCGGTCGAACTGGTGAACGCCAGGGCATCGAAATTCCGAGAGACGTACGGGACCACCGGCCGGCCGAACGGGAGCGTCGGGAATCCCATCTCGGCGAGCGTGGCGTTGGCGATCACGTACGCGCCGAAGATCTCTCCTTGGGTCCCCGTCGTGAACGAAGGTTCGATCCCTTGGTAGTACGGGCAGTTCGCGCCCCCGATGTTGCTGATGAGTTGGGGAGAAGAGAACGAAAGTCCGCCGTTTGAGGACGTCGTGAAGGCGATGCGACTCGTGGTGTTCCCGGTCGCGTTGGGGCACGTCGAGGCCGTGGCGCTCGTGACCGCGGAGAACGCGAGACCGATCTCTCCGTTTGCTAGCGTGAGCACAGAGGGGTTTTGCGATTGAGGGTAACACATGTTGTACCCCACAAACCAGAGACTGCAGAAGGTGTCCGCCGCGCTGAGCGTGCCGGCATTCGGGTCGCTGGCGTAGAAGCTCCCGGTCACGGGGAGTCCGCCGTGCGGCTTCGGCTGCTCGCTGGGCGTGGCAGCCAAGTGCACACCCGGTAGGGTCGGAGCGGGGGGGGCCGTCGAGGGGACCGTTCGGAGAGTTCCGACCAACCCAAGGCTGCTCACCAACATGAGAAATCCGATGAAGATGGCAAGCTCCCGACCCCATCGCGGGGAAGGAACGGCCGGAGGGACGTTCGGAGTGGTTCGGCCGGTCGGCTGGGAGTTACCGCGCATGCGACGGCTCGACGGTTGGGGACTATTTGTCCTTGTCATTCCGCCCCATGGGGGGTACGAACAGCTCAGAACCCGTGCCCGGAGGCGCCTCGGGCCAAACCGTACGCTGCGAGCGCGGCCACGCCTCCGATGACGAGAGTCTGCACGCCGCTCTTCCACGGATTGGTGTCCGTAGCCCGTCCCCGGGCGACTCCGAACACGAACAGGGCGATCAGGGTCACGACGGCCGAAACCCCCAGAGCCGTCGAAGTGACAGGGAAGAGGAAGTACGGGGACAGCGGCACGAAGCCTCCGATCGCGTACGCGCCCCCGATCGTCAACGGGCTCCGCCACAGGCGGTCCGGGCGGGGTCGGGGAAGCCCGAGCTCGAACAGCATCATGAAGTCGACCCACGACGACTTGCGCCGGGTCAAGGAGGCGGTCGTCGTTTCCGCTTCCTGCGGAGTGAGCCCGTATCCCTCGAAGATCTCTCGGACCTCCTTGCGTTCCACCTCGGGGACGAGTTCGACCTCCTTCTCCTCCCGTGCGCGTTCCGAGCGGTAGAACTCCGCGTCATGCTGCGCGGCGAGGTACCCTCCGACTCCCATCGAAATGGTCCCCGCGACGATCTCCGCGAGACCGCCGATGATGATGTAGTGGTTATTGCTCAACACCCCCGCCAACCCGGCCACGAGCGCGAACGGGACGGTGAGTCCGTCCGAGAGACCGATGATGAAATCGCGGACCGACGCGCTTTCGGTGAAATGTGGCTCGTGCTCGGGCGGGTGAGGGGCCGTTTCTGCATGGCCTCGCGACCGGCCGAAGAGTCTCATGAACCCCTGAACGCAGCCTTCCTAGGGCAAAACAAGTTCGTTCGCCCTTGACTCTATAACCAGTGGTGTGGTCCGAACCCGACATGGAGGCTCCGGGGGGTACCGGCCTCGACGAAGCCCTCGTCGCAGAACGGGTCGCCTCCCTGGTCCGGGTCGCCGACGACCACGACGTCTCCCTCTCGTTGGAGGAGGTTCGGTCCCTTCTTCCTGCCATCGGTCCGGACCCGACGTTCGAGCTGGAGAGTTGGCTCCGGGAACATCCGGGGCCGTGGACCGTACGAGACGGTCGCCTCTACGGAACGAAGGTCCCGAGCCCGGACCAGGAGGCCGCGCGGCGCGCCCGATCTGCCGCCCACGTCGCCCACGCGTCCCGATTGTTCGAGGGCCCGCTCGCCCTCGTGTTGCGGATGACGCGGTGCATCATGATCTCCGGATCCACGGCGTTCGGCGCCCCTGGTCCAAAGGATGACTGCGATTTCCTCGTCGTGACCGATGACGACACGCTCTGGCTCTTCACCGCCTACATCCTCCTCCGTCTCCGCGTCGACCGGTGGCGTCAAACCGGTCCCCTTCCGGAGTGGTGTTTCAACTATGTGCTCGATGAGCGGGAGGCCCGGTCCCGGTTCGGTCAATCGCACGGCTTCGTGTTCGCGCGGGAGGCTCTCACCGTCCTGCCGGTCCACGGAGAACGATTCTACCGGGACTTGGTGCGAGGGGCCCCGTGGCTCCGCGAGCAGGCGCCGGGGCTGTACGATCGATGGATCCAGACCGGACCGGAGCTGGCCCCGGGACCGACGCCCCCGGCCCCGCTTTTCTTCCGCCTCGTCAATCGTGCGATCTATCCATTCCTCGCCGCGTACATGCAGATCAGTCACCAGCGAGAAAACGACCGGAGACGGAGGTCGGGACGGACGCTCGAAATGTTCCGATCGACCACGACCTACCGGGAAGTCACGTTCCATTCGGAGAAGTACGCGCGCTTGGAGGCGTTGTACGCCGGACGCGGCGGGCGCCCCGCGGGTCGTTCGCCGTCCGCTCCGAATATCAGTCGGTAGCCGCGGATCGCGCAAGCCCCGTCCGTCCGGCGCCTGACCGGGGGGACGCAGGCTCCGCGCTGTCTCGTCTTAGGCGGCGGGAGGGCGCTTCTTGTTCGGAGCCATCGGGCTCGAATTGGGGGTGGTGGGGGTCGAGGAGCCCGGGGACGGGCTCGCTGAGAAGATCGGTTGGCGGGGACCCGCGGGCTCGGTGCTCTTGGCCGGTACGCTGGCCGGGAGCTCCGCCTCCGGCGCGGCGGCGAGCTGGTCGACCGGGACGTCCGCGTCGGCCTTGATCTCCTCTTCGATCGATTGGATCTCGTTGAGCAGCTCCGTCTGCTTCGGGATCGTTCCGAGCACGTCGTCGACGGGCCCGATCTGTTTCTGGAGCTCGTCGAAGTTGCTCAGCGTGCGTTCCGGCAGGGCCCGACCCGCGCCCAGGTACTCCGAGGCCCCTTCCACCAACCGGGAGAATTCGAAGGGGAACACGATCTTGGTCGCCTGACCGTTCGCCACGGACGCCATCGTGTCGAGAGAGAGGACCGTGAGGGACTTGGCGTCCAAAGAGCTGGCGCCGAGCGCGAGGATCCGCAGGCGCTGGCTCTCTCCCTGGGCCTCCAGGATCGTCGCGACCCGGGAGCCTTCGGCCTCCAGGATCTGGGATTGTCGGGAGCCTTCGGCCTGGAGGATGCGGGAGCGCTTCTGTCCCTCGGCGACGAGGATGGCGGAGCGCTTCTCACCATCGGCGCGCAGCACGGCGGCGCGCCGCTGCCTCTCCGCGGAGGTCTGCTCCTCCATCGCCGCCTTGACCGTGCCGACCGGGTCGACCTCCTTGATCTCGACGGCCTCGACGCGGACGCCCCAACGGTCGGTCGCCTCATCGAGGATGTCACGAAGACGGGTGTTGATCCGCTCCCGATTGTAGAGCACCTCGTCCAGCTCCATGTCGCCGATGATGGACCGGAGGGTGGTCTGGGCGAGCGCCACCGTCGCGATGTGGTAGTCCTGCACCTGGAAGATGGCGCGGGGCGCGTCCGAGACCTTGATGTAAATGATCGCGTCGACGTTCGTCGGCGAATTGTCCTTCGTGATGACCTCCTGGCGGGGGACCTCGAGCACCTGGGTCCGCAGGTCGACCACCGTCACGACGGCGATCGGGCTGATAAGGTGGAATCCCGGGTTCATGATCAACTTGTACGATCCAAGGAGGGTCTTCACCCCCTGCTGATACGGCTGGATCTGGTAGATCCCCTTCGAGAGGAGGATCACAAACACG
>JAKIVR010000080.1 GCA_022750455.1 Thermoplasmata archaeon | reverse complement strand
CGATCTCGACACGACCCGGTCCTCGGTCTTCGAGGTCAACGGATTGGGGCGGCCACGCAAGCGCTATCAAGAGGGCTCCGAAAGGGGCCGCGACCAAGTAGATCCACAGATCAGGATACGTGCCGGATAGTACGGCGGGCGCGATGGTCCGCGCCGGGTTGAGGGAGCTCCCGGTGATTGGACCGATCACGTAGGTCGAGATGCCTACAACCGCTGGGGGCAAAGCCAGACGCCACCGGCACGGTCCTTCTCCGAGATCCGCGAGGAGGAATACCGCGGCCAGGAGTGCCGCGGTGAACGCTGCCTCCGACCCGAAGACGCCGACCACGCTCGTCGATGGGATCGTGCTGCCGAGGTGCGCGTCAGTTCCCAACGTGAGGTCCACCGTCGCGGAACCGAGGAACGCCCCGGCCAACTGGCCGAGGATGTACACGGGGGCTTCTCGCCAGGCGATCCGTCCGCTGGCGGCCAAGCCCAGAGTGACGGCCGGATTCAGGTGGGATCCGGATATCTGAACGAACAGCAAGATGGGAATGGCCACGGCCGCGAACCACGCCACGGCGAGCCATCCTTGGGAGATTCCTCCGTAGCGCGCCCCGGCGACAATGGCCCCAGTCCCAATCCCCACCAACAGGCCAGTACCGACGAGTTCTGCCAGAGCCCGACGGAACAGGGCAGCGGTCACCGGGGTCACGTCCGAGCCGAGTCTTGTCGCTCGCTCGAACGAATCTCACGAACAAGTCCGTCCACGAGACATCGAAGTTTGTCCCGAACCTCCCGGAACTGGTTGTCATCGAGCGGGACAGGATCGGGCAAAGCCCAATCGAGATACTCGAGTTCCTTCAGTCGCGCCGGGCAACTGGCACTGTCGAGGCAGCCCATGGTCACTCGGATTTGTGCCCCCGCAATCATCTCCCCGGTTAGCGCCTGCGGAGCATGGTCCGGCGCCCTGAGTCCGAGCTCCTCAAGCATTCGGGCAGTGCGAGGGTGGGGCGCACCCGCGGGTGAGGTCCCCGCGGAGACCGCGGTCCAGCCCGCAGGTGGGTCCCCGTTGAACATCGCCTCGGCCATGAGCGATCGGCATGCGTTTTCGACGCATACGAACAGCACTCGGCGCTCGGAAAAAGGGGGAGGAAGGGGTTCGTCGGTGCTCATCAGCAGCAGTCGTCGCAGCAGCCGGGTGGGCACGTGGTCGGGTCGCAGGCGGGCGCCTCGGCCTTCGGTTCGGACATGAGGACCTCCTTCACTTCAATAGCTGAAGTAGTCATAAGGCGCCGCTACGTACGGACAGAGTGTCGCAGTGTTGCGAGGGGGATCTCGAGTGTCCTTGCCCACCGATCGGTTTGATCGACGTGGTGGGCAAGAAGTGGGCCGTTTGCGTCGTGTCCTTGCTCGGTAAGTACGGCACCGTGCGATTCGGGCCGATCCAGCATTGTCTTTCAGGGGTGAGCCCAGCGACGCTCACCTCCACGTTGCGCTCGCTCGAACGGGAGAAGCTCATCCGTCGCGTTTTCGTCGACGGGGCGCGAGGGCCGGTCCAAGGCTACACCCTGACCCCTTCCGGAAATCAGCTGTACCAGAGTCTGCTCCCCCTTGCAGGCTGGCTTCGTTCTGCGTGAGGTCCGCTCGAAGACCCGAGGTCGCGGAGGCCATGGTGCTCGCGGCTTCGAAGGACGCTTCCCCCGGGTGTCGCATCCATCAGGCTCTGGGTGGTCGGGGCCAGAGAGGCCGGAGGCACAGGGAGCGGTTGTTGACGCTCAGGGGAGCCGTACGCAGCCTGGGCAACGGACCACAGGATCGCGATTCTCTTGGCAGGATCGGTGGAGAGTGACTGCCCTTTCGACGCGCCACCCATCGTGGAATCGGGTGGGTGGTCGGACCACCGGTGGTTCGGGTTGGGACGCTCCGCACCCTGCCAATATCGAGGAAGGCCCGGAGACGGCCGTGCAGTATTGAACCTACGTCCACCAGAAATTCTCAACGTGCCCCAACTGCGTGGTCTGCTGCATGGGGTAGCCGCAGTTGGAGCCCCGGGCGCCCGGGGAGCTGTGGGCGTGGAAGATCGCGGTGGGATGGGCTCGAAACATCCGCTCCGGGTCACCACGGATGGTTCAGCTCACGGCGGTCGCTGAGAGGTCGAGTTACCCTCCGACAGTCTCCAACGAGAGATCCAGCACAATCTCTGACGTTCGGGAGCGAGGGTGCCCAACCCATATACTCGCCGCCCGTCGCCCGCGACAGATGGCAAACCCGAGCCAACCCGAATTCGGGTGCCGCAACGCACCCGTTCGAAGATTGGCCGCCCAATTCGCGCGGCTCCCCGCCCTCCTCCTCATTCTTGCCATCGCCGGCATGTTCATTGGGAGCGCCGCCGCGGCGGGAGTGGCCTCCGGTGGCTTGGACTCCTCCACTCGCCATGTCCTGTTGGCCCCGACCTCTCTGGGCTCGGTGGGCCGAACCGCAGCGCCGTCCCTTCCCTCAGGCCCCCACCCTTCGGTGGGCCTTGCGGGGTCCGTCTTCGACACCGTCGTACTGCCCAATGGCACATCTGTCACGGGCAACTTTGGCGCGGTCGGGGCCACCGTTCCGCAGTGGGACGTCTACGACTCGGTCACCGGTGACCTCTTCTTCGTGGCGAACAACAGCAATATGGTCGTGGTCTGGAGCCCGTCGGACCATCAGATCGTCAAGCGGATCCTGATTCCAGGGTACTCACCGTACCTAACGGGGTTGATCCTCGATCCCACCGATTCGCGATTGTTCGCGATCAACGATGAAAGGGACAACCTCTCGATCATCAACACCTCCTCCTTGAACATCACCGGGTTTGCCGGGGCGGGCCAGAATCCCTACGGGGGTGCGTGGGACCCCGTGAATGACCGACTGTATGTGGCGGACCTGGGGAATGACCAGGTCGATGTGCTGAATGCAGCCACAGGAGCTTCGATCGGATCGTTCGAGGTCGGCGGCGAACCCCAGGGAGTCGCGTACGACCCGAACAACGGCAGCATCCTCGTGGGGAATACCGGGGGCGACAACGTGACCGTCTACAACTTGACCCAAGGCAAGGTGACGGGCCAGCTCATCGCGGGCTCGGACCCGGGAAGCCTTGCCGTGGACGCGACGGACAATCTGGTCATTGTAGCGAACCAATACTCGGCCAACGTGACCCTGTTCGACGCACAGACCCTCCGGCAGATCGGATCGATCCCGACCGGTGCGGAGCCGGTCTGGGTGAATATCACCCCCAACGGGCACGCGTACGTCTCCAACAAGCAGTCGGACAACATCACGGTCCTAGACGATGAGGGCACGCCCTCGTGGTTGGCGACCCTTCCGGGCGGGAACGTGCCGTGGGGTGGCGCCTACGATCCCGCGGACGGCGACGAGTACGTCCCGAACGACGGTTCGAACAACCTGACCGTGATCGCCGACGCCAGTACGACGACGGTGGCCAACGACTTGCTCGGCGTGGCCCCCACCGCGGTGGCGTACGATGCCACCCATGACGTCTACTACGTCGCGGACAGCACCAACCAACTCCTGTTGGTGAACGCCACCACCCACGCCGTGATGGGCGCGTTGGGTCTCCCCTTCATCCCGGGCCACCTCCTGGACGTTCCCTCGCTCGACGAGCTCTGGATGGATGGGAGGAACACCACCTACGTGGATGTGACGGCGGAGCTGAACGAGTCCACGATGGTGCTGTCCCACCAGCTCGATACGGGCGGCGTCGGCCCGATGGCGTTCGACCCGGTGCAGGACGTGATCGTCCTGGCCAACTCCCATGGCAACCTCACCTTGATCGACCCGGCCACGGTGGTGGGCACGGCCTCGATCTCCCTGCCGATGCCGGGAGGGTATCCTCTCCAGGCATCCAGTATCCTCTGGGACCCGGCGACGGCGGAGGTGTACCTGACCGGGGGGATCACCAACAACAGCCTGACGGTGGTCAATATTGGATCGAGTTCGGTGGTGGATGCGATCCCCACGGGCTTTGACCCCCAAGGAGAGGTGTTGGACCTGGCCACGGGGAACATCTACGTGACCAATGCCGGGAGCGCCAACCTGACGGTCGTCGACCCCACCACGGACGTCCCCACGTTCAGTTCCCCGACCGGACTGGGCCCGAACGGGATCGTGTACGACTCTTCCAACGGATACCTCTACGTGGCCAATGAGAACTCGAACAACGTCTCGGTCCTGAGCCCGGGCACGGTGGCTCCGATCACCAGCCTCGCAGTGGGAGTCGATCCGGACGGAATCGCGTACGCTTCGGATATCGGCAACGTCTCGGTGGCCAACGAGGACAACGGCACACTCTCCCTGATCGGGGCGCCGGGGACACCCCCACCCGAATACTCTGTCACCTTCGCCAGCTCCCCGACTAGTTGTTCCCTCACGTTCGACGGAACGGTGTACTCCAATGGGGAAGTCGATGCGAACGTTGTCGCGGGAACCTATCCGATCGTGGCCCCCAGCTGCTCCGGCGAGGTGTTCAGCGAGTGGGAGAGCAGCGTCGGTGGCGTGACGACAGCCTCGGCGGCGGCCACGAACGTCAACGTGGACGCCACGGGCACGCTCACCGCAAGCTTCGTCTCCGCAGGTTCGACATACCAGGTGGCCGTGGTGACCTCGCCCACCTCCTGCGACATTCAGATCGACGGCACCACCTATGGCGATGGACAGACTGCGGATGGAGTAACAGCCGGTACCCACACGATCTCCGCGCCGAGCTGCCCGGGGGAGACCTTCTCGTCCTGGGCCACGACCGCCGGGTCCCTTGGGTCTCCCAGTTCGGCCGACACGAGCTTGCAGGTGACGGCCGATGCCACCCTGACCGCCACGTTCACGACGACACCCACGTACCAGGTCGACTTCGCCGAGAGTGGCTTGCCCGTGGGCACCGGTTGGTCCGTTCTCCTCGACGGAGTCCTGGTGAGTTCGACGACCACCTCCCTCTCGTTCGTGGAACCCGACGGGACGTATGCCTACTCCATCACGGATGTTCCCGGATGGCACCAGACCACACTGCCCTACTCCGGTTTCATTACGGTGAGCGGTCAGGGTGTCACCGAGTCGACCCTTGCGTTCGGCGCCTTCACCTACTCCATCGCGATCGCCGAGTCCGGACTCCCGCAGGGGACGAGCTGGTCCGTGACACTGAACGGTGTTCTCCAGACGGTCTCCGTGACCATGATGTACTTCTACGAACCCAACGGCACGTACTCGTACACTGTCGGCACCGTGAGCGGCTTTTCGAGCCAACCGCCGTCCGGATCTCTCTCCGTGGTCGGGGCCGCACTTTCTCAATCGATCAGCTTCCTCGTCATTCCCCCACCGCCCCCGGTCGGAGGGGCGCCGGCCCATCCCGCGTTCCTCGGGCTCCCCGGCGACGATGGGTACGCGCTCGTCGGGGTCCTCGCCCTGATCGGGGCGATCGGCATTGGTCTGTTCCTCCTCCGAGGAGGTCGCCCCGGTGGGCACGGCTCGGGAAGCCCCCCCGTGGCACCGCCACCGCCCTACGTACCGATGGGACCCTCCCCCGGCGGAGGTTCGACAGGGACCGGTTCGTTCGCCGGGTCCAAGACCGGTGGATCGTCGGGGCTCACATCCTTCACCATTGGCGCCGGGTCCCCAGGAGAGCCCCCCGCGACGGGCGGCTCCCTGGCCGGTGCCAAGTCTGGAGGCGGCGGTGGGTCGCTGGCGGGTTCCAAGAGCCGCGGAGTGCCAGGACTGGGTTCCTACACGCTCGGGGGGTCCGCGACAGGCGGCTCGCTCGCCGGTTCCAAGTCCGGTGGGTCGGTGGCGGGCTCCCCGCCGAGCTCCGGGACCGGAGGAGTGCCTTCCTCGGAGCCGGGAGCGACTACGTCCGGCGGTCCGCCCGCACAGCCGACGCCGCCGTCTTCGGACCCGCCGGCCGCGACCGGGACATCCACACCGGTCACCCGCTCGAAGTCACCGCTCCCCCCATCCGACGAGGACCCGCCCGCATCCGGCGGGAGCTGACGACAACTCGCACGGTGCCGACCGGGTACGGGGCGTCCGTTCGCCTCGGCGCTCAGCCGGGCGCCTTCGGGCGCTTGCGGCAACTAAGGAGGCGGAAGCCCGGATCTGGCGCATGTTCGGACTCGAGCTCGAGCCCCGAACGTGCCAACAGCGATCCCATCTCAGTCAGGGAACGGAGTCGGCCTTCCACAAAGAGCAGGAATAGCAGATCGAGACGCTGCCACTCGGGGGGAGGCCCAGCGGAGGGCACCACGGGGTCAAGGATGAGGAGCCTCGAATCCGGTCGCATGGCGCGGGCGCAGTTCGTGAGGATCCTAGAGGCGTCCTCGTCGTTCCAGTCCGGGAGCACCCACTTGAGCAGGTAGAGGTCGTGGCCTGGGGGAACTTCCTCGAAAAAACTGCCCTGCACGGCCGTGAAGCGGTCGCCGACGCCCGCGGTCGCCATGAGAGCGGGGGCGTCGGTGAGAGCAGGACCGGAGTCGAGCAACCATCCGTGGATCCGGGGGTGGGGTCGCAACACCTCCGCGAGGAACCGTCCGCTGCCGCCTCCGACGTCCACCACGGAGCGCACAGCGGAGAAATCGTAGGAGGTCGCGAGTGATCCCCCACTCCGCGTCGCTTCGGCCGCGAGCTCCGATTGGAACCGTAGGCCGTATCGGCGCTCCGCCCGCAGGAATTCGTAGAATCGCTTTCCGTGGACGCGTTCGAACACGGGAGGCCCGGGACGGGCCGCCTGGGCGAGCGCCCAGTACACGGGGAAGTCGATCTCGAACCGGTCGACCACCGTCTCTGCAACCGCCTCGTCCGTCAGGAGCGCCCCCAGTTCCGTCAGACGGAACAGCCCCTCGGTACTCTCCGTGAGAAACCCGTGGGCAGTCAAGAGGTGGAGTACGCCGCGAAGGAATCGCGGGTCCCACCCCTTGCTCTGGGCCAACTCATCGGCCGTCGAAGGTTGCGCGAGAAGCCGTGGCGCGAGCTCGGAGCGCGCCAGGAAGTAAATGGAGGCGGTGAGCAGCGGGTCGCCCACCCCCCGCCACAGTCGTTCGAAGAGTTCCTTCGACTTTTCCGGTGCCTCGGACATCAGGGACCCAGACGAGGCGGCGCCGGTCTATAGACCCCACTATCCGGTCCGCGGCGGTCGTGCCGGACGGCCCACTCCGCCAGTGCACTCCCCTCGAAGCGTCCCGCCCGTCAATGGGCCGGCGGGGTTCGAACGACCTTGGCCGCGTCCTATTCGAAGACCGTTGATGGCGCGCTCCACCGCGTT
>JAKIVR010000008.1 GCA_022750455.1 Thermoplasmata archaeon | reverse complement strand
GTCACGCCTCAGGATTACGAGCTGCTCGAATGGTCCACGGACCATCTCCCGAATGGATCCACGGTGCTCGTCGCTCCGGGGAGCGCGGCGGAGTTCCTCCCCAGTTCGAGACCGGATGTCCACCTCCTCTACCCGATGGCCTATGCCGCGAACAACGGGACCTACCGGGCCGTGGTCACAGATCTGTCGGCTGGCGTCCTGACCGACTCCGATTTCAACGACCTGTGGCAGCTCCATGTCCAATACATTCTCGTGACGGGAGCGAATACGGTGCTGTGGCCCCCCTTCTTGCCCGGCCCCCTAGCGAACTCGTCAGATTTCGCGGAGCTGTTCCACGAGGGAGACGCGTACGCGTTCGAGGGGCCGCTCGCGATGCCGCCGTCCCTGCCGCCGTGAGCCGGCGTACGCCTAGAGGAACTCGTCGAGGACCGACTCGTGGCCCTTCATGCCGGCCGTCTGCTTCGAGAGTGGGCCCGCGGTGAGGACCTCTTCGAGCTCCTCGTACGTCGGCCGGTCGCCCTTGTAAAACAGCCCGGTCGGGATCTTGTCGCCCCACTCAAGGGCGCGGGCGAACGCGGCGCCCTTGTCGGTCGGGTCGTGCCCGGCGGTCTCGAGCTTGTAGACCCGCTGACGGAACCAGTCGAACGTGTTCAGTTTGTTGTAGGTGACGCACGGGCTCAGCGCGTCGATGAACGCGAACCCCTTGTGCTGGATGCCGCCCGAGATCAGGTCGGCCATCTGCTTGACGTCGCCCGAGAACGCGCGAGCGACGTACGTCGCCCCGCTGGCGATCGCGAGCGCCATCGGGTCGATCGGGTTCTCAATGACGCCCGCGGGGGTGGACTTCGTCTTCTGTCCCATCATCGAGGTCGGGCTCGCCTGGCCGGTCGTGAGACCGTAGATCTGGTTGTCCATGACGACGTAGGTCATGTCGACGTTCCGGCGCATGGTGTGGACGAAGTGGCCGCACCCGATGCCGAATCCATCCCCGTCCCCGCCGGTCGCGATCACGGTGTTCCCATGGTTCGCCCACCGCACGCCCTCCGCGATCGGGAGCGATCGCCCATGGATCCCGTGGAAGCCGTAGGAGCTGAGGAAGTGGGGGAGGTTCGACGAGCAGCCGATCCCGCTGACGATGACGACCTCATGCGAGGGGATCGCGAGCTTCTTGACCGCCATCTCGACCGCCGCGACGACGCTGAAGTCCCCGCAGCCCGGGCACCACGTCGGCTTGGTGTCCGACTTGCCGATGAGCATCTTGAGGGGAGCCCCGGTCGGGACGGTCGACGCGACGGCGCTACTTCCGGCCATTGACGACCTCCATCGCTTCGCCCACGATCTCCATCGGGTAGAAGGGTTCTCCGTCGTACTTCATGAACCGGTGGGGGAAATCGATGCCGGTCTCGGCGCGGATGACCCGGCCGAGCTGTCCAGAGTAGTTCGCCTCGATCAGGAGGGTCCGCTTCGCCGCCCGGAGCTGCTTCGCGATCGCCTCGCCATGGAGAGGCCAGACGGTCCGGACCGCGATCATGTTCGTCGGGACCTGGCGCTCGGCGAGGAGCTTCATCGCATCTCGCGCAATGGCGACCGTGGATCCCCAGGCCACGATGGTGAGCTCCGCGACCGCCGGACCTTCCAGCACCGGGGGTTCCGTCGCGGTCGCGAGGCCGCTCATCTTGCTCATCCTCTTGCGCATCATCTTCGCGCGTTCGGCGACCCAGATCGGGATGCCGGCCTTGATGTCGCCGACGAGGTGACCCTTCTCGTCGTGCTCGTCCGACCCGGCGACCCACTGCAAACCGGCCTGGCCCGGGAGGGAGCGCGGGGAGACGCCGCTCGGGGTGTATTGGTACCGCTTGTAGTCGCTCCCGTTCGGGATGACCTTGTAGAGGGATTCGATCTCCTGAGGGAAGGTGATCTCTGAACGGTCGACGGTCGCGTAGTTCTCCGAGAGGTGCAGATCGCTGGCCAGCAGCACCGGGGTCTGCCACGCTTCCGCGAGCTCGAACGCCTTGATCGTGGCGTAGAACGCCTCAACGGGATGGGCCGGGGCGAGGATCGCCCGGGGGAACTCGCTCTGTCCGGCTCCGAGCATCAGGTTCAGGTCGCCCTGCTCCGTCTTGGTCGGGAGGCCCGTGGACGGTCCGGTCCGCTGCGCCTCGACGACGACGAGCGGGATCTCGCACATTCCGGCCATGCCGAGCGCTTCGACCATCAACGCGAATCCGCCGCCGCTGGTCGCGGTCATGGAGCGCACTCCGCCGTACGAGGCCCCGATCGCCATGTTGATCGCCGCGAGCTCATCTTCGGCCTGCTTCACCACGACGCCGAGGAGACGGTCGTGGGCGGCCATCCAGTGCATGACCCCGGACGCGGGCGTCATCGGGTACTGGGCGAGGAACTTGCATCCGGCGGCGGCCGCGCCGAGCGCGATCGCCTCATTGCCGGTCATCAGCATCTTCGGGGGTCCGCGGGACTGCAACGGCTTCGGGGTGATCGGGGCGTGGTCGCGGGCGAACGCGTACCCCTCGGCGGACGCCTTGACGTTCCAATCGACGACGTCCCCCTTCTTCTTCCCGAACGAATCGGCGAGGCACCCTTGGAGGACGTCGAGAGGGATGCCGACGAGGTACGCGCTGGCTCCCAGACCTGCGGCGTTCTGGAGGATCGACTGGCTCGTGTACTTGCGCGCGATCTCGAGGGTCGGAACGGCGAGCGTCTTGACGCCCACCGGCAACTTGGAGGCGTCGACCGTGAACTTCTCCGGGTCGTAGACGAGGACACCGTTCTCGCGGAGCGACGGCGCGTGGACATCGACGGTCTCCTGGTTCAGGGCGTAGAGAACGTCGCATCCATCTCCTTGGGACCAGACCCGCTCCGCCGCGGCGCGTGCCTGGAACCAGACGTGGCCCCCGCGGATGACCGACTGGTAGGCGTTCAGACCGAAGACGTGGAGACCGAGACGCGACAGCGAGCGGGAGTACGTCTCCCCGATACTGGCGATGCCGTCCCCCGCGGCCCCACCGACGCGAACCGCGATCTCTTCCATGGTCCGCCGTTGGAGTTCGGTTTCGCATAAATCCCTTCCCTCAGGTCGGTCGTCCGCCCATGATTCAGTGTAGCTCGGGGCATTCCCGGCGCGCGCCCACCCGGGGGGAGCCTCGGATCCCCGAGACGCTCATCCGGGTCCAGTGGACCGGATAGGCGACCCCCCAAGTACCCCGGACCCGAGATGCTCCGGAATGAGGGAAAATGTGACGAGGAAACCAACTCCGAACGGAGCGCGGTCGGCGTGTTATATAGGGGGGGCCGGTGGCCCGGCATGACGAGCACGCCGACGTCCACTCCTCCGCCGGCGGGAGCCCCACCTACCGGCCCGTCGACGCCCCCGGGTGCCCGGCGCGGCGGTCCCGGCGCGGGACCGATGCAACGGATGGAGAAGGGCGACATCGATCACATCGTCGTCATCGGGAGCGGCAAGGGCGGCGTCGGAAAGTCGACCGTCACCAGCCTCATCGCGACCTCGCTCCGACGGCGCGGACTCTCCGTCGGTGTCCTCGACGCCGACATCACCGGCGCCTCGATCCCGAAGCTGTTCGGCGTACGAGGCCCGCTTCTCGACCGGGGCGAGGGGATCGTGCCGGCGGTCTCGGCGGACGGGATCTCGGTCGTCTCCTCCCAGTTCCTGCTGGATGACGATCCGACCCCCGTCGTCTGGCGAGGCCCCCTGGTGACGCGCCTCATCATGCAGTTCTTCGGCGGCGTGAACTGGGGCCACCTCGACTACCTGCTGATCGACATGCCGCCGGGAACGAGCGACGTCCCGCTGACCGTCTTCCAGTCGATCCCGATCGAGGGGATGGTGTTCGTGCTCACGCCCCAGGAGCTCTCCAGCCTCATCGTCCGCAAGGCGATGAACATGGCCCGCGAGCTCCACGTGCCGCTGCTGGGCGTCGTGGAGAACATGGCGTTCTTCGTCTGCCCGCACTGCCAGACGGAGACCGAGGTGTTCGGACCCTCGGCGGTCCCCGCCGTCGTCAAGGAGTACGGCGTCCCCTTGCTCGGCCGCCTCCCGATCGAACCGACGATCTCCACGCTGGGCGATAGTGGACGGGTCCGGGAGTACGATTCGGACGCCCTCCGCGCCGTGACGGACGCCTTCCTCAGGACGTTGGGGCCGGCGGTGCACCCGACGACGCTGTGAGCTTTCGCAGCTCAGCGAACGGGATCGCCACCGAGCTCACCCCCCGCTTGGTCAACTCGGCGGAGAGGCCGGTCACGTGGGCGCCCCCCACGATGGCGGCGACCGGCCGGTGGCCGGCGTCCCGGATCGCCCGGAGACGTTCCGCCATGTGCTCGTTCCGTTCATCGAGCAGCACCCGGCTCGTCGAGGGCATCGCGACCCGCATCTGTTCGAGGAGATCTTCGGGAGACTCGGCGTACCGGTCGATCTCCCCTTGCACGATCTTCGGGGGAATGAACAGCCCCACGACGCCTCCCACCAACAAGGAGACCCGCTCTTTAGGCGAGAGGGCGAGGAAGAGGCGTCGGATCGTCTCCCGGACCGGGTCATCGATCAGGAAGATCGGAACCTTCCACTCCTTTGCCAACTCGGCGCCGGTCCGCATCTCGTCGCCGGCCCCTTGGCCGAGCTCCGCGCCGAGCCGACGCTGGATGATCGCCCACAGTCGAAGGAAGATCGGCCCTCCCGAGCCCCCGGGTTCGGGATCATTGGACCCTTCGGGCCGCAGCAGCACGGCCGCCCGATCGTGATCGAGCTCCAAGGCGATCCCTCGGACGCCGTGGGACTGCAGGGCGAGTCGAAGTTGATCCCGAAGGTCCACGACATGGGCGGTGCCGACGACGATGACATCCGGCTCCTCCCCCAAGCGTCGCCTCCCCCCCGTAGGAGGCGTCGGTGAGCTAAACAACTATGTTCCCGGGGTCGGACGGTCCACGAAACGGCTAAGAGAGCGGGCCCATCCGTCCCGGCAATGGCGTGGGCACTGTTCGACGTGGAGAGTTCCAAGCGCGCGGATCTCGACACGGTGCTCCGGGACGACATCCTCGCTCGGCAGAGCCAGAAACTGCGCGACGCCGCCACCCTCGGAGGAAAGCCCGGGCAGTTGTACGTGCTCATCGAGGGCTCCGAAGAGGCGGTGCGACGCGCCGAGACGATGCTCGCCCCGGTCGGACGTCACCTGCCGCCGGCGGAAGCGGATCCGATCCTCGCGAAACTTCGGGACGAGGAAGACTCCGCCTCGGCGGGGATGGGTCTCTTCTTCACCGAGTGAGCCGACCGCTCACTCCTCTTCGGGGGGTGCCTGGGAGACCTCGAGGTCGTCGTCGCCCCCGAACACCCGTTGCGCCCCGCGGTACAACGACTCCATCCCCGAACCGTCCGCGGCGGAGATCGGGTGGAGCGCCGTGAGGGGCGCGAGGGCTTCGAGCGCCCGGAACACCTCGGCCGAGAGCTGCCAGTCCGGCGTCGCCGGGCCCTCGGAGACCGCGGCCTCGAGCGCGTCGGGCTGGTCGCTCCACGCCACGATCCGGGCCTGCTCCTCGGGCGACATCACATCGGCCTTCGAGAGCACGTTGATCGTGGGGAGTCGGAACCGGAACTCGACGGTCGCTCCCAGCATGAGGAGCGTGACGAACCCGGCCGGCTTGCGCGCCAGGGCGGGATCGAAGAGGAACGTGATGAGCGACCGGTCGCCGCCGATCGCGTCGACGATCGCGCGGGACGACTCCCGGAAGGCGAACAGCTCGATCTGGCCGGGCGTGTCGATGAGGACGTAATCCGTCCGCATCTCCTCGATCGCCTGCTTCACCTCGAAGATCTTCAAGGCGGCGAGGTCGGCGGCGGCGACCTGGGCCCCATTGGGCCCGAGATCGTACTCGTCCATCACGTCGGCGAGCCGGACCCACTCCCGGATGTCCACATCCGGATCCGCCGGGAGCTGCTCGGCGCCCGGGTCCATGTTCACGACGATCGCATCGTGGCCGGCGGTCTTCAGCCACTTTTGGAACGCGTAGACCAACGTGGTCTTGCCGGCGCCGGCGGTGCCGGTGAAGTAGATCGTCCCGGGATCCTCGGACATTCACGCGCCTCCCCGAGAGGGCGGGTGGAGACGGAGTTCGTCGGCGAGCTGGCGGAGGAAGACGGTCTTGGTGACGCCCTTCTTCTTCGTCACTTTGACGCGACCGACATCATGGAACGGTTCCCGGGGGTACTGCTTGTCCGCCTCGGCGGTCGCCTCGAAACCGAGCGCCTTCGCGGCCTGGAGGAGATCTTCGACCGTCGCCTCGGAGACGGCCGAGGTCTGGGGGAGGCGTCGTCCGAGACGGCGCGAGGTACGACGGAGAAGGTAGGATGGGTAGACGAAGAAATGGTCGGGCATCGGACGCCCACGCCGACTACTTCTTGGCGGGGGCGGCCCGCTCGACCTTGACGCCGTTCAAGATCCCATCCTGGCCGGGCCGGGAGCGGACCTCGACCATGCCGAGGTCGGTCTCCACGATCGCCCCGCGGGTGATGATGTTGCGTTGGATGTAGTTGGGGTTCGCCGGGTTCTCGCGGACAGTGAGGACCTTGGCCGCCTTCATCGTCTTGGTCGAAGGATCGAAGACGTTGATGGTGTTGGTCGTGAGGATTCGAAGCTTGAGGTTGCCGCCGCGCACGCGGTACCGTTTGACGGTGCCCGTGCCGAGGGTGGCGAACTGGAGCTCCCGCCCGATCTCGAACCGGCGCTTGTTCCGGATCGGTCGAAGCCGTCCGCCCGTCGGCTTACGGCGGGATCGGCCCTGCCAGATTCCCATGATTGCCTCGCGGGGGCGGGGACCTTCGGCTCTCTATATGAGGTTTCGTGCACGGCGGCCCGCACGTCTCCGACACGCGCGGCCCGGCCGTCGCCCGACGAGGCGCGGGAGGGTCAACCTTGTCGGCGCAACTCGCCTTCGATCGGCTGGAGCGCCGCGAGGACGAGCTGGGCCTCGGCGTCCGTCAGCGGCCCGTACGGAGGCCGGTAGCCGACCTCTGCGTTCCGCAGGCGATGCGCGAGGAACTTGTGGATCGAGGGGAAGGGAGCCTCGCGAAGCACGCCGACGAGGGCGTCGATCGTCCACTGGGTGCGGGCGGCGTCCTCCGCCCGTCCCTCAATCCCGGCGGTGACGAGCTTGACCGCGAGGCGGGGGACCTCGTTCGCCGTGCCCATGACGGCCCCGGACGACCCGGCCGCGAGGGCCGAGCTCGCCAGCGCGTCGTCGCCGGGAAGTACCGCGAACCCCGGCGGGCGACCGTGGAGGAACGCCGTGAGGCTCTCCAACGTCCCGGCCGCGTCCGTGATCCCCTGCAGGGTCCCCTCCACCGCCAGTTGGTGGACGATCGACGGATCTAGGGCATACCCGACCAGCGACGGGACGTTGTACGCGAGGAGAGGGATCTTCACCTCCGCGTGGATCGAGCGGTAGTACGTGGCGATCGACTCGGAGGTCGGATGCAAGTAGTACGGGGGGACCGCGACGAGCGCTGCGGCGCCGGCCTTCTCGGCCTGGACCGCGAGCCGGACCGCCTGATGGGTCGCGGGCGAGCCGCACCCGACCCAGGCATCGACGCGGCCGTTGAGGCCGTCGAAGACCGCCTTGAACAACGGCGGACGCTCCGCCTCGTCCACGCTGGACGACTCGCCCAGCGAACCGAGGAGGAAGAGATGGTTCACTCCGGCGATGGTCAGGTCTCGAGCGTACCGGGCGTTGCGCTCGGGGTCCATCGCCCCGTCATCGCTGAACTGGGTGATCGTCGGCACAACGAGGCCGTCGAATCCCATGCCGGGGTGGAGCCGGAAGGGGCTTATGGGCTCACCGGGAGTGAGGGGGCTCCGTGGCGACGCGTACGGGTGCGGACCGACGCCTCGCCTCTCCCCCCGCCGGCGCGACCGTGCTCGGACTCGATGAGGCCGGCCGCGGAAGCGTCTTGGGTCCTCTCGTCGTAGGCGGATTTCTGGTCGCCGAGGCTCGGATCGACGCCCTCAGGGAACTCGGGGTCCGGGATTCGAAACTGCTTACGCCCGCGCGACGGGAGTTGATCTATGCCGGGCTCGAATCGATCGGACAGCGGGTCTCCATCGCGCTCCCGCCGGCCGAGATCGACCGCTCCGTGGCGCACCATGGACTGAACGACCTCGAAGCGGAGGCGTTCGCCCGGCTCGTTCGCCGTACCCGACCTTCGTTCGTCCGCGTGGACGCGTGCGACACGAACGCCGCCCGCTTCGGGGCGACGATCCGGCGGTTGGCCGAGCACGACGGTCCCGTCTGGTCGGCGCACGGCGCGGACCGAACCGACCTCGTGGTGGGCGCGGGATCGATCGTCGCAAAGGTCCGGCGCGACCGCGCGGTGGCGACCCTGGAGCGGCGGCTGGGCCGAAAGATCGGGAGCGGGTACCCGAGCGACCCGATGACAGTGGACATCGTCCGGAGCGCCGTCGCCGAGGGGGACCGGCCCTCGTGGCTCCGCGCGTCGTGGAAAACGGTGACAAGGGTTAAACCGACGCCCCCCCTCGTTCGTCTCGAGAGCTTCCCATGATCGAAGAGACCCTGGCCGGGCTCGTCGACCGGTTCAACCGGCACGCGGAGCAGAACCCGGGGCTGAAGACCGAGCTGAAGGGGATCCACCGGGTCATCGTGATCCGACTGACCGACGCCGGCTCGTACGCCGTGGAGCTCAAAGATGGCGCGTTGACCGGTCTTCGAGCGGGCTCCGCCGAGAAGGCCGACGTCACTATCACGACCGACCAGCGCACGTTCCTCGGCCTCATTCACAAAGAGATCGGGCCGATGAAAGCGCTCGTCACGCACCAGCTCAAGATCGACGGGTCGCTGGAGGACAAGCTCCTGTTCCGCAAGCTGCTCTGAGCCCGCCCCGGGGCCGGCTTACGGGAGGAAGACGCACGCGGCGATGCAGACGCCGTAGTGGTCCATCGGGACCGAGATCTCCTCCGTCCGGTAGTGGATCCGGCGGAGCTCGACGCCTCGGAAGTGCGCGATCTCCTGCATGCGCCACTTCAGGAACTCCTTGAGCGACTTCTGGGTGCCGTGCAGATGGCCTTCGGCGACGTAGCCTCCCTGGCCATCGGTCCGGAACCCGTACGCGATCCCCGCACTGATCACATCGCCTTCGCCGCCGCTGTATCGGGCGAGGACGCAGTGCGTGATCGCACCCCGCTTGATCGGGACGCGGTCGACCTGACGGATCCCGATCGGCAGCACGGACGAGACCGACACCAAGTTCTGTTCGCCGATCCCTGCCTGGAGCAGGGCGAGATCGAACGCGTTGAGCTCGCTCGTCTTGTTGATCGCTTCGCCACTGGTGACGAAGAAGCGAGTCGGCACAGGCGTCAGCGTGTCCTGCGGCGGGCCCTTGGTTGGCACGAAGATCGGGGACACATCAACGAGCTTAAGCATTGATGGTGGAGCGCGCGCCGTCCGGTGTCGCCCGCGGTGCCGGGCCGGTGAACGGGGGGCTCAGACCATGATCGCGTGGCGCCGGCGCATCGATTCCTCGGACTCGCCCCGGGCGCGCATCAGCTCCGCGATCAGCGCGTCGCCGAACGCGAGCGCGCTCGACTCGAACAGAGTGCCCAGCGGGGCGTACTGCGGGCGTCGCGCGTCCTCCTTGAAATGGAACGTGACGAGGACGGAGGCGGCGTGGGCGAGCTTCGAACCGGATTGGGCCGTGACGACGACGAGCTCGGCGCCTTCGCGACGCACGATGTTCGCCGTCTGGATCGAGGAGTAGTTCTGTCCGGCGCCGCTCAGGATCACGACCGCGTCCTTTGGCCGGACGATCGGGGTGACCGACTCGCCGATCACGTAGGCGGTGATCCCGATCTGGACGAGGCGCATGGCGAACGCCCGTCCGATGATCCCGCTCCGCCCGGCCCCGTACACGAACACGGCCGGCGCCCGGTTGAGCAGATCCACGATCTCCTTCACCGTCTCGCGCGGCACGCTCGCGACAGCGGTCCGCACCCGATCGGCGACGTACGCCGTCGCCCGGCTGAACGCTTCCGGTTCAGCGGCGGGCGGGGGCAACGACCCTCCGGGGAGGCTTCCCGCGAGCGGGGGGCCCGTGCTTGCCGGGGGACGCGGCGCCCTTCGTCCCGGGCTTCGCGGCCGATCCGTGCGAGGCGGCCGCCTTCGCGGCGGCCGCGGCGGCGACCGCCTTCGGGGGCGCGTGGCGCCGGGCCCAGCGTCGCGACAGGGCGCGCTCGTAGAGGAGCTTCATGTACATCGCATCGTGCTCGAGGAGCGGCGAGCTGGAGATCACGGTCGCGTCGTACTCGCGGTCCGCGAGGAAATCGGCGATCGGATCGAACTTCAGCTGTCCGCGCTTGATCGGGGTGAGACGGAACTCGCCGGGCCCGTACATCTCGACGCCGGAGAAGTTCGCGTAGACGTCCCCGTGGCTCGCCTCGACGAACTCGTCGAAGAGCGTCTTCAGCACCGTCGGATTATCGAGAGGGATCCGCTCCCGCGCGGCGATGTGGGGCAGGTTGAGCACCGGCACGACCCCCTTGACGGTCCGCGCGAGTTCGAGCACCTCCTCGCGCGAGCCGTAGACATCGGCGTGGCCCGACGGCTCGATGGCGAGCTTGACGGTCCCGTGGGTGTACTTGTCCAGCCATTGGGAGACTTCCCGCGCGATGCTCGTGAGCTCCTGGATGCTCTCCGCCCGGTCTCCCCCGCCGTAGAACCCGAGGTGGGTCACGGTGAGGCGCGCGCCGAGGCCATACGCGAGGATCCCCGTCCACTGGATCTGGCGGAGGCTCCGGTCCCTCGACTCCTGGCTGCCGAAGAAATCGACGTAGTACGGGGCGTGCAGCGTCAAGGCGACGTCGAGGGCCTGGCCGAGCGCCTTCGTCTGGGCGAGATCCGGGTGGTCCTTCGCGAGCGACCACGTCAAGGCGGTGACGTTCGAACGGCGGACGAGCGGCTTGCTGAGGTCCGGGATCGTCGGGCCGCCCGCGTCCTTCCCTGGCGGCGCGACCTCGACGATCAGCTGGAGGGGGACGTTCCGCGGGAGCAGCCCGACCTCCTCGTCAAGGACCGGACGTGTGAGGGGGTTCACCTTGATGAACTGGACCTCGAGCGCGCTGAGCCCGAGGTGGTGCGCGTCCCCGATCCCATCCCGCAAGGAACGGCCTTTGCAGGAGAGGGGAATCCCTGCAGGACCGAATCTAATCACAACAAGACCCTCTAAAAAGGCGGGACCGGCGCACAACCTCGGTCTATATATCCGATGGGACGCCCGTCACGAGGGGAACGAACCGTACCGAGGGCCCGGAATCGTGGATCTCCCGCCCTTCGGTCCGTCGGCCCCGCAAGAGGGTCTGGGAGAACGAGCCACCGACCGGCGCGAGGATCGACCCCTCGGGCGCGAGCTGCTCCCACCACTCGCGGCGCAGGAGAGGCGTCGCGCAGGAGACCACGATCCGGTCGAACGGGGCGGCGTCGGGCCACCCGCGGGCTCCGTCGCCCACATGGATGAGGCACCGGCCGTCGTATCCCAGCTCGTGGAGGAGCGCGCGCGACGACGCGACGAGGGCGGGGTCCCGCTCCACCCCATGGATGACCCCGGACGGCCCCACCATCTCGGCGAGGAGGGCGACGAGGTAGCCCGATCCCGAGCCGACCTCGAGCACCTTCTCCGCCCCGCGGAGGTCGAGCCAGTCCAGTTGGGCGGCGACCATGTGCGGGGCCGAGATCGTGGCGCCATCGGAGGCGAGCGGCAACGGCTCGTCGAGATACGCCCGGTCCAGGTCCTCCGCTCGCACGAACCGTTCGCGAGGCACGGTCCGCAGGGCCTCCGCCACGCGGTCGGGCAACGGTCCGAGGCGTCGGACCATCTCATTCCGCCCGGCGTTCATCCCGGACCTTCCGCGACCGTCGGGGGTTCCACGGGGAGGTGGAATCCGAGCCCGACGACGTACATCTCGGAGGAGCCACTGCGCGAGGCCGGTGGCTTGGTCCGCCGAACGACTCGGAACCACGGTTGGAGCTCTTCGGTCAGCTCCGCGACCATGTCTCCGTCGAAGACCTTCGCCGCGAACGTCCCCCCTTCGCGCAGCACGCTCCGCGCCAACCCGAACGCGCTCCGGACGAGATCGACGCTGCGCGCGTGGTCGGTGCCGTACGCGCCGCTGATGGAAGGCGACATGTCCGAGACGACAGAGCGGAACCTCCGGCCTCCGAGTCGATCCCCGAGCGTCGGGTCGCCGACGCGGGCGTGGAGCACGTCGACCCCTGGGATCGGGTCGATCGGCCGGGGATCGATCGCGACGACGCGACCCCGGCGGCCGACCCGCTCGGCGAGGACCACGGACCAGCCGCCCGGCGCGGCGCC
This sequence comes from Thermoplasmata archaeon, assembly GCA_022750455.1. Taxonomy (GTDB): domain Archaea; phylum Thermoplasmatota; class Thermoplasmata; order Lutacidiplasmatales; family UBA184; genus JAKIVR01. Next base: position 44,901 of record JAKIVR010000008.1, on the reverse strand, counting down.
GAGGTCGAGGATGATATCCCCGGGGCGGGCGATGGGGAATCGCTCCATGAGGAAGGCGATCTTGAACGCGGCCCGGGAGCGCAACCCCTCCAGCTGGGCGGCCCGATAGTACGGGTCGCGTCGCCGCTCGGCAACGAACCGTCGTCCCACGTCCGGGCCTAGCGGCGCGGGAAGATGAACTCCGCCGTCCGCTCTCGAGCCCCGCGTTCGGAGCGAAGGAGGGGGTTCGCGGTGGGGCCGTCCGAATTTGAATCGGAGTCTCTTGCACCCCAAGCAAGAAGGATGGTCCAAGCTACCCCACGGCCCCAGCCGCGCGGCTTCCATCGACGGGCGTGGCCCACATAACGCTTGAGGACGGGGACGCCCCGGACCTCAGTGGGAGGTGAACAACGCGAAGACCAACAGGCACGAACCGGCGATGATGGCGGTGTTCACGAGCGCGAGCCAGAAGAAGACCCACATGTCGTGGGTCCCCTCCTCCGGCGTCGTCTCGGGCGGAGGGATCGATCCCCCGGGCGAGGTCGCGTACGGCGACACGAACGGCGTCGACGACATCGAAGTACCGAGTCAGCCGGCCCTGAAAAAGGTTCGGTTGGTGTTCGTGCTTATGCCGCGAACCACGGGAGGCGCGCGCCAGGTCCGGTCGGTTTCAGCGTGATCAGGTGGAGGTTCGACGCCGCGTCCCCGGGGGCGTATGCGTAGCGGAGCGCGATCTGGTACATCATCCACAGGACCGCCTCGTCGCCTTCGACGGAGAGCGACCGCTCGACGTCGACGTGGAACGTCGTCCGCATCACCTCGAGCATCTGGTGGAAGTCGAGCCCCGGACTGTTCTGGACCCGCCGCACGAGCCCGACGAGCACACCGGTCGCGAGCTTCAGGAGGTCCTGGCGGTCGACAGGGCCGGCGTGCCAGTGGGGGTCCGGTTCCTTCCGTCCGGCGGTCGGCACGACGAGGATCGAGATATCGGGGTCGAGACGGGCCTTCGGAGAACGATACAGCTTCTCCCACGCTTGGTCCGCGGCCTGCTCGGTCGGCACGACGACGATCGCCGGGGGATCCGAGATCGCGCCGTCGCGGTCGAACGCGTCCCAGCCGTCCGCGTACACGCGCAGGCGCCGCTTGCGGGCGCCGGGCTCCTGGACCCAGAAGCTCGGCACCGCGGGGCTCACCTCGCCAGTGCCGGGGACCGGGGCGTAGCCGAGACGTCGAAGAGCGCTCTCGGCGCCGACCCGGTTCGACGGCAAAACGGCATTCGGTGAAGTCACCGGAGGTATGGTCATCCCTCAGGCGAGTCGAGCGCGAGAAATAACGGTACTGTAGTGTCACCGTAATCCGGCGCGGAGTCCCCCCACGGCGACGGAGGGGGCGGAGCTCAGAATCCCACGACGACGCCGGGGTGCATCAGCAGTCCGTTCAGTACGAGCACGAGGATCACCAGCAGCAGATAGATCCCTGAAAAGATGAACCCGCGAACGGCCCACTTTCGCTCCGGTGCGCGCCAGAGGGGGGCCTCCAGCGCGATGAAGAGGAGGACGAGCGCCACCAGGGCGACCGCCGCCCAGAGAGCGAGGTCGGGGCGCACCCAGAGGAGAACGATCGTCGCCGGCAGGAGGAGCGCCGCCGAGATCACGGCGACCCGGGCCGATCCGGCCGCATCGCCGGCCCGGGGGAGCATCGGGAGCCCGGCCCCATCGTAGTCCTTCTGGAGCATCAGGGCGAGCGACCAGAAGTGCGGCGGAGTCCAGAGAAAGACGAGCAGGGCCAACGCGAGAGCTCCGTCCGTCCAGGTCCCGGTCGCCGCCGCGCTGCCCGCCAGGGCCGGAGCACTGCCCGCGAACCCGCCGACGACGATGTTCCAGCTCGTCCGGCGCTTCAACCAGGCCGTGTAGACGACGACGTAGGTGAACGTCCCGAGAGCGATGGAGAACGCGGTGAGCAGGTTCAGCGTGAGCGCGGCGCCTCCGATCCCGAACACGGTGAGGCCGACCCCGAGCAGGAGAGCGCCCCGCTCGGGGTGGATCCGAAGCCCGGGTAGCGGACGGTCTTGGGTCCGCTTCATCTGCGCATCGAGGTCCCGGTCGAGGTAGTGGTTGAGCGCGGCCGCTCCCCCGCTCGCCGCGGCACCGAAGACGACGAGGCCGAGGAGGAGGCGGAGGTTCACCGGTCCCGGGGCGGCGATGAAGTACCCCGCGATCCCGACGGCGACGATCAGCCCCGTGATCGTCGGCTTCGTGAGCTCCAGATAGTCCGAGAGCCGGGATCCGACGGAGGGAGGAGGAGCGGTCGTGCCGGGCGAAGCTCCCCCATCTCCCATAACGGTCGCCGCCCGCCGACCGGGATCAGTACGCGCCGTCCGGGGTGGTGGGGGCGACCTCCGGGGGGCTTCGGCCGGCCGGCGACGGAGGAGGATCCTTTGCCGGGTCGCTGGCCCGGCGGGCCCAGTCCCGCCAGTGCGGGGGGATCCGGTGCCGGTTCGCCAAGAGGGCGAGCACGAGGAGGAGGCCGAACAGCACGGTCGCGAGGAGGAAGTGGAGGAGCACGATCAGCGGCTGCAGGCTCGTGTCGATCACGACGCCGCCGAGCAGCGCCTCCGCGCCGACCAGGAGGAAGGAGATGTACGCCAGGCGGCGCAGCACCGGCCGATCCTTCTCGTACAGGTACCCGACGAGGGCGAGGACCGCGACCAGGGCGCCGAGGACGAGGGCGGCGAGGCGGTGGGAGAACTCGACACCGGCCGGCCCGGTGAGGGGCGTGTCGAACGGGGAGCCGTTGCACGTCGGCCACGACGAGCACCCGAGCCCCGAGCCGCTCACGATCACATTCCCGCCGAGAAGGATCGTGACGTAGACCGCCGCGAACGAGACCGCGGCCAGCAGTTCGAAGGCGCGGCTGCCCCCGGCCATCGCTCCGGCCTCAGGCGCTCCCCGGACCGCCCGCGGAGGCGGCCGAGGGAAGGGGTGTGCCGGGCGCGGTGGGGGTCGGGCGCCCAGGGGGCGCCGGACGCGGCGGGGCCGGACCGCTCATGGTGCTCGGCAGCGGCTCGCCCCACGGATCGGCCGTCTTGACCGGTTCGCCGCCGTAGTAGCTCCAGACCATGTTGTACAGGAAGACGAGCTGCCCGATGCCGAGGATCGCCGCCCCGAGCGAGGAGAGGAAGTTGAGGAACTGGAAGTTCTCGGTCGGCAGGTACGTGTACACCCGTCGGGGCATCCCCTCGGCGCCGAGGATGAACCAGGGGAACAGGAGCAGGTTCGCCCCGACGTACGTCAGCACGAAGTGGACCTGGCTGAGCGCTTGGTTGTACCAGCGTTTGGTCCAGATCGGATAGTAGAAGTAGATCGCTCCGAAGATGGCGAACAGCGTGCCGCCGACGAGGATGTAGTGGAAGTGCGCGACCACGAAGTACGTCGCGTGGTACAGGTAGTCGATCGGGATCGAGGCGAGCATCAGCCCGCTCAGCCCGCCGATGACAAAGCCGGTGATGAAGCCGAGACACCACCACATCGGCGTGGCCATCCAGATATGCCCGCCCCACAGCGTCGCGACCCAGTTGAACGTCTTGACGGCGCTCGGGACGGCGATCGCCATCGTGCTCAGCATGAACACGAACCGGACGTCGGTGTCGACGCCGGTGACGAACATGTGGTGCTCCCAGACGGCGAACGAGAGGACGGCGAAGACCCCTAACGCGATCACCATCGCCGCGTACCCGAAGATGTCCTTGCGGGCGAGCTTCGGTAAGATCGTCGAGATGAGACCGAACGCCGGTAACACCATCACGTAGACTTCGGGGTGCGCGAAGAACCAGAACATGTTCTGATACAGCAAGGCGCCGCCGAGCGGCGTCCCGTTGGCGGCCGCGAGGAGGTGCGTGCCGAAGTCGCGGTCGGAGAGGATCATGGTGAGGGCGACCGAGAGCGACGGGAGGGCGAACAGGAGCAGGATCGAGTTGATGAACGTCGCCCAGACGAACAGCGGCATGTTCCAGTAGTGGACGCCGGGCGCGCGGTGCTTGGTGATGGTGACGATGAAGTTGATCGCCCCCAGCATCGAGGAGGCCGAGAGGATGTGTAATCCGAGGATCCACAGGTCGACGCCGTGCGGATTCGTCGGATCGATCTGTAAGCTCAGGGGGACGTAGCCGGTCCACCCCGCGTTCGCGTCGGAGAGGATGAGGAGCACGCCCGCGATCGGGAGCATCCAAAAGGCGATCGCGTTGATCCGGGGCAGCGCCATCTCCCGGGCGCCGATCATCGACGGGACGAGGTAGTTCCCGAACCCGGCGAGGGTCGGGATGACGAACATGAAGATCATCAGCGTCCCGTGCATCGTGAACAGGATCGAGTACGTGTCCGGGTCGATGCCGAGCGTCGTCTGCGGATCGAGCCCGAGACCCTGGACGAAGCCGAGGTCCGTGCGGATGACCGTCGCGTAGATCCCGCCGATGAAGAAGAACGCGATCCCGAGGGCGATGTACATGATGCCGATCCGCTTGTGATCGGTGGTGAACAGCCACAACGACGCCACACGGACGAACCACTCGCCCCGGACCCGGAGGAACCAGAGGATGGCGACCGTCGCGACGACGATGATCCCCAGGTCGAGGAACGGACCGGGGATCGTGGGAGCGAGCATCGACCTCTCCCTCCCTCAGGCCAGGAACGGCCCGAACACGTACGCGATCAGCAGCGCGGCCCCGACGATGACCACGATCTCCAGGGTGTAGTTGGCCGTCTTCGCCGTGATCTGCGGCGGGGGGGCCGGGTGCACGCGGCGGCCCTCCGGCCACTCGCGGTACGTCCGATCCAAGATGTGCATCAGCATCGCGGACATCAGGAACAGGATCGCGAGGTCGATCCCGAACGACTCCTCGACGCCGGGGCCGATGAGGGTGCCGAGCGAGAGGGCGTAGACGATGCCGATCGCGATCCCGATGAGCATCAGGATCGAGACCGAGGTGTACAGCGACAGGACGCGGGTCTGCAGACGCGCATACTCGGCCGGGGTGATCTCGACGGTCAGTTCACTCAAAGAGCATCACCCGCCGGTGGGGGACGCCCCGGAGCACGTCGATCCGATAGAGGATCCCGCTGAGGAGGAGGAAGAAGAAGACGGCGGCGAACGCCCCTCCGAGCACCACGGCGGCGTCGAAGACGTAGTTGCCGGTGACGTACGCGTTCAGGAGCCCCCAGACGACGAGCGCGGACGAGACGGTGCCGAGCACCAAGAGGGCGCAGAGAACGATCCACAGAGTCCCGGTCCGATAGACCGGCGGGGATTCGGGCCCGGTCGATGCGCTCACGAGGAGCCTCCGCTGCCCGAGGCGCTCGAGGCGCCCTTCGCGACGACCGGGGACGGCGGGGACGATCGGGGGACCGACCCCGGGACGACCGCCGACTTGGCGCCGGTGTACACGCCGTCCAACCGCAGCGATCTCTCGCGAGCCTCCAGTCGAGCGCGATAGCTCTTCTGGTACTTCCGGTAGAACAGCCAGGCGACGAGGAAGTTCACCACGAAGATCGGGCCGAGTCGCCACGCGATCTCGCTATCCTGGATCTGCAGGCCGGGCGTGAGTCCCCCCCAGACGCTCATGAGGATGAAGAACCCGAGGAGGGAGTTGCCCAGCGCGAGGAAGAACGGCCGGTCCCGCGGATGGGTCCGCTTCGACCGGTCGAGGAACGGCAGGAACAGGACGAACGCGATGAGCACCGTGGTGATGCCGATGGCGAGCACCGGGGTCACCCCGGCAAAGTCGACGAACTTGAACAGCCAGAGGAAGTACCAATCCGGTTCGGTCACCCCCGCCGCGACCGCGGTGTTCCCGACGTACGTCGGCAGCTGCCACGGCCACAGCGCGGCGATCCCGACTAAGAGCCCGATGTAGAGGAGGGCCCACTTGGTCATGTAAAAGAAGATGTGCGGCCAGAACGGCACGCCCTTCTTGTCCTCGTGCTCGGTGAATCGGCGACGCTGCAACGGATCGGACGTGGCAGGCGGAGCGATCCCGTGCGCCTCGAACAGCGAGATGTGCGCGTACAGCAGGGCGCCCAGCGCTAATGGAATCAGCAGCACGTGGGCCGCGAACATCCGGCTGAGCAGACCTTGTCCCGTCCCGTCCGCCAGGATGAACGGCCCCAGGATCGGACCGAACGTCGGAAGCCGCAAGGCGAGGACAAGACCGACCTGCGTCGCGTTGTAGGAGATCTGGGTGTAGGGGAGCAGGTAGCCGGTGAAGCCCATCCCGAACGTTGTCAGGAGGAGCAGCGTCCCGACCATCCAGGAGAACTCCCGGGGCGCCTTGTAGACGCCGAGGTAGTAGCCCCGGTAGAAGTGGACGAGCATCAGGAAGATCATCGCGTACGCGCCGTACAGATGGGTCGACAGCAGGATCGACCCCATCGGGAGCGAGTTGGTGATGTACGACGTGCTGCACCACGCCGCCGGCGAGGCGGAGAGCTGACCGATCGGTTGACCGCACGACGTGTAGGTCGGATTCACGCTCGGTTGGTAGTAGAGCAGGAGGAGGAGCCCCGAGACGACCTGGTAGAGGAAGGCGTTCACCACGAACGCGCCGGTCCAGTACGACGGTTTGAACGTGAACGCGGGCTGCGGGCGCAGGGGCCACTTCGGAATGCCGGTGCGGTCCTCGATGAACCCCCACGTACGGTTGAGGGTCCGGTTGAACCAGCGCGTGAACCCCATTCGTTGTTCCTTCCGTTTACGCCGACGGGAAGCTGCAGTCGATGACCGGCGACTGCTTCGACAGTTGGGCGGTGGCTCCGACGCCGTAGCCGCCCTGGAGCGTGTTGAGGTGGCCGTTCACGGCGGCGCCGTTCATGTTGGTGGCGTAGAGGCTGTCGTCGGATTGATCCCACTCGAGGACGACCTGAGGCAGCGGGATGACGGCGGGTCCCGTGAGGTTCGCCGCTCCGTTCGTCACGTCGTAGGTGGAGCCGTGGCAGCTGCAGTGGATGTAGAAGTCGAGCTTGCCAAAGCTCTGCCCGCACGTCCCGGGCGGGTAGAAGCAGATGGCCGGGGCCGGGCATCCGAGATGCTGGCAGATCGCCGAGAACGCGACGATCGATTGCTGCGGACCCACGCCGCCGACGACGTTCGTCGCCCCGCCGCTGCCGCCCGACGGCGGTGCGAGGTTTATCAAGAAGTTCGGCTCGTTGGTCAACGGATACTGGAACGTCAGGACGCTCGGGGTGGTGACGTTGTACTCGTTCATCACCTTCGTCGCGGTCAAGGCGGTCCCGTCGAGATCCATCAACTGCACCTTCGGGTACGACGAGAGCCCGACCAGGGGCGGTTTCGAGACGTACTGGAGGGTCCCGCCGACGAGGCCGCCCCCCGCGGCCGCAATGATCCCGCCCACGGCGACCAACTTCAGGACATTGCGCCGCGTCTCGTCGACGTCGCCCTCGCCTCCGGGGGGGACCGCCGGGGCGGAGGGGGTCGGCGCGGGGGCGAGCTTGCGGACGTACCCGACGGGCACGTCCCACGCGCGGTACCCCGGCACGATCGGGCACTCGGGAGGGCAGAGCATCCGGTCGTTCATCGGAGCGACCTCCCCTCGGCGGCCCGGGTCGGCTCCTCGACCTCGTTCGGGTCGGGGATCAGCGCCTCCCCGGGCAGCTCGGCGCGTTCGCTCCCGTAGTAGGCGGCCCACGTCATCGCGATCCCCATGAGGATCACGAGGACTTCGAGCACCGTCATCGTGTCGTCGATCGAGAGCGTCATCGGTATCGAGCTACCTCCTCCGGGTCGGTCGGGAACTTCGTGACCGTCCACATCCCCCCGCCGATCGATCCCGAACTCGCGACGGTCACCATCGAGGGGAGCGAGGAGACCGAGGCGAAGGCGGTCGCCGGGGGCGCCACGACCGCGAGCGGGATGCTGGAGCGGTCGATCGAGGACGGCTCCCTGAGCAACATGTCGCGCATCGAGAACGGCTGACCGTTCGGGGGTGGGAGACCCGCCGATTTCGCGACCTCCCCCAGCAGCTCGTTCTTCAGGTTCATCGCCCGGGCGTACAGCCGCCCGACGGTGCGGAGCATCCCTTGGTTGTTCGGGCCCAGGAGGAGGAACCCGCCCACGGCGAGAATGACGACCCAGTCGATATCGGAGAACAGCGCCATGGATCACGCCACCGCCAAGGGGCCCATCCGGCGGGCCTTTCCGCTCTCCCACCGGCTGGCGAAGAGGACGCCCGCGAAGTACAGTCCGATCATCGGCGTCGCGATCAGGATCATCGTGACGCCGGAGTTGTCCGGCGTGATCAGCATCCCGAACACGAGCGAGCCGATGATCGCCCCGCGCCAGTGTTTGCGCCAGCTCGCGGCCTTGACGATCCCGAGCCGGGTGAGCGTGTAGACGAAGACCGGGAGCTCGAAGACGATGCCGAAGGCGAGGGAGTAGAGGAGGGTGAAGGCGATGAAATCCTGCGCCCCGATCACCGGGAGCAGGCCCATGGCGCTAACGTAGAGGAACAGGAACCGGAACGTCAGCGGCGTGATGAAGAAGAGCCCGATCAGGAAGCCGACGGCGAAGAGGATCGTGGCGGGGATCCCGACCCGCTTGATCAGTTCGCGTTCGTTGTGCCGCAGCGCGGGCATCAGGAACGCCCCGGCCTCGTGGACGAGCCACGGCATGCCGAGGACGAGCGTCAGGAGCGCCCCGATCTCCACCTGCGCCACGACCGCGTCGCCGACGCCGATGTTGAGGACCTGGACGCCCGGCGGCAGCATCAACGCCTCGAGGGCCCGGAACGTCTGCGCGGTGATGTTGTCGAAGAGGTTCGGGTACGGGTAGACGATCGGCCACGCCCGGCCGAACGCCGTCCACTCGGTGAGCCGGAGCTGGAACGTGATCAGGAACCCGAAGATCGGGCCGAGCACGAGCGCGATCCGGATTAGGCGCCGTCGCATCTCCGAGACGAGCTCGAGGATCCGCTGCAGGTCCCCCACGGCTCACGCCACCCCCCGGCCCGGACGGACCCCCGCGAGGCCGGGCGCGTTCGCCCGAGGGGTGCCTGTCGCGGGTGCCCGAAGCATGCCCAGGAGGTTCGACACCGACCGATTACGGCGGGGACGTCCCCGGGGTGGAGGCTTTCGCCGCGGACTTGGCGGTCGCCTGCTTGATCTCTTCCTCGACCTCCATCCGTCCCTTCTTGAACTCGCCCATCGCCCGCCCGAGGCTGTGGGCCAGTTGGGGGATCTTTGTGGATCCATAGAACAGGACCCCGACCACTACGGCGATGATCAACCAGTCGTCAATGCTATCGAACATTCTCGAGCCACCGACGGCTGAGCCCCCCCTGTGACGATATTTGGTTCGTATAGGACGACCGAATCAGCCGGGTCGGTTCGTACGACCAAGATATGAAGGCCGGATTCGGGAATCACGCGGCTTCGAGCATCATCGCTTCGGTGCCCATCGCCACGGCGCGGTCCATGGCGACCTCGCTGAGCGATCCGAGCACGTTCGCACTGCGCTCGAACGAGGCGCCGAGCTTCACCGAGATCTTGTTCTTGCCCGGCTTCAGGAGCGCTTCGTCGACGGCGGCCCGGAGCCGGACCGACTCGCCCAACGACTCGCAGGCGGTGGCGACGGACGGACGCATCAACGCATCGACGGTGCTCTTCAGGTGGACCCGGGCGTCGTTCACGAGGCTCTGGAGCGCCTGGCGGTCCTTGGGCAGGGTCGTCGGTTCGCGGCCGATGACGTCCACGATCTGGGCGAAGATGCGGCCAAGCTCTTCCAGCATCTCGACGACGACGCGCCACTCGAGGAGCTGGCGGGGGTCGGGGGACTCGATGCGGCGCGCGAGCGACCAGTCTCGGCTCGCCAGGAACAGCTGGCGGACCATGAGCGCGAAGACCTTGTTCGCCTCCTCGTCGAGGGAGGCGAGGCGTCGGGAGCGGCCGCGCTTGCCGAGGAGCTCCTCGGCCTCGTCGAGCAGCGCGACCAGGATCATCTTGGAGCGGTGGATGAGCTGGGGCAGCCCGTACTTGGACGGGTCGATGAAGTTCTGCAGCACGACGTGGGTCGGCTCGTGCGCCACGATGGAGACGCCCAGGAGGCGACGGGCGGCGCTGGTCAGCTCTTCCAGTCGCTCGGGCGAGAGTGGTTCATCCGTCCGGATCTCGATGGCGTCGTGACCGACCCGGTACGCGCCGACGACGAGTCGGGTCAGGACGCCCGGGGTCGTGAAGCTGCGGGCGTGAACCACGAACGGGATCCCGTCGACGGGGTCCGGCGAGGTTGGGGCCGGTTTCAGGTAGAGAGTGCCGTCATCGTTCTGGTCGAAGACGATGAGGTCCCCCGGGTGGAGGTTCATCGCTTCGGCCCACGGTTTGGGCAGAGTGACCGCGATGGAGGAGTGTCCGGCCTTCAAGAGGCGTCGTTCGCGGGATGGTACCGAATACGCCATTTGACCCGAACCTCCGACAAGGTTCGTAGGTCCGATTCGAGGCCCGCTCTTTAACGCTTCGGTATTCTTAGTGGCCGCCGGCGGGTGGCTTCGCAGCGTCGGCCGCGCCCGGGCCGGGCGTCTCTGCGGGCTCCGGATACCCGAGCCTCTCGGGAGGCATCTCGTACTTGTCGCCCTCCCGCTTCCCGACGACGAAACCGGCGACGATGGCGCTGACCACGAGGATGGTGACGCCGCCGGCGATGTAGTAGACGCCCCACGGGATCGGTGGCCCGGGAGGCGGGCCGACGTTCACGCCCACGCCAAGGAACCCGTACATCCCGGCGGCGAAGTGCCCGGCCTCTTCACAGACGTACTCGTACGATCCGACCGGCGGGGCGGGCACGGTCTGAGTGTAGGTCTGTCCCGCGCCGGGCGGCAACGTGAGGTTCACCAACGGCGGGTGAGCGGCGAAGTAGGTGAGGAGGTCCGAGGTCTGGTCCCCGGTCGGGAAGGTGAAGTTCGTGGTGTTCGAGAGCGTGAACGTGTGCAACGTCGCCCCGAGCTGCTCGATGTCGAAGGTGATCGGCTCGCCCGGCGTGACGTCGATCGCGCTGGGGGAGAAGGCGAAGACGTCCGAGACGGTGATGGTGACGGTTTGACCGCCGTCCGGCCGGGCGACCGAATGGGTCGGAAGCGCCTGGGCGTCCCGGATCAGGTTGAGGGCGCCGGCGACGAGAACGAGGGCGATCCCCACGGCGAGCGCGCGTCGGATCGCGGAATGCCTCGAGCCGCCGGTGGTGCCGCGCAATGGAACGGCCCGCCCACGAGCGCCCGGATTCAAAGCCTCTCTGTTCGTACAGAGGGCTCGGGAGGGCCGCCTCCGGGCGTTCCGTGCTCCCTTCGACGGTGTTTCCAATACGTACGCCGGGAATATGTAGCACGACACCTGAACGGCCCCTGTGGGGGAACGCCGAGCTCGACTTCTCGCCACCCTCGCCGGCGTAGGAATCCCCGGCGCCTTGGTCGCCACGGGAGCGGCGGCCGCCTCCGGTGGCCAGTCCATCCTGCAAGAGGTCTCTCCACTCGTCTGGGTCATGGTCGGCCTGTCGGCCGGCGGTGCGATCATTACCTACTTCTTCCTCTTCTACGCGGCGTGGAAGTTCCGGGACCCGCGCACCCGGCGGCGGAACTATGGTTAACAAGTACGAGATCGCGTGGACCCTCGCCACGGTGGCGCTTATCACCGGGGTGGCCGTCTACTCCACGGTGCTGCTGTACCAGATCGATGCCCTCCCCTCCAACCCCGGGGAGTATGTGGACGTCATCGGCCACCAATGGTACTGGGAGTTCTGTTATCCGGCGAATGATACGTGCTTCAACACGACCTACGATCCAACGACCTTCACCACCACCGGCGGCGCCTTATGGGCCACACCGGGAGAGGTGGTCCAGATCAATGTCACATCGGACGACGTGATCCACTCGTTCAACATCCCCGGCCTGGGAGTCCGCATCGATGCGATCCCCGGCCGCACCAACGACTTCGCCTTCACCGTCCCCTCCTCCGTCACCGTGGGCACGGTGTATCTCGTGCAGTGCACGGAGTTCTGCGGCGAGTTCCACGGCACGATGCGGTCGCAGCTCGTCGTGACCTGACGAACGGACTCCGGTCGTGCGGGAGCGCCGTGCGCCCCGGTGATTCCTAGTGGTGCTTCGGGGTCGTTGGCGGGGCAAATCGGCCGGCCCACGTCGCCGCGAGGACCAGCACGACCGCGATGGCGAGCAGGATGCCACCCGCCAGCAGCACGCCCGCCTGGACGATCGCCGAGCTGAGGGGAGCTGCTGCCGCGGGCGGAGCGACCCCCACGTAGAGGGTACCGAACATCCCGGCGGCGAAGTGGCCGGGGATCAAGCAGACGTACTCGTACGTCCCGGCGTGGTCGATCGTGAAATTCGCCCAGTACGGGCCGGAGCCGGGACCGACGGAGACGCTCGACAGGGCGTGGGCTTGGAAGTACGTGGAGTAGTTGGCGGCCGAAACGGTCACGTTCGCGAGGGCGCTGATCGTGAAGGTGTGGCCCACCCCTCCGACGTCCGTCACGGCGACGTCCACGACGATCGGGTACGTGGTGGCATTCACCTGCAGCACATCCGGGACGAATCGGATGTCCGCGGTCGCCTGCTCTTGGACGACCGTGCCGGGACCCGCGAGGACGGTGAAGACGCCGAGCATCCCCGCCTGGAACTGGTACGGGACGAGGGAGACGTACTCGAACGTATACCCGGCCGTGTTGTTCGGGACGACGAACGTCGCCGTGGTCGAGGCGCCGGGGAGCACGCTCACGTTCACCAGCGATCCGTTCGCGGCGAACCACGACTGAAGCTGCGCGGGGGTCCAGCCCCGGGGGATCTGGAAGTTGGCGACCTTCGAGAGGGTGAAGGTGTGGTTGTACAGCCCCTTGTTGCTCAGGTTCAGGGTGACCGTCGAGCCCGACGGAGCGCCGGTGAGGTTGCCGGGGTTGAACGCCGGCGTGTCGTTCATCGAGACGTTGAACGAGACGCTCCCGGGCGCGGAGCTCAGGTGGCCGTAGCCGATAGCGTTCGATTGGGCCATCGCGGCCGAGACGGGAGCGGCCGCCACCAAGCCGAGGGCCATCACGATGCAGGAGACCACTCCGAGGGCCGCCGCGGCCCGTCGAAGGCGGCGGGCGATCGGCGCGGTGCGCGTCGGGTCCGTCACGTCGGTCGACGCTCCGACCCGGGGGCGCTTGATATCACCGATGTATGAATTGGACCGTTCCCCCCACGAATCACGTGGAACTCCGGGCCGCGGGCCGCCGGGTGGCCGTCGGAACGCCCTTTAGGGGGGTTGCCGTTCCGCCCGTCACCTCACAAGGGGGAGACGGCTCCGATGGACTCCGTGGTAGGCCTCGCCGTCGCGCTGGGCGTGATCCTCGTCTTCGTCTGCACCGTACTCCTCGCCAAGAGCGCCCACCAAATCCAGCCGTACGAACAAGGAGTCGTGAGCCTTCTCGGCTCCTACCGCCGGACGATCAACCCGGGTTTTCACATGATGGGACCTTTCAACGTCGTGATCCGGGTCGACCTCCGACCGCGATCGGTGATCCTCCCGCCGTTCCCGGCTCCTACAGTTTCGGGCCAGCCCGCGACGGTTGGTGCCCAGGTCGACTACAAGGTGGTCAACGCGGCGCGGGCGACCTTCTTAAGCGTCGATGTCGGCACGTCGGTCCAGCGGAGCGTGAAGGAAACCGTGGGGAATGAAGTGGCTCACCATACTCTCGAGACCCTCCTACCGAACGGGTGGTCCATCGCCCAACGAAGCCGGGAGCGATTGGTCCAACTCAGCGGCCCGATGGGAATCGAGATCCTACGCCTCTCGATCACGATCCAAGGCGTCACGGGGCAGCTTGAGTTCTTCGCAAATTGACCTCCCGAACCTGCCGAGCCGCGCCCGTTTCCACACCGGGTCAGCCGTGAACTCTCCCGGATACCTCGGCAATTTGCATGGTGGATCCGTCCCATTGGGCCCTCAGCCCCAGCACCGGGTTCGCGCGAACCATCGGCTCGCGGTCCCGTCCGAGGTAGGTCTCCGTCAGGAGTCGGCAACGGACAGGCCGCCGGTCACGGAGCCCGAACGGGATCCGGAGCCTTCGACGGGCTCTCGTCGGTCACCCGGCGCAGCAGTTGGGTGGTGACCTCCACGAGCGGGTGGTGAGTGGTCCGGTCGATGTGGATGTCATCGAGGGTGATCAGGTGCGACTCCTTGGCGACCTTCTCGAACCCGGTCTCCAGCGCCGCGAACTCGTGGGGCTTGTCGCAGACGAGGATGAACGCCTGGAGGCGCGTGAGGCCCATGTCCCGCGCGGCAAGGGCCCGATGGTGTCCGTCGACGAGGATCCACTTCTCCCCCTTCTGGAGGACGAGGACCGGTTCCGCGAACCCCCGCTCGAGCTCGTAGCGTCGCCCTTGGAGCTCGTCCTCAAAGACCTTGCTCTGGGTCGGAGTCAGATTCGATAGCGGCACCATCCCCCGGCGGGAGGAGAACGGAAGTTGGTATCGCTCGGTCAGGAGCGCCCGAAGCGTCTCCGCCTTCGCCGGGCTCGCCCGTTCGAAGTGCGAGCGGACGATATCGAGGTTCGAGATGACCCCGCACAGGCGCCCTTCGTCGTCGATGATCGGCAGGTCGCGGAGACCGAACCGAAACATCACCCGGGCGACGTCGTCGATCGGCATATCCGGGGTCGCCGTGTACGTCCCCGGCCGAATGATCTTGGCGAGCGGGGTGCTCGCATCCCCGGCGTGGCGGAGCAGCTCCTTGGCGCTGACGAAGCCAATCAGATGTCGGTTCTGATCGGTCACGGGAAAGCCGTGGTGACGACTACGCAGCAGCCGCCCGATCGCCTCGCTGACCGTGGTCGTCTCGCGGAGGTGCTCGACCTCGAGCACCATGTAGTCCCGGACGGACGCGGTCATGCTCCGGCCTACGCCGGCACCTGATCCCGGAGGTAGGCGGTGAGCAGATGGCAGATCAGCAGGTGGACGTCCTCGGTGTGCTGCATGGAGTTCGAGGGGACGACGACGGAGATGTCGACGGCGCCCTTCAGCTTCCCTCCGCCCATGCCCGCGAGCCCGATGGTGGTGATCCCCATCGACTTCGCCATCGAGACGGCCTCGAGCACGTTGGGCGAGTTGCCACTCCCGGAGATCGCGAACGCCACATCGCCCCTTGCCCCGAGCGTCTTCAACTGTTCCGAGAAGACCTTGGAGTAGTCGGCGTCGTTCGCCCACGCGGTGACGCTTTCGACGTTGTCGACGAGCGCCACGCAGCGGAACCGGCGGCCGTCGCCCCCCCCCTTCAGCGTTGCCTTGCCGATGTCGACGACGAAGTGGGAGGCGGTCGAGGCGCTCCCGCCGTTCCCGAGGAAGAAGATCGTCCGCCCCTCCGCGCGAGCGGTGACGAGGACCGGCACGATGCGGCTGATCGCTTCGGAGAGGTACGGGTCGGCGAGGGCGTCCCGGGTCTCCTCGACGTACTGGCGCACATAGTCCCGGATCGGTGTCGTCATCGGTTCAGCGTCTCACGAAGATGATCTGCGAGCCTTCGGCCGCGATTCCCACGGGGAGACGTCGCCACGGCGAGAGGGCCTCCGTTACTTGAACGCTTCTCTCGGGCGGGTGCACGACCAACAAGAATCCGCCCCCGCCGGCCCCGGTGATCTTCGCGCCATACGCTCCGGCCGCCCGGGCCTTGGCGTACGCCTCGTCGATCGCCGTGGTAGAGACCCCCGAGCCGAGCCCGCGCTTCAGATGCCAGCCGCGGTCCAAGAGCTCCCCCAGCGCGCGCCAATCGGAGCCGACGATCGCATCCCGCGTCGCGGGAACGAGCTCGCGCAGGGCGTCCAGCGATTCGCGGTTGACGTTGGTCTTCGCATCCTGCTCCTTCAGGAGGGCCTGGGCCTGGCGCGTGATCCCGGTGTAGAACAACGAGAGGTGCGCGCCGAGGTCGGCGCGAGCGGTCGAGGTCAGAGGCAACGGGACGGCCCGCACGGTGTCGTCCGGGCGGAACTCGAAGGAGTGGACCCCGCCGAAGGCGGCGGCGTACTGGTCCTGCTTTCCCAACGTTCCCTTGAGCAGGTCGATCTCGATGCGGCACGCCTCCTCCGCGAGCTGTCCGGGCTCCTTGAGGACGCCATGGTACGCGTGGAACGCGTTCAGCAGACCGACGGTCAGCGTCGAGGAGGAACCCAGTCCGGTGCCCTCCGACGGGATGTCGGCGATGGTGTGGACCTCGATCCCCCCTTTCAGGCCGGCGACGCGCATCGCCTCCCGGACCAGCCCGTGCTGGACGTCCTCGAGTTGGGCGTGGTCCTCGGTCTTCGAGTACGCGACCCGGATCGAGTCGTCGAACTTCGGGTTCACCAAGACGTGGATGTATCGGTCGATGGCGGCGCTCACGACGGCTCCGCCCCCGTACTTGCGGTAGTACGATGGGAGGTCCGTCCCGCCTCCGGCGAAGCTGACCCGCAGCGGCGTCCGGGTAATGATCACGGTGAGTGAGAGGGAGGGCTGAACCACATATGGTTACTGGTCGGGGACTCGCTTACGCGGGTCGGGCGTAGAACGCCTTCGTCATTTCGGGGAGATCTGCCGGGAGCGGCGCCAGATCCGGCAGCACGTCTTGGAAATCGGTGGCGCGCTGGTCGAGGACGATGACAAGCCCGCGGTCCTTGTCGGAGCGGATCATCCGCCCGATCGCCTGGGCGATGGCCCGCCGGGTCGGAGCGACGACCGTGTACTCCCACCCGCGTCCCGTCGTGGCGTCCAAGAAGCGTCGAAGCGCCTCGCGCCGCGCCGTGGGTTTGGGGAACGGTAGTCCGAAGAGGACCACCGCCTCGAGCTCGTCGTCGGGGAAGTCGATCCCCTCCGCGATCCGACCCCCGGCGACGCCCACGAGGACCGCGTCGCGCTCGCCGCGCTTGAACCCATCGATGGCGCGCCACAGGTCGGCGGTGCTCTGCTCCCGCTCCTCGATGACGACCGTCGGGGGCAGGACCGAGCGGAGGCCGACGGCGAGAGCTTTGTCGAGGAGGGCGAAGCTCGGAAAGAAGACCGCCGTACGGACCGGTAAGCTCGCCAGCACGGTCCCCAACCGCTCCACCATCTGCGGGAGACGGCTCTCGTCCTCCGCGAGGGCCGCCTGGCGGCTCGTGACGTCCGGGTCGTAGTACGCTCGCCGGTTCTCGGGCGGGAACGGGGAGGGGATGGAGACACTTCGGCTGCTCTCGGGGAGGCCGAGCGTCACCCGGTACTCTTCGATCGGCGCGAGAGTGCCGGAGAGGTGGATCGACGCGTGGCACTCGAGGACGGCCGCCGCCGCGCTCCGGGCGTCGACGGCGTACGCCTCGATGCCGACGCGAGGGGACTTGGTGACGACCTTCACGAACTCGGGTGGTTCGAGCTGCGGCCAGGCCAGGAGCGCGAGCGCGGCGGCGTGCGTCGAGGATCGCGGGAGCTTTCGTTCCCGGCGCCGGGACTCGCGAAGCGCCTCGCCCCACTGGGCGAGCGTGCCGAGCATCGTGTCGAAGGCGTGGGAGGTGCCGCCGACCGCCCCCAGGAGCGCATCCTCCATCGCATGGGGAGGCAGGATCCCGTCCTCCTCGCCGGCATGGGCCTCGACGACCTCGTCCATCGCCCGCAGGATGGAGTCGAGGAGCTCCGTGGCGGTGCCCCCCGTGGGGAAGGTGAGATTGCCGTTCTCCTCGAGCTCGAGTCGGGCCCGCTTCAGCGTCTCCCGTCCGAGGGAGACGCTCGACATCTCCCGGAGGTACTCGGGGACGTTGTGGGCCTCGTCCACGACGAGATCGATCCGGTCGAGACCGACGCCGAGCGATCGCAACAGCGACTCGCGGACGTGCGGATGGAAGAAGAAGGCGTACGGCGCGATGACGAGCCGCGCCGAAGGCAACAACTTCTTCGCCAGCTCGTAGGCACAGACCGGCTGGTCGCGGGAGAACTGGTCGAACTCCTCACTGGTCGGGAGGTTCGCCGCGAACCGCTCCGCGAGGGCGGGGACGTTGGTCTGGAGGAGCCGGGCGTAGTACGGACAACCGTCGACATCGGTGATGCGGACGTTCTCGACCATGGGAAGGTCGGCCACCAGGGTATCCCCTGTCGGTCCCCCCACGATCGGGGGCGCCTCGTCGACCGCCCGCTCCGCGGCCCGCTTGCGGTCCGAACAGAGCTGCCCGTACTCCTCGGCGGTCGCGGTCGCGATCTCGGGCATATCCTGCAACAGGAAGCATCGGCGTTGTCGGCCGGAGAGTCCCAGGGCCAGGAACGGGGCGACGGTGCGGTGGGAGATCGCCTGCGCCTCCCGGAGCACGCGCTGCTCCTGGGAGTGCGTGCGGACCAGGTACAGGATCTTGTGATCGACCGCCTCCGCGTGCTCCAGCAGCGGGGCCAGTGTCGCGACGGTCTTGCCGAGTCCCGTGGCCGCCTCCACGATCGCAGCTCCGCCCCGTCGGGTGACGTCGGCGACGGCGTCGAGGATCGCTTCTTGGCCCGGCCGAACGCGGTACGGAAAGAGGGACGGCGGCGCGTACAACGAAGTGGTCGACGTAGGGTCCCTCAGACCGCAACGAGACGGGGGCGTGTCTTGAAGGTGCGCCTCGACCCGAACGCCGAACGGGCCCTCGCAGCCCGTTCTAGGCGGACGGGAGGAGCGCGATGTCCTGCCGCACGGCCTCGGCGCTCCGTTGGAGGGCCGCGCGCTCGCCGTCGGAGAGTTGGACCTCGTAGACGGCCTCGACCCCGGTGCGCCCGATGCGTGCGGGCACCCCCAGATACATGTCGCGGAACCCGTACTGGCCCGTGACCGCGGCCGTGACCGGGATCACCCGGTGTTCGTCGTTCACGACGGCCCGGACCATCTCGGCCTGCGAGGCGGACGGGGCGTAGAAGGCGCTCCCCATCTTCAGCAGCTCCACGATCTCCCCGCCGCCCTTCTGGGTCCGCTCGACGATCTTCTGCAGGCGCTCGGCGGGGATCAGCTGGGTCAACGGCACGCCGTTCACGCTCGTCAAGGAGAGGACCGGGACCATCGTGTCCCCGTGGGTACCGAGCACGAAGCCGATCACATCCCGGGGCGACACGCCGAGCTCGGCGGCGACGAACCAGCGGAAGCGGGCGGTGTCCAGCGTCCCCGACTCCCCGAAGACCTGGGCGTGGGCGAGGCCACTCGCGCGGCGGAACCATTCGGCCATGACGTCCACCGGGTTCGTGACGACGATGACGACGGCGTTTGGGGCCTCCTGTCCAACGGCCTGGGCGTGGCCGCGCAGGATGTCGACGTTCTTGCCGAGGAGGTCGGAGCGGCTCATCCCGGGCTTTCGGGCGAGTCCGGCGGTCTCGACGACGATGTCCGCGCCCCGGAGCGCCTCCAGGGAGGTCGAGCCCGTGACCTTGGTGGAGAACTCGAGGATCGGCGCGGACTCCTGGATGTCGAGCGCCTTCCCCTGCGGTAGGCCGTCGACGATGTCGATCAGAACGAGCTCCTGCGCGAAGTCGGCCTCCGCCAGCCGCTGGGCGAGCGTGCCTCCGACATTCCCCGCGCCGAGCACCACAATCTTCCGAACTGCCGACATTGGACCCTCAGGGTCGCCGAACGGCCCGACGGCTTAAGGCGTGCGCCCGGAGCCGGGTCAGGCCCGAGTTCTAGACCGACCGGAACCCGCGGCCCGTACGGAGACGTAGGTTCCGCAACCCCACCGAGAGTCGGCCGGCGGCGGAGAGGTTCTGCCCGCCCGGGAGGGTGCGTTGGTGACGGATCGCGTCCAGGACCGCCTCCGAGTCGGGTGGTTCGTCCGCGAATTCCGTGTATGCGCGCCCGAGACTTCCTGTCTCGTGAGCGTCGCTGCCACCGATCACCGCGAGGTGCCGGCTTACCCCCAACCGTTCGGTCGATGAGTTCGCGCCAAACCCCATCCGCCCGTTCCGCCCCTCGAGGGCGTCCACTCGGGCGCCCTCGGCCACCCGTCGGCCCGCGCCGTGGAACCGGCGAAGGGGGTGGGCCAGGGCGACGACGGCGTTCCGGGCGTGAGCCCACTCCACCAACTCCTCGAGGGCGATTCCCCGCGAGGGGGCGGTCTCCACCCCGTAGACCAGCACGTGACCTTCCTGCGCCGAGACTTCGACCCCGGAGAGGAAGAGGTAGCGCGGGTACCGCTCCCGAAGTTGGGCGAGAAGGGGGGCCGGGGGGACCGCGTTGTGGTCCGTCAATGCGAACCCGTACAGGCCGGCCTGGGCCATCCTCTCCGCATACTGGGAGAAGGTGGCCGTGGAGTCCGGCGAGCGTTCCCCGTGGACATGAAGATCGATCCGCCAGCTCGGCATCAGCGGATGCGGGCTCCCGGAGCGGCACCGTCTCCGACGCGGAGCGGGCGCCGGTCCGCGAGGGTGACGACCCGGGCGGGAGCGGTGGCGTCGGCGCCTCGCTCGATCACCAGTCGGGTGCCCACCGCCCATTCGCCGTCGACTTCGACGGCAACGTCACCCAGGGAGATTCGAGAGCGACCGCCGGCG
Source organism: Thermoplasmata archaeon (assembly GCA_022750455.1). GTDB lineage: Archaea > Thermoplasmatota > Thermoplasmata > Lutacidiplasmatales > UBA184 > JAKIVR01. The sequence goes on along the minus strand of JAKIVR010000008.1, from coordinate 24,380 downwards.
GTGGGACCGAGCGACTCCCCAACGCACATCGGACGGGCGCTGAACTGGTCGTACGTGATGACCGGGGCGACCTCGCGAGCTCCCGACCCGTCCCCGGGCGCCGCGCCGTCGGGCGGTTGAAGCAGCTCGACCTTGTCGCCCGCGTCCGCCGCGAGCAGCATCCCCTCCGAGCTCTGTCCCCGGATCTTTCGCGGAGCGAGATTGGCCAAGAGCACGACACTCCGACCCACCAGCTCGGACTCGGCGAAGTACGGCCGCAGTCCCGCCACGACGTGACGGCTCCCGAGCGGGCCGACGTCGACGGTGACGTGGTAAAGCTTGTCGGCGTCAGCGACCGGGGTCACCTCGCGGATCGCCCCCGCGCGCAGATCGAGCGCTCCACCCGGGGCGGGGGTCGAGCTTGCGGGCGGCTGGGTCGGCGCGTCGCGGGGATAGAGAGGTTGGATCTCGCCCAACTTCTGTCCGGGTGGGGCCGGCTCCAGCGCCGTCGCCCACGCGCCCGGGGTCGGGCCCGTGGGATAGCCGAGCATCCGGAACACGGAATCGGCCGACGCCGGGAGCACCGGTGCCATCCAGACGGCCGCGGTCTTCACGAACGCAAGCCCTTCGTACAGGGCCCGGTTCCGCTCGGGCTCCGCCGCCGCCCACGGGGCGGCCTCGTGGACCCGCCGGTTCGCGTCCCGCACTTCGATGAGCGCGAGCTCGAGGGCCTCTTTCAGGTGGACCTTCTCGTACTCCGCCCCGATCGCGGCGTGCGCGGCGATCGTTCGGGCGCCCCACGGGGAGCTCGCGAGCTCCCAGCCGTCCGGGCGCGGCGGGACGCGACCGTCGCATCGGTCCCGGGCGAGGACGAGGAGGCGCTGCACCAGGTTGCCCCATTGGTTGGCCAGGACCTGATCCGTGACCTGACGCAGCTCGTCCGAAGAGAACTCGGTATCGTGGTTCTGGGGGGCGAGGAGGGCGGCGTAGAACCGGATCGCTTCGGGGGGGTGCTTCTCGAGGAGAGCGGGAAACGAGACGTCCTCGGTCGTCGGGCGCGACTTCGACATCTTGCCGCCGCCGATCACCATCCATTCGTTCGCGGGGACGTCGTACGGCAGCCGGAGGCCGCCGACGCCGAGCAGCATCGCCGGCCAGAAGACGGTGTGGTGGAAGATGTTGTCCTTCCCGATGAAGTAGTACGATCGGACCGCCTCCTTCGCATCCCAGAAGCGATGCCACGCGTCGGGCGTCCCCAGCCGAACCGCCCACTCCTGCGACGCCGAGAGGTACCCGATGACCGCCTCGAACCAGACGTAGAATCGTTTCGAATCGTATCCGTCGAGCGGGATCGGCACGCCCCATGTGAGGTCCCGGGTGATCGGGGTCGGTCGCAGTCCGCCCTCCCGGAACCGCTCCGTGAAGGTGCGCACGTTCGGGCGCCAGTACGACTTGTCTGCGAGGAACTTGTCGAGCTCCACGGAGAGGCCGTCGAGGCGGAGGAAGAAGTGTTCGCTGTTGCGGAACTCGGCCGGCGTGTTGCAGAGGACGCACCGGGGTTGCAGGAGCTCCTTCGCCTGCAGCACCTTCCCGCACCGGTCGCACTCGTCCCCCCGGGCGGATTCGGAGCCGCAGTTCGGACAGGTGCCGATGAGGTACCGGTCCGGTAGGAACCGGGCGTGCTTCGGGCAGTACGGGCTGCTCTCGGTCCGGCGCTCCACGTGGCCGTCCCGGAGCAGGGCGAGGAAGAGCTCCTGCACCACCCGCTCGTGGATCGGCGTGCGGGTGCTCGTGAACAGGTCGAACGAGATCCCGAGCCGGCGGAACGACGCGGAGTTCAGCGCGTGGTTGCGCTCGGCGACGACGTCGGGCGTCGTCCCCTCCTTCTCGGCGGCCACGAGGATCGGCGTGCCGTGCATGTCCGACCCCGAGACCATCAACACCTCGTCCCCGACCAGACGATGGTACCGGGCGAAGATGTCCGCGGGCAGGTACGCCCCGGCGAGATGACCGATATGGAACGGTCCGTTGGCGTACGGCCACGCCACTCCGAGGAAGATGCGCGCCATGGGACCCGGCGATTCCAGTCGGTCCCGGACTAATCAGTTTGCCGGGGGGGCGGCGGCGCGCGGCCGGGTCTTAAATCCGCCCGGCGGTAGCTCCGCCGCGATGCCGGACGAAGAACCTCCGATGCGCCGGCCCCAGGTCCCCGCCGCGGATGCGGTGATCGGGGTCCGCCACCCGGTCCTCGACCACGGCTTCGTCGTTCTCGTCGACTACATGGGGAACGATTCGGCGATCGTCCAGGCCGCCCGCGTCTCCTACGGCGCCGGGACGAAGACGCTCCGGGACGACCGTGGATTGATCCGGTACCTGCTCCGGCACCAGCACACCACACCGTTCGAGATGGTGGAGTACAAGTTCCTCGTGCGACTTCCGATCTACATCGCCCGACAGTGGGTCCGGCATCGGACCGCGTCGCTGAACGAGTACAGCGCGAGGTACTCCATCGTACCGGACGAGTTCGACCTCCCGGGACCGGAGCGGGTCCTCGGGCAGTCCACGCAGAACCGGCAGGGACGGGGCGAGGCCTTGCCCATGGACGCGGTGAACGCGTTCCGCGCCGATCTGGAGCGCGTCTCGACCGACGCGTACGGGGCGTACGTGAGGGCCCTCGAGTCGGGCGTGGCCCGCGAGACGGCGCGCCTGCTCCTGCCGCTCGCCTACTACACGCAGTGGTACTGGAAGATCAATCTCCACAACCTGTTCCACTTCCTCTCGCTCCGCCTCGATCCCCACGCCCAGGACGAGATCCGACAGTACGCCGCGGTGATCGCGACGCTCGCGAAGAGCGTCTGCCCGACGGCGTTCGAGGCGTTCGAGGAGTTCCAGCTGTCGGGGATCACGCTCGGGCAGAGGGAGCAGAGGGCCGTCGCCTCCCTGTTGGACGGAGCCACGTTCGAGAAGGCGTGCGAGGCCGCCGGGATCGCATTGAACCGCGAGGACGGCAAGCCGATGGTCTCGGGCGAGGGCGTCGAGTTCCGCGACAAGCTCGCGCGAATACGCACGCTGCCGACCTCGATCTGATCGGCTCGCCGAACCCGGATCAGCTTCGTCGTCGAGCGGCGAGAAGGCCGACGTGGAGGTCCATGACGTTCGTGCCAGTTGGACCCGGTCGCCACAGCTGACCGAGCTGGTCCAGCGCGGCGTAGCTTGCGTGTTCAGAGAGGGCCTGGGGGAGGTTGATGCCCATCTCGCCGGCCCGGCGGAGCGTGCGGCCGTCGGCCCACCCGCCCGCGGCGTCCGTCGGCCCGTCGATGCCGTCCGTTCCCGCCGAGAGAACCACCACCCCGTCCTTCGCATCGAGGGCGCGAGCGGCCCGGAGCGCGAACTCCTGATTCCGACCTCCTTGGCTGGAGTGACGAACCGTCACCACCGTGGTCTCCCCCCCCGCGAGCTGGCAGTGCGGCGCGCGAGATCGGGCGGCGGCGGACGCAGCGAACATTCGACGCACGAACTGAACCGAAGCGGCTTGCGCGTCCCCCGTCACCGGACGCACCTCCACGGTCGTGCGGTACCCGCGTCGTCGGGCCACCGCCTCCGCCCCCTCGAGGGCCGTGCGGTTGGTGGCGAGGAGGTGAAAGGTCGCATTGGCGAGCCGCGGATCCTTCGTCCGGGGGTTCTCCGAGATCCGTCCCGCCGTCCCTTGGGTGAGATGTCGTCTCACGGCCGGTGGGACCCGGGCCGGCCCGAGCACCTTCAGCGCGTCCTGGAACGTGGTCGGGTCGCCGACGGTCGGGCCGCTCCCAATGTCCGACGGCGTGTCCCCGACCACGTCGGAGATGGCGAGCGTGACCGTCGGGCGGGGGGCGGCGGCCACAGCCAACCACCCTCCCTTCACCTCGGAGAGATGTCGACGGACCGTGTTCATCCCTTGGATCGGGACGCCGTGGTCCAGCATCCTCTGGGAGACCGCCCGAAGATCGGAGAGGCTGAGGCCGTCGGCGGGGGACTCGAAGGCGGCGGACGCACCGCCCGAGATCAGCACGAGGACGGGCGACTCGACCGGGGTCTGCCGCAACTGCGACAAGACGCCCCGGGCGGCCTGCACGCTCTCGGAATCGGGGAGCGGATGGCCGCCCCGGAACGTGACGAACGATCGTGAGGGAGCGGGGGCGGATCCGGCCACGACGGCGAGGCCGACATACGGCACCCCATGCAGGAGGTCCGCCACCGCATCCCCCATGGCACCGGCCGCCTTGCCGAGGGCGATCACGAGAGGGGGGAACTCCCGCGAGAGATCAAGACGGACGGAACCGAAAACCAGACGGCGGCCGCGTCGATGCAGCTGCCGCCGGATCGCCCGGGCCGGATCGGCGGCCGCGATCCCTCCGAGCGCGATCGCCCGGGCGTCGGCGGCGAGGCGCCGCTCCGTCGAGGCGACCGGAACTCCGGGCACGGCGGGCGCGAGCGACCCGGGCGAATAACGGTTGGCGCGTCGATGGATCTCAGTACTGCGGCTGCGCCTTCGTGTAGGCCTCCCGAAGGGCCTGCGTGTCGACGTGGGTGTAGATCTGCGTCGTGGCGACGGAGGCGTGGCCGAGCAGTTTTTGGATGTACCGGATATCGCATCCTCGTCGGAGCAGGACCGTCGCGAGCGTGTGGCGGAGCACGTGCGGCGTGACCCGTTGGGGGAGTCCGGCGCGCTGCGCGGCCCGTCGGACCATGCGCTCGACCGTGACCGGAGTGATGGGGAAGACCCGGGGCGAGGTGGTGCCGGCGAGGGTCCGCTCGGTCAGGTACCGTTCGAGAGCCGCCCGGGTCTTCTCCTCGATGATGACCTCACGGTCCTTGTCCCCCTTGCCCGAGCGGATGTGCAGGAGGTTCCGGGAGAACTCGATATCCTCGATCCCGAGCCGGCAGAGCTCCCCGACCCGAAGTCCTCCGTAGCCGAGCACGTGGAGGATCGCCCAGTCGCGTGGCGACGAGCGGACCGCCTCGAACAGCCGGTGCGCCTCGTCCTCGTTCAGGTAGCGAGGCAGCCGATCCGGTCGTCGGGGCGGCTCGAGGCCGTGCTCGACCTCGACGCCGAAGCTCCGGAACAGGCACGAGAGGCCACGGACCGTCGTGTAGAGGGAGTTCTTCGTGTAGTGCCGGTCGAGGACGAGGTACTCGCGGAACTTCTCCACGTCGTTCCCGCCGACCTCGTCGAGCGGTTTCTTGACGAACGCGAGGAACGTCCGGGCGATGTGCCCGTACTGCTTCACCGTGCACGGGCTCCGCTCCTGCGCTTGCAGCATGCGCTGAAATCGAACCACGACCTCGTCGGCGTGGAACTCGACCGGTCCGGTGGTCACCCGAGGCCCCGGCCTCCGGGAGGGGAGCGCTCGAGACGCGGCGGCCGCGGATCCTGCCATCGATAGGAACTCGTCCGCGGCTCCAGTAATTAAGCGAACGGCGGAGTGGAAGCCCCGGTCGGTCGGCGGACCTATCTGCCGGTCCGTTCTGGGCGCTCCGTGCAGTGCGACGCCTGCCCGGAACCGGCCGCGATCGACATGCCGTATCGGGGCGCTCACCTGTGTACTTCGCATTTCACCCGGTCCGTATGGGACCGCGTCCGACGGGAGTGGCGGCGTCAGGTCCCGGCGTTCCCCGGCGGAACGATCGCCGTCGCTCTCTCCGGCGGCAAGGACTCGGCCGTCGCCCTGACACTGACCCAGCGGTACTTCGGACGACGCGCGGGCGTACGGATCGTCGCCGTCAGCGTCGACGAGGGGATCGAGGGCTACCGGGCCGCGACGCTTGCGACCGCCCAGGAGCTGACGCGCCAGCTCGGCGTGGAGCATCGGATCGTTCGCACCGATACGGACGGCGGCATGACGACCGACGCCGCGGCCTCCCGGCTCTCGACCGGCGCCCCCTGCTCGTTCTGCGGCGTCTGGCGCCGCCAGTCGCTCAACCGCGTCGCGCGGGACGTCGGCGCGGAGCTCCTCGTGCTCGGCTTCAATCTCGACGACCTCGCTCAGACGGTGCTGATGAACCTCGCGCGGGCCGACGTCGATCGGCTTCAGCGGATGGCACCCCATCGGGAGAAACAGCCCGGGCTGGTGCCGCGGGTCGCACCTCTCGCCATGGTCCCGGAGCGAGAAGTGTACCTCTTCGCCCGCCTCGAAGGGATCCCGTTCGACCACGGGGAGTGCCCGCACGCGGGCCGCGCCGCCCGGAACATCTACCGCGAGACGATCTGGCGGCTGGAGGCGGCCGTCCCGGGGACCCGACAGGCACTGTTGCGGACCCGAGAGACCCTTCTCCCGCTCCTCGCGGCCCGCCCCCCCACTAGCGCCCCGCAGGCGTGTCGCGTCTGCGGCGAGCCGGCCAGCGGGGCCGTCTGCCGCGCCTGCACGTTCCGAGAGCTGGCCCGGACCGCCTTCTTGACGCACCCCGAACCGCCTCTACCGGAAGTCGTGTGAGCGCCACCGGGGATCCGCCCTCGCCGGACCCGCCCCCGATCGCGTGGCGTCGCCTCTTCGTGGTGGGCGCGGGGATCATGGGGGCCGGCGTCGCGGCGCAGTGCGCGCTCGCGGGGTACCAGGTGGAGCTCGAGGACACGACCGCCGAGTTCGTGGAACGCGGCGCTCGCGAAGCGAAGCGGGCGCTCGAAGGCCAGGTCACCCACGGGGGGCTCCCGGCGGCCGCCCGGGACGAGGCGCTGGCGCGGTTGACGACGGTCGTCGGGCTGGCGAGCGTCGGGACCGCGGACCTCATCATCGAGGCCGTCCCCGAGTCGCTGCCGCTCAAGCGTCGAGTGTTCCGGGAGCTGGAGGAGAGCGCATCCCCCCAGGCGGCGATGGCCACGAACACCTCGTCGCTCCCGATCGCCGCGATCGGCAGCGAGATGCGCGACCCCGGCCGCCTGATCGGGATCCATTTCTTCAACCCCGTGCTCCGGATGCCCCTCGTCGAGCTGATCGCCGGACGCCAGACGCGGCCCGGGCTGCGGGAGCAGGCCGACTCGTTCGTCCGCTCCCTCGGAAAGACCGTGGTGGCGAGCCAGGACTCGCCCGGCTTCGTGACGAGCCGTGCCGTCGCCCTCCTCCTCAACGAGGCGGCGTGGATGCTCTCCCAAGGGGTGGCGACCCGGGACGACATCGATACCGCCTACAAGCTCGGATTCCACCACCCGATGGGCCCGTTCGAGCTCGCCGACATGGTCGGCCTCGACACAGCGGTCGCCATCCTCGACGTGCTTTGGGATGGCTTCCAAGACCCGAAGTACAAGGCCTGCCCCCTGCTGCGGACGATGGTCTCCTCCGGCAAGCTCGGTCGGAAGAGCGGCGAGGGATTCTACCCGTATCCGCCGAAGGGTGGCCCCGCCAAGTCGTCGGCCTAGACCGGCGAGCGCGGCCCGGGGCGAGAGGGGAAAAAGGGAGCCGGCCTGAGGGTCCCGCCGTGAGCTTCACCGACGACCTGGAAGCGATCATCCTCCTCGTCATCGTGGCGGCGCTCCCCGCGTTCCTGTACCTCACCTGGGTCCGCAGTGGGGTGAACGGGTTCCGGGAGCGTTGGGGGGACCTCCTGTCGGCGTTCGCCCTCGGCGCCTTCGGGGCGACGATCGCGGCGGCGTTGATCGAGGCGGCGCTCCTCACGGGCGGCACCTCGCTCTCGCAGGCGTACCCGGCCCCCGAGTTCTCCTTCCTGAACGGCAACTCGTCCCTGGGTACCCTCTTCCTGATCTGCGTCGGGGCGCCGTTCATCGAGGAGGGGCTGAAGGCGTTCGCCGTCACCCGCTACGCGGACCAGATGCTCCGCCTGGTCGACGGCCCGGTCTTCGGGGCGAGCGTCGGTCTCGGCTTCGGGTTCTTCGAGACGTTCCTGTACGGTCTCGGGGCGTGGGCGACCGGAGGGATCGTCGCCGGCCTCGCCTTGATCATCGTACGCAGCCTCTCCAGCATCCTGCTCCACGGGAGTTCGACCGCCGTCTTCGGCTACGGGTACGCGGAGGGAAAGTTCGGCGCCTCCGGCTCGCCGGCGGCGACCCACTACCTCGCGGCCGTCGGCATGCACAGCCTGTTCAACGCCCTCGCGAGCCTGGCGGCGATCGCGGCCCTCGTCGGCGTGGCGGCGGGCTACTCGGACGCCCTCTCCGTTCTCGGGCTCGGCGCCGCCATCCTCTTCGCCTGGATCGGGATCGAGTACGTCCGGAGCCTTGTCCAGCGCGCCCAGTTCCCCGGCGCGCTCGCGGCCCACCCTAGGTTCCGCCCTCCGCAGGTGCGCCGGACGGGCGGCCCCTCGTCGTAGAGAGAGCGGGCCGGGCCTAGCGGAGCCAACCGGGCGGTCCGGTGTACTTGTAGTGCTGATCGAGCTCCCGCGCGTAGAGCTCCCGGTAGAACGCGTGGAACTTGCGGAGATGGTCCACGCCCTTGGTCGTGATCCGGATGTCGTACCCGATCTCGTCCTTCGTGACCGTGGCGAACTTCTCGGCGAGGAGGTAGTCGATGACCTTCTCCGTCATGTGGGAGTTCGATCGGATCGCGTGGAGGAGCTCCTCCTTCGACACGCGCTGCGGCGGACGCTCGATGCGGACCGCGACGACGGCCCCGAGATCAGGTTGCTGGAGGTCGAGGTCGAGGGCGTGGAAGAGCCGGGTGAGGGCGATGTACGCATACACCCGGTACCCCCGGTACTGACGCTCGGCCACCCCGTGCTCCTGTCCCTCGGCGGATCCCGCAGGTCCGCTCGCCTAAGGGACACCCAGGACGTGTGGGATGAAATCGTACGTTCCATCGGCCTGCTCGGTCACGATCTCGACGGCGATGCGCGACTCCCCGAGCTCGATCGGGTGGCCGATCGCGTAATCGTACACGGCCTCAGGGAGCGGGCCGGCGTGGGGGCGGAGCAGGATGGCGCGGGAGACCTTCGCCGGGAGCTTGCGCGCGACGGCCCGGAGCTCCTGGGCGAACCGGTCGAGGTCTTGCACGGTCGGGGAATCCGGACCCGCCCGGGCGAGGACGGCGAAGCCGGGATCCCCCGAGCCGAAGTACTGGTACATCCGGTCCCCCGGCGCGACCAGCAGCAGGTCGAAGCCGAAGGTGCCGCCCTTCCCCGGGAGCTCGACCCGGTACCGGAGGGAGTCCGGGTGGGAGCTGAGGTACGCCGCGATCTTCGGATTCGATTGGGCGAGATACCGGGCGAGGCGCTGGACGGGGGTGGGCCCCTCGGGGATCTTGGGGGACGGCTCCGCGTCCTGGAGGAGCTTGATCGAGCGTTGCCTCTCGACATAGGCGCGGTAGAACCGGTCGGTCTCCCGCAACAGGCCGAGGGCGATCACTCCGAACGCGATGGCCACGAGGGCGACGAGGGCCAAGAAGAGGTCGTGGGCGAGGCTCACCAGCAGCAGGAACGCCATGATCACAATGAACAGGACCACCACGGTCGCGGTGTAGCGGTACATCCTCCGCATCGTGGGCGCCATCTCGGCGACGCGGTCCGAGAGGTCGAAGATGGCCGCGATCGGATCCTCGGCGCCGGCCGGAGTATGCATTGAACTGGCTCCGGTTCCGGGGTAGATAAACCCCCCAGAACGATTCCGCCGGCGGTCTGTTGCTCGGGGGAGGATGCCCCCGCGGGGGTTGGTAGGATCGGTGACCCCATGTTCGATCTGAACCGGCCCGAGAGACCCACCGACGAACCTCGCCTTCGACGGACCCATCGCGTCCCGTGGGGAGCCGCGAGCCTCGCCCTCCTCGTCGTCGCCTTGATGGCCGTCCCCCTGACCGGGGCCTCCCCCGGGGCGCCCGTCTCCGGCGTCCACGCCGCTACCGGGACCGGCTCCACGGGTCAATGGGCCTGGGGCGCGTTCGAGAACACCTCCATCTCGGTCGAGTACGTGGGCGCCTACGCGGAGAACCTCAACCTGACGGGGAACCTGAGCACCGCCCGCGCCGTCGCCGCGGAAGCGGAGGCGTTGCACGCGGAGTACGGAGCGTTCGCGGTCGTGAACGCCTCGGCCCCCACGCCGACCACGCGCGCGGTCCAAGCGACCGCCGTTGAGGTCGCGAACTACTCGGGAGAGGTCTACGTCGCCGGGCAGCTCCCCATCGCGGGCACCTACGCCGCCGGAGCCGTCATCCCCTTGACCAATGCCACCGCGGCGTACGCTGCGTCCGTCCTCGGGGTCCGCGCGTACTCCCTGTTCGGGAACTACACGCTCCTCAACGGGAACCTCAGCCTCGTGAACGAGCACGTCTCCGAGTGGATCGGGAGCGAGACGACCATCGTCGCCTACCGGTGGCCGTCGATCGTCCTCGACGCGAACGGAAGCACCACGGTGAACTACACGACCGCCGGCGCGTACAACGCCAGCTGGATCGGCGCCTCGCTCGCGGCGAGCTTCTCGCCGGCGCTCCCGATCTCGGTCGCGCCGCTCACCGTCGGGGAGACGTGGAACGCGACGACCCAGGCCCAGGTTTCGGGATGGATCGGATACGCCACCGCGGCCGCCTACACCAACGGCGTGACGAACGCCACGGCGTCGAGCTCGGGCGGGGCGTCGTTGAACGCCTCCGTCCCGCTGACCGTCGACTTTGCCGTGGTCAGCTCCGAGAGCGTCGTGCTCCCGAACGGGACGACGACGACCGGCTACACGGTCCAGGCGACCGTGAACGGCTCCGGGTCGTCGAACTACACGCTCTGGGACGGCCTCGCGCTGATCCCGGGCAGTGCCCCGAAGCCGGCCGACTCGCCCCGAGTCGCGGCGCCTCTGGACCACGCGGCGCCCCTCAGCCCGGTCGAAAGCACCCCGACCGACGCGGTCGTGACCGCCGGCGGACTGCCGGTGGCGGACTCGTCGACGGTGGCGCCCGGCACGACGCTGTCGACCGCCCCCGTCGCCTCCCAACAGGCGCTCGGGGAGATCGCCTCGACGGGCACCCCCGCCGCCCCGGTGAAGGCGACCCCGCCGGCCGTCTCCACGCTGCCCGGCACGACGACCCCCGTGACGACCCCCCCGCCGAGCTCGGGCACGCAGCCCCCGACGCAGGGAACGCCGCCGGTGAGCAGCGCCCCGAAGAGCTCGTCGGGCACCGACCCGTACCTTCTGACCACCCTCGTCGCGGGGATCGCCTTGATCTTCCTCGCGGTCGAGCTGGTCCGGCAACGGAAGAAGGTCTAGGACGTCGTCGACGAGCGAGCGAACCGTTTCCCGCCCCCGGGGGAGAGTCCCCCGGGGGCGCTCTCATGGTGGAAACTCCGCGGGGGAGGGCGCGAGTCGGTCACTCCCCCAGGAGTGGTGGGACCTCAGGCGGGAGGAGCTCCCCGGGGCCCAGAGGCGCAACGGGCTGCAGCTACCGCCGATCCTTCGAAGAGGCCGCGCCGCGGCGCCACGTCGAGTCGTCCATGTCCTTGTACACCGCCCCGATCTCGGGGGTCGCGGGCGTATCGTCCTGCTGACCGACCTTGCGGATCTTGGTCTTCTGCAACAGCCAGTAGTGGATCCGCCACGTCTTGCCGCGGGCGACGGTGGCGTCCTCCTCCTCGCTGCTGAGGAGCCCCTCCTCCTCCAGTCGATAGAACATGTCCCGGTCGTCGCTGGTCAGCTTGTTGTCAAGGACGGAGTCGCCGAGCCCGAAGTAGCTCAGCACCATCCGGGCCATCGTCGTCGCCTGCTCCGCCGGGACCTTGCCGTGGAGGACGAGGGTGTGCTCGATCGCCTGGGTCAGTTGTTCTTCGGTGATCGGCGGCACGGGCTCACGGCCGCCCCACCGCAGGAATCCCCAAAAGGATTCGGGGGGGAGGTCGTCGAATCGTACCCGCGGCGGGACCCTCCGGGGAGATCAGCTCCGGACCCGGCCGGGGGGGGAATGGGAGGGCGCCAAGCGACGAGCGTCCGTCCACCTCAAGTCCCCTCGCGGGGTCCGAGCCTCTCCAGAGCAGACCATGGGCGACGACTTTCCGATCTCGGACGAGGTTCTCTCGGCGGCGACCCGGGCCCGCGAGAGAGGCCTCTGCGCCGAGTGCTACGGGCGCTGCTTCGGCCGTCTCGGCCACGGCTGGTCCAACCCCGAGCGGGCGGAGAAGCTCGCGACGGCGGTCGGTGGGGTCCCGTTCTCCGCCCCCCTCGATTGCTCCCTGTGCGCGGGGGGATTCGACCGGTGGGAGACGTGGATCCGACGGGCGAAGGAGGCGGCCTCGACGTACGAGTTCTCCCGATTCACGTGCGGCTGTCGCTGGCCGCCGGAGCAATTGGCGCGAGAGGAGGCGATCTGGCGAGAGATCGGCTCGACCTGGGGCGAGAGCGCGCGCACCGCGTTCAACCGGGAGTGGGGCAAGCGCCTCGAACCGGCGACCTCCGCCCAAGGCGGGGGCGACAACGACGCGGACATCGTCTTCCTCGCGGACATTCCGGCCGGCCGAGTGACGATGACCGTGCGTTCCCTGTACGTCGCGGGCCGGTACCGAAAGTTCGACCGCACCCTGCCTCAGACCCGCTGGCCCTGCCGTCGATGCCAAGGTCGGGGTTGTGAGACGTGCCACGGGACCGGCAAGACGTACCCGACGAGCGTCGAGGAGATCGTGGCGGCCCCGTTCCTGGCCGCCTCCCACGGCGTCGACAGCCGGTTTCACGGCATGGGTCGGGAGGACATCGACGCCCGGATGCTCGGGACCGGTCGACCGTTCGTGTTGGAGATCACCCAACCCCACCAGCGATCGGTCGATATCGCGGCGCTCGCCGCGGCGGTCAATGCGGGGGCCGTGGGACGCGTGGAAGTGGAGGAGATGGTCCGCGCTCGAGGAGAGGACGTCGTCCGGGTCAAGGAGGCCTCCCCCTGGAAATCGTACCGGGTGACGGTCGTCGGCGAGGTCGCGCAGGACAAACTTGATAAGGCCCTATCCGTGGTCGCGGGCCGCGCAATCGCTCAACGCACGCCGACACGAGTCGCGCATCGACGCGCCGACCTGGTTCGCACCCGGACGGTCGCCGAGGCGAAGGTCGTGGAGGCGAGCGCCGGGCGGTTCACGATCGAGCTACGAGCCGAAGCGGGAACATACGTGAAGGAGTGGGTGGAGGGAGATGGCGGTCGGACCGAGCCTAGCCTCTCCGGGGTGCTCGGCATCCCACTGCACGTCGCCGAGCTCGACGTCGTCGCGATCCACGACCGGGAGGTCTGACCCATGGTGAAGAGCTCCAAGGGATCCCGGTCCCGAACGCGCGGCGTGATGACCAAGTCCGCGCGGACGCGCGGGGTCCTCTCCGTCACGCGTCACCTGCAACATTTCGAACCAGGCGACCGGGTCATCCTGCGCCTCGAGCCGTCGTGGCACAAGGGCCAGCCCCACCCCCGCTACCAGGGGCGGGTCTGCATCGTCGTGGCGAAGGTCGGCCGGGCGTACCGGCTGGAGTTCCTCGATGGGCACAAGCATAAGGAACTGATCGCGCTACCGATTCACCTGCTGCGGGCCGACCAACCGGCGGGAGCGAAGTAAACCATGCCCGACCCCGTCCCGGTGACCGAAGTCAAGAAGCTCCTCACCGAGGAGGCTGCGCTGCGCACGCTCCCCCGCGAGGCGCTCCTCGCGCAGAGCCATGCCGAACTGTTCGCGCGCCTCACCCCCGAGCAGACCGAGAAGCTCCTCAAGGAGCTCCGGGAGCTGCCGTACGTCGACGCCGCCATGGCCACGAAGTTGGCGGACCTGCTCCCCCAGTACCCGGAGGAGATCCGGCTGCTGTACGCCAAGGAGCGGATGCTGCTCGATGAGACGCAGCTCGCCAAACTTCTGGAGATCATCGCCCAGAACCGCTGAGCGAGGGGTTCCTCGTGGAAGCATACGCGTACATCTTGGACTACTTGCCGAACGGCCGCTCGACCGAGCACGGCTTCCACCGGGAGCCAACGGCGCTCGCGGTCGGCGTCGGGGAGCTCAAGCTGCTCGAGATCGTCCCGCGACCGGGCGTCGCCCTCACCCCGGGCGGACGGATCCCGCTCCTCCCGGAGGGGGGCGTCGCGCCGCCGATCGACCATGTCCGGCGCCGCATCGGCTACGAGGAGCTCACGGCCGCCTCCCGGACCGAGCTGCCGCTCGCGCTCGAGAAGATCGTGCTCGCCGAAGCCCCCCGGTTCCTGAGGTTCTTCAACGAGTCCGAATCGATCTCCCCGCGGTTCCACCTGCTCGAGCTCCTCCCCGGCGTCGGCAAGAAGACGATGCTCGCCTTGATCGAGGAGCGTAAGAAGGGCCCGTATGCGAGCTTCGAGGACATCGACCGACGGACCCACCTCCACCACCCCGAGCGGCTGATCGTCGAACGGATCGTCCAGGAGCTCTCCGGTGCCCCGGACAAGTACCGGCTCTTCGTCGCCCCGTAAGCCCGCCGTCCGTCCGGGGGAGACCCCGGGCGTTCCGCGGGACCCGGAGGCCGTGCGCACCACCCTGCATCGGATCGGGGTCCGACCCTCGCGCCGGTTCGGACAGTCGTTCTTGGTGAACGACCACATCGCGGACATCGAGGCCGCGCTCGTGGAGCTGCCCCACGACGCGCCGATCACGGAGATCGGGGGCGGCCTCGGTCTCCTCACCGACGCGTTGCTCCGCCGCGGGTATGAGGAGCTCCGGGTCCTGGAGCGCGACCGACGGCTCGCGGCCCATCTGCAGGCGACGTTCGGACAGCGGGTGCGGGTCGAGATCGCGGATGCCCGCGTCGCCGACTATTCGAACGATGCCGCCGTGGTGGGCAACCTCCCGTTCTCCGTCGCCACCCCGATCCTCCTCCGACTTCTGCGGGCGGGGACTCCCCGGATCGTCGCGTTGGTGCAACGGGAGGTCGGCGCGCGGTTCGCCGGAGTGCCGGGCACGTCGGCGTACGGACGGCCTTCGGTCGTCGCAGCGGCGTATGCCCAGGTGGAGGCGTTCGCTCCCGTTCCGTCGCGGGACTTCTTTCCGCCTCCGCTCGTCGATGGCCTGGTGATCCGGTCCACGGCCCGGAGCGACCCGTTCCCGGCGGAGTCGGCCGAGCGGTTGGAAGAGGTACTCCGCGTCCTGTTCAGCACCCGCCGCAAGCAGCTACGGAACGTGCTCCCCCGGCTCACCGCCGGGGACCGAGCGGCGGCCGCGCGCCTCGCCGAGGAGGCGAACTGGCCGGCCGATTGGGCCGATCGGAGGGCGGAGGAGCTCCCCCCGGACGCGTTCTTCGCGATCAGCCGTCTTCCGCCGCGCGGAACCCACGGGTCGGTCCCCCGGTGACCTGCGGAGCCCGTCGGCGAGGCGCCGGCCCTCGGTTCGCGGAGTCCCAGCGGTCCCCTCTCCGGAGGCCCCTTTACGAGGATCCCGATCCGCCGCCCGTGGGTGCGTCGCTCGGCTCCGCCGGACCGTCCGAGGAGGCATCGGTCGAATCGTTCTCCGAACCCTTCTTTGCGGGGGTCTTCGTCGAGCTTCCCGGCAGCCACTTCTGGCGGCGAGCGATGAGGAGCGCCGCGATGACCACGACGATAAGGACGACCCCGACGGCCGCCCACAGCGCCCAATCGGAGGAGGAGCCCGACGCCGGAGTGACCGGCTGACTCGAGCTCAAGACCGTCACCTTCAGGGTCTGCTCGACCGCGCCGCCGGTGCTGTCATTGACCCGTACGGAGACCGCGTAGCTACCGGCCGCCGAGAACGTGTGGCTGACCGAGGCGCCGGCCCCCGTCGTGCCATCTCCGAACGACCACGAGTACGTCAGTGCCCCCGTGCCGCCGGTCGCGTTCACCGTGAACTGGACGCTCTGTCCGGAGGTGGGAGTGACCGAACTCAACGCGATCCTCGCCGTCAGAGGGGCGGCGACGACGAGCTGGACCGAGGCGGTGGTGGCGGAGAGCCCGTTGGAGTCGGTGACCTTGGCGACCACCGTGAAGGTGCCCGCCGCGGTGGGCGAGCAGCTGATCGCGGAAGTCGTCCCCGCACACCCGGTCGGGAGGCCGGTCCACAGGTAGGTGAACCCGCCGGAGCCGAGCGCCCCGGTGGCGGTCAACGTCGCCGCCTCCCCGACGTCAAAGGCGCTCCGGTTCGCGGCGAGGCTCGCCGTGGGGTCCGCGTAGACGGAGAAGGAGAGCGGCGCACTGGTCGCGGCGCCCCCGTTCGTATCGGTGGCCCGGAGTTGCACGGAGAAGGTGCCGCTCGCGGTGGGGGTGCAGCTGATGGAGTAGGTCGCGCCGCCGGCGCAGCCGGTCGGGAGCCCCGTCCAGGCGTACGTATAGTCGCCAGATCCGTACGCCGCCGAGCCTGAGAACGTCACCGTCTGACCGAGGTCCAACGACGGATGGCTCGCCGAGGGCGTCGCGACGGCGAGGGCGCCGTCCACGAGGAAGGCGAGGGGGGCGCTGGCGGCGGAGGTCGCGCCGTTCGAGTCGGTGACGGTCACGGAGATCGAGTACTGACCGGCAGGGAGGTCCGTACCGGAGCAGGTGACCGAGGCGGTCGTTCCGCTGCAACCCGAGGGAAGTCCCTGCCACTGGTAGGAGACGTACGTCCCTGTTCCGAGGGTCGCTACCGTCGTGAACGTGACGCTCTGGTCCGCATCCGCCTGTCCCGACAGAAGGCTCCCGTTGGCGGGTGCCGCGACGGGGTCAGCGAACACCAGGAAATGGAGCGAGCTGCTGTTGGCCACAAAGCCGTTCGAGTCCGTCACCTGCACCGAGATCGACAGGTTCCCGGGCGCCGTCGGAACGCACACGATCGAAGCGGAGGAGCCGCTGCACCCCGCCGGGAGCCCCGACCACGCGTAGGTGTAGAGGCCGGACCCAAACGAGGCGTTGGTGCTGAACGTGGTCGATTGCCCCACATCCGCGCTCGGAGTCGTCACGGAGATCGAACCGGCCGAGGGATCCGTGTAGACGGTGACCGCTTCGCTGACGCTGTTGCCTAGGCTGTCGTTGACCGTCAGCGTGTACGGTCCCGACGTGAGGACCGTCGGGACGACGACGAGGGCCACGAACGATCCGTTACTGGCGGTGGTGAGCGAGCCCGAGGTGCACGTCCCGACGGTCGCATTCATGCAACTGAGCGAGAAGGCGCCGAGGGTGAAGACCGTCAGGGGGAGCGAGCCTCCGTAGCCACTGCCTTGGATCGTCACCGTCTGCCCGACGTCCGCCGTACCCGTCGAGGTGTTGAGGGCCAGGTCGAGGCTCACCGTGAAGGTCGAGGTTCCATAGATCTGCGGGTAGACCACGCTCACCGTGTTGTCGTAGTTGTCCGCCACGTACACCGCCCCGGCGCCGGAGTCGTACGCGATCCCCTGGGGACCGGCCCCGGTCGCCACCGTGGCGAGGATGGAATCGGTCACATCCGAGATGACGGACATGCTTCCCGCGAACCGGTTGAATCCCAGGAAGATCTCCCCCGCGAGCGGATCGTAGGCGAGGGCGTACGGCTGACGTCCGGTCGCGATGCCGTTGACGACCGTATCGGTCGTGTCCGAGATCACGCTGACATTGCGGCTGAACGCGTTCGCGACGAACACTTCCCCCATACCGGAGTCGTAGACGAGGGAGACCGGGCTGTCCCCGACCCCAATCGAAGTGACGACACTGTCGTTCGTGTCGTTGATCACGCTCACATTGTTGTCGTACTCGTTCGCGACCCACACCTCGCCCCGGCCGGAGTCGTACGCGAGGGCATCGGGCGAAGCGAAGGAATCGCCGACAGCGATCGATGTGACCACGCTGTCGTTCGTGTCGTTGATCACACTCACGTTGTTATCGCCGGAGTTCGCCACGAACACCTCTCCGTGGCCGGAGTCGTAGACGATCCCTTCGGGGGAGGAGTCCGAGTCCCCCACGGGGATGGTGGCGACCACCGAGTTGTTCGAATCGTCGATCACGTCGACGCTGTCCGAGTACTCGCAGGCGACGAAGATCTCTCCCTTGGCCCAATCGTACGTCAGCGCGTCGGGCCACCCCTGGGTCGCGATCGTGGCCACGACGGAATCATTGGTGTCGTTGATGACGCTCACCGTGAAGGTGTTGGTGTTCGCGACGAACACCTCTCCCTTGCCGGAGTCGTAGGCGACCGCCACGGGGTACGGGTTATCGCCTCCCACCGCCAAGTTGAGGATGCTCTCGGCCGTGGTCGGCCACCCAGAGGCGACGACGGCTTGGGCTCCGTGGGGGAGTGCGGGCACGCTGAACGTACAGGGCGTACCGGTCGTGCCGGGGAAACTGCCGGTCGAGTCGGCCGCGCAGCTCGAGGCATAAGTGCCGCCGCCGATAGTGAACAGGAGGTTCGCATTCGCGCCGGGTCCGGTCCCGTTCGCGGTGATGAGGCTACCGGCGCCCCCGCTCATCTCCGAGAGGGTCATCGGCTCGGTGACGAAGTACGAGGCACTCCCGGAGTTCGTGCCGTCAGACGCGGTGACTTCGTTCAGCCCCCCGGTCGCGGCGGGCGGCACGGTGAACACGCACGCTGTGCCGGTGGTGCCCGGGAACGTTCCGACCGCATCCGCGGCACAGGTCGACGTTACCGCCGATCCGTCGAAGGAGAACGAGATCGGGGAGCTCGCCGCAAATCCGGTTCCGTTCGCGGCGAGGAGCATTCCCGCGGCCCCACTGGTCCGAGTGAGGCTGAAGCTGGAATTGACGTAGAACGAGGTCGTGGCAAGGGGCGTCCCTTGGTTCAACGGGATCACGATGCTGACGTTGTTGTTGTACTGGTTGGCGACGAACAGTTCGCCCTGGCCGGAATCGTAGGCGACCGCGTCGGGGTAGGCGTACGGCCCCCCGACCGGGACGGTGCCGACCGCGAGGTTGCTGGTGTCATTGATCGCGCTCACCGTGTAGTCGTTCTCATTCGCGACGAACACTTCCCCGGTGCCGGAGTCGTACGCGACCGCGTCGGGGGCGTCCCCCACGGCGACCGTGGCGACCACGGTGTTGGAGGCATCCGAGATCACATTCACCGTATTGTTGTAGTAGTTCGGGATGAACACCTCGCCTTTCGCGGCGTCGTACGCCGCGCCGTACGGTCCATCCCCCACCGCGATCGTGGCGACGACGGTGTTCGAGGCGTCCGAGATGACGTTCACGGTGTTGTTGTAATAGTTCGCGACGAACACCTCTCCCATTCCGGAATCGTACGCGACGGCCAACGGTCCGCCGCCCACCAAGACCGTAGCGACTACCGTGTTCGTCGTGTCGTTGATGACGCTGACGTTGCCGTCGCCCAGTTCCGCGACGAAGACCTCCCCCATTCCCGAATCGTAGACGACGCTGATCGGATGGATCCCCACCGAGATGTTGGTGACGATGGTGTTGGTCGCGTCCGAGATCACGCTCACATTGTCGTCCTGGTAGTTGGAGACGAAGAGCTCGCCCTTCGCGGAGTCGTAGGCAATGCTATCCGGCTCATTGCCGACCGCCACCGATGCGACTACCGTGTTGGTCGAGTCCGAGATCACGCTCACATTGTTCGTCCCCTCGTTCGCGACGAAGACTTCCCCCATCCCCGAGTCGTAGGCGAGGGCCGAGGGGTTGCTCGACACGTTGATCCCCGCGGGGAGGGTCCAGCCCAGGGCTCCGACGGTCTCGGGCCCGGCGGGAGCCGCGGGGACCGTGAAGCTGCAAGGGGTACCCGTGAGGCCGGGGACGTTCCCACTCGAATCCGCGGCGCAGTTCGAGGGAACCCCTGTCCCGGCGAAGGCGAAGGTGACGGTAGAATCCGGCACAAACCCCGAGCCCGTCGCGGCCGTCGTGGAACCGATGGTCCCATTACCGGGGGAGAGGGAGAAAGTGGAGGCCAAGGGCGCGTGGATGGCGAGGCCCGGCGTTGCAGCGGTGTGCGTCCGCCCTGCGGCCGGGTGGGCGATCAGCGAAGTCCCTGGGCTCAGCGACCCCATGCTCCCCGCGTGATCGGTCGGGCTCGCTGCGATCCAGAGCCCGGCACCGAACACCACGCCGGACAGTTCGACGGCGACGACCAAGAGCGCAAGCATCCGTCGGCCCGAAGCAGGGGATGAACCTCGGTGGAGAGGGCCCTCTCCAAGGGATCGAGCGCGCGCCGTTCCTTCGATCTCGCCGTTCGGGTGAACCATCCTAGGCACAACATCCTCTTGCATCGTAGTTGCCCCCGATCCGTCGTCGGGTCGGGACCTCGGGGTCATTCCGGTCCCTCTTCTTGAAGGCTTAGCTACCGGCACTGTGCCGGAGTGCCCGAATTCGTCCCCCGCGCCGACGAGTCGCCCAGGAACTCTCGAGGCCGAGCCCTCCCCGTGCGGGCCGGTGGTTAGGAATGTTCCTCCTCCAAATACGGGGGGTCCTTCACATTCCCTTGGGCGTACGCTGGGTGGCGAGCCAACGGGCCCGTTGGGCCACCGTCGGCAATCCAAGCTCGATCTCGTACCGTCGGTCCAAGAGGGGTTGGGGGACCGACAGGGTGAAGATGGACCCGAACTGCCGAAGACCGTCCTGGTGCGACTCATCGACCCGAAGGCGGGCGAGTCGCTGTTCCTCGACGGGGTCGATCCGGCCCGGTTCCATTTGGAACCTCACCCGACAGCGCGTCGGTCCGATCGGGTACCGTTCCGGAAACACCATCTGGAGCCTGAGCTGGGCCTCGGGAGCGAGCTGGTGCCCGAACCGGGCGCCTTGGCTCGGGACCTCGATCGATTCGGTGATCAGGGTCGGATCGTCCCGGGCGTCCCGGCTCCGATGGGCCGCGGCGGGGGTGTACGACATCCGGAACCACTGGGGCAGGTCCAGGCTCACGCACAGACGTTGCCACGCCGCCCGGCGAGCGACCAAGGGGGTCGCGAACTCGAACGAATCGGTGGCCATGTGGGAGGGCGAGCGGAGCGCCGAGATCCTGGAGGAGGTTCCGGCCGCCGTGCACCACCAGATGAAATGACGGGCGGGCCTCGGGGTCGAGAACTCGAGGTGGTCGAGCTGCCCGGAGACCACGCGGAACTCCCGTTCTTGGAAGAGACGGGCCGTTCCGTCCGGTGAGACCACGATCGTCACGCTGTACCATCGGATCTCCACCACCGCTCGCACGGCCGGTGCGCTGGGATCCCCGACGACATACGTACGATCGGGGAGCAGGATCACTTCGCCGAACCGGACGAGCCTCGCGAGGTGAGTGGCGGCCGTTCGTCGCGGGACGTGCTGCGCGACTTGGGCGGCGTGCACGATCGCTCCGAATCGGATCCCCGGGTTCGCTCGCACGTGCCGGATCAGGAAGGTTTCGACCGGCCCGACCCGCGGGTCGGGGGGTTCGGAAGCTGCGCCAGTACGTTCCGACATGGGACCTCCCGGGTCGGGTGCAACGGGGGGGTTCTCATAAGAATTCGATGGCGGAACGTCCGGCGGCTTTGGGCGAGGGGACGCTCCGCTCGAGCTCCGTGCGTAAGGTGGCTGCCGCGGCTCCCGGAGGCCCCGTACGGCCGGGCAGCAGAAGGTTTAGAACCGTACGGATTGAACTCGCCATCGACAGGCGTCAATCCCCGGTGGGGTCCGGTGGAGGAGACGGGGACGTCGATGCGATCCGCACTCGCGGGAGCGAATCCCTTCCGCCACCCGTCTAGCTGTGGGTCGGGCAGACCGCGGTTTCCGCTGGCCCGCGTCCTCCCGAGGTCACCCGGTGGAGCGCGGGGGGGGGCACCTCATAGTAAGTTTTATTACTTTACTGAGGGTCCATCCATCGATGTCGAACCGGATTGGGCCGGGAGGCCTCTCCGGTTGCTTTCGTTGCGGCATGGTGTGGATCCCTAGAGATCCGGACGCGGCCCGTTGCCCTCGGTGCAAGTCGAAGCTCTGGGACGCGCCTCGAATCCGGCCCGTGCGTCGGGGCCGAGGTCTGGGAATCGCCGAGATCATCACCCCCAAACATGCGGAGTTGGAGGCGGCGTTGCGGGCGAACAAGGCCCGGAACCCGAGGGTCTTCGGTTCCGTGGCCCGGAACGACGCTAGTTCGAAAGGTGATCTCGACCTGCTCGTAGAGTTCGACCCCAGTGCCTCGGCGTTCGACCAGGTCGGGCTGATCCAGGATCTGGAAAGGATCTTCGGCGGTCCCGTGGACGCAGCAACCCCGCAGGGGCTTCACTGGATGATCCGACCGCAAGTGCTCTTCGAGGCGGTCCCCGTATGACGGAGCGCGGGCACGAATCCAGCAGAGGGGATGCCGTTCGTCTCGCCGAGATGCAGGCGGCCCTTCGAGCGATCATGCGATTCACGGAAGGCGGTCGGGCGGAATTCGTCACCTCGGAGTTGATCCAAGCGGCGGTCATTCGGAAGCTGGAGGTGGTCGGAGAGGCCGCCGGCCGCGTGTCCGATGGCCTTCGTAAGGACAACTCCGACGTGAAGTGGACCAAGTTGAGAGGTTTTGCCTCGTTCTCGAAGCACGAGTACTGGCGGGTGGACCTCGACCTCCTATGGAAGGCGGTAGAGGAGATCCCTTCCCTGGACCGAATGATCTCCCGAATCCATGCCAGGTTTCCAGCCGAGTGAGCGGGCCCCATTGAGGGTTATCGCCGTGGTGCCTGGCAAGGCGTAACCAACCTTGCACCCAGGGGGCGCATCCGACGACGACAGTTGAATCGGCTCCGTTCAACCTCAGTGAGCGGACTAGCTGTTAACTATCCGGGGCGAATCGGTTCGCCGATGGGTCAACGCGTGGTCGAACTTTTCGCCGGAGTCGGGGGATTCCGGGCAGGGCTCGAGAGGAGCGGCTGGGAGACCGTCTGGAGCGACCAGTGGGAGCCTGGACGTAAAGTCCAGCACGCTTCGGAGTGCTATCGCACCCACTTTGGCGATGCAAATCACCATAACCTGGACATCACGAAGGTCGCCAGCGAGGCAATCCCTGACCACGACCTTCTAGTCGGAGGGTTTCCGTGTCAGGATTACTCGGTGGCAACTGCCAATGCCAGGGGAATTACCGGAAAGAAGGGGGTTCTCTGGTGGGAAATCCGACGCATCCTTCAGGACAAGCGGCCTTCGTACGCGCTCCTAGAGAACGTGGACCGACTCCTCAAGTCTCCGTCATCTCAGCGAGGCCGCGACTTTGGAGTCATGCTCTGGTGCCTCCAGGATCTTGGTTACATGGTGGAGTGGCGTGAAATAAACGCGGCCGATTACTCGGCACCACAGCGCCGGCGGCGGGTATTCATCTTCGCGGCCCACGAGAGGACTCAGATTGCCAAAGACGCCTCGAAGGTTCACGACGTAAGGGGATGGCTCGAAAGGCAGGGATTCTTCGCCAAACCCTTCCCCGTGAACTCAGTGGTCCAGCACCGATTCGGAGAAGAGGCCCCTCAAGCCGTGCTTCCCAAAGACCTGCAGCAGACCTCTAGTGAGTTCGCCCATGACCTT
The DNA here is from genome assembly GCA_022750455.1 of Thermoplasmata archaeon. Classification (GTDB taxonomy): domain Archaea; phylum Thermoplasmatota; class Thermoplasmata; order Lutacidiplasmatales; family UBA184; genus JAKIVR01. Next base: position 1,074 of record JAKIVR010000008.1, on the reverse strand, counting down.
CAGGGCGCGGGCCTTGCACTTGGTCGGAAGGTCTGGACCTACAAGGTCGTGCCGAAGTCCGAGCGAATGGTGACGCTCGGGAGCGTCCTCGAGAAGGGCGTGGACCCGCGACTGTACGTCCCCTCGAGCGATATCCCAAAGTGGAAGTACCTCAAAGGGGCCAAATCCGAGAAACGGAAGACCCCTGCTGGATTCGAATATGAGTATTCCGAGGGGCCGCTGCCATTCCCGGACCCCGTCGACCGTCCTTCGAGGACGGTGCTCACCGACGAAGGTGGGCTCAGCCCGAGCCGGTTCAAGCACATTATCCTCGATACGGAAGTTGACAGATATCGCGTGCTGACGCCGATTGAGGTCGAAAGGCTCGACCAGTTCCCGGATGGGTGGACAGACACTGGGATGCCTGAGAGGTTCCGTTACTTCTGTCTTGGAAACGCACTCGTGGTTGGACTGGTGGAGCGCATGGGTGCACGTCTCCGCGAGATCTCTGAGGGGACACTAGACCCCTCTCCCACGTCGAAGCCCCATCGGCGATCGCCCATCGCCGCAGCCTAACCACCATTTCCCAGCAGAGCGGCCACCCTCTCCGCGGCCAGCCCGACATCGTCATCGAGCTCGCATTCCCAGAGCGTCAGCACTCGCCAGCCAGCCTTCTCTAGGAGTTGCCGATCTCTTCGGTCCCTTTCCTTGTTTTGCTCGAACTTGTCCCTCCAGAACGCGGAGTGGGTCTTGGGCAGAGGCAGGCGGCAGTGTGGACAGCGATGCCAGTAGCATCCATGGACGAAGATGGCGACCCGCGAAAGAACAAACGTGACGTCAGGCCGGCCCGGGAGTCCCTTTGGTTGCAGGCGGTAGCCTGTCAGGCCACGAGCTCGCAGCGCCTTGCGGAGCGCGAGCTCCGGGGCGGTGTCCTTGCCGCGGTTGGCCTGCATGACCCGAGAGGTGACCTCGTGCTTCGGCAGGGGGGCACGGCCATCCCGGAGGTAGGTAGCTTGTCGTTGTGACATCCTAACGAGCCTGAGCGCTGGGACTCGGGCCCCTCTCCTGAGGCGGCGGCCATGCCTCACGCTTGAC
>JAKIVR010000079.1 GCA_022750455.1 Thermoplasmata archaeon | reverse complement strand
CCGTCGACTGGGCAACCATCACCTCCGAGAGAAAGCCGCCGCAGTCGCTGTAGTACGGATAGTCGGTGTAACACTCGGTCCGGTCGGGGAGAGTGCTGTTCCACGATACGTTGGTCATGTACGCCACGACCAGCGTTCCATTCGCAGTCGTGAGGACGGACGGGTTCGCCGCGATATCGTAGACGCTCGAGGAGGAGGCGTTCACCGGCAGGTGGATCGGGGCGTTGAACGAGGTGCCCCCGTTCTTCGACACGGCGAGCTGCACGCCGGAGTCCCCGGAGCCGCAATCGAATCCGTAGGTCGTACAGTAGAACGGCTCGTACGATCCTTCGTACCCAACGGTGAGGTTCGTCCACGCGAGGTAGATCGTCTGTCCGACGGCGGAGATCGAGGGGCGCTGCTGGATCCAGTTCGCCGAGGCGTAGTAGCCGGCGCTGATCGTGGACGTGTTGACGTTCTTGGGCGCGCTCCATGTCGATCCGTTGTCATAGCTGAAATCGACCACGAGACGGCTCGACCCGTACGAGTTCTCGTCGAAGGAGAGATCCGGGAGGACCTGGTAGGCGTTCATGCTCACGTTGAACTGCACGTACGCGACGACGAGGGTGCCGTTCCCCAATGAGGTGACGGACGGTTGCCATGCGTCCAGGTACCGATCGGCCGAGTTCTTGGTCGAGCAGACCGGGTTCCCGAGGTAGTGCGGCGTCGACCAGGTCGCGCCTCCATCGGTCGAGGTGATCACCCCGACCTGGGTCTGCGTATAGTTCACAAGTTCCGGATACTCGGTCTCGCACGGGGACGAGTTCGTGTAGGCAGTGTACGCGGCGACCAGCACGCCACGGTCGCTGAGGTTGAGGCTCGGTTCGTTCGTGATGTTCGTCGGCCCGCATCCGAGCGTATAGTACGGATAGTTCTGACAGATGCTCGTGTTGGTGACGTTCGGCAGGGCGTGGTTCACCCAGAATGTCCCGAGTCCCGATGTGGGGGTTGGGGAGGGGGAGGCGATCGTCCGCCCGAGGGGGGCCGGGGAGGGGGTGAGGTGCCCTCCCGACAGGCCGGGAGGGGGCGCGGCACCGAACGAGACACCCGCGAACGCGCCAAGGAACAAGATCGCCACGATCGCGAGCGCACTCCCGGACGTCGCCGCCGAGAGAGCGCGTGATCCCACGGGGCCCCCGGCGGGGGTCCATGGCGTCGCCGTCGATTCCTCGAACGGAGGAGGGCTCTCGCCGGGACTCTCCTCGGAGTACTCCGGGATCGGGCTCTCAGGGGGTAGCTCCGGGGCCGGCTCCCCCAACCCGTCCTCCACCGGTGGTGGCGGACGCCGGGAGCCGCCTCGGACGAGGACGAGACCGATCACCGCGCCGAGGGCCAACCCGAGAACGGCGAGCACGGCCAGGCCGGCCTCCGAGTTGGCGAAGCTCCCTGCGGCGGCCGTATGGACGACCTGCGCGACGGGGACGGGATCGAACGTCGCCACCTCGGTGATGGGTCCTTCGGCGGAGAGGTTGGCGAACGAACTCGGGCCGCTGTACGATCCCACCCCGGAGCCGGTCCAGGAGGTGAGGACGGAACCCGCATTCGGGATCGCAAGGACCGAGACTCCCTGGCCGGCCGTCACCCAGCTCGACCCGGTCGAGACGGTGCCCGATCCGATGGCGTAGACGTTGACCCAGAAGGCCGTGCCGAACGTCACCTCGATCGGGATCGTCGTGTCGGACACCCGGATCGTGACGGACGCGTTCTGAGCGGTGTATTGGGCGAGCCCATCCGGCGAGTACGTCACCGGGATCTTCGCCGTGACCGTCCCGAGGCTGAGACCTGACACGTTCAGCTGCGTCCCGGTGGAGGCGTACGTCGACGTCCCGATCGTAACCGTCCAATCCGTTCCGACAGCGACCGGTCGCGCCAGATCGAACCCGATCGTGTAGAGCGGGGGAGGATGCGAGACGACGGCGGCGAACGTGGCGAGCTCTGTGATCGAGCTGCTCGGTGCCAACAGTTGCGTCTCATTTCCGCCGGTGTAGCTGTCGGGGCCGGTTCCGACCCACCCAGCAAACGTGTATCCTGCGTTCGGGGACGCGGAGAGCGTCACCAGCATACCGTCCGTGAACCAGCTGGAGCCACCCGCGATCCCGTTCCCGGGCTGGGCGGTCGCCGTCCCCCCGGACGCCGATTCCACAGTCAGGTAGTGCTGCGTCTGGTACACTAGCGTGTTGTTGTAGTTCGTCCCCGCGACGAGGTTTCCCGACGGTGTCTCCGGAACGTAGCGCGTCACGTTCTGCTGGTCGGTCCCGTACACGTACGGCACCCCGAACTCGTAGTGGGTCGGGGCTTGGTCCAGGTCCGGCACGACCAGCTGCGTCCCCTTCGAGGAGTAGGGTGTCCCTCCAACGTTCACTTGCCATGCGACGCCGGTGGGGACGCCGCTCTGCGTGAAGTTGAGGTCGAACCGGTCCGACGGCAGAGGTGCGAAATTCGCCGTCTCCACGATCGGTCCTTCGACCGTGAGCACCGGGCTCGGGCTCATCCCCGAATAGGAGCCGAGGCCGGTCCCCGACCAGCCCACGAACGCGTAGTTGTGCCCGGCGGTCGCCACCAGCGGCGTCGTGGTCTGGCCCGGTAGATCCCACTGCTCGCCGGTCGGGGCCACGGTTCCGCCGACCGTCGTCGCGATCGTCACCTTGTACGCCGGCGCGTAGTCGATCGTGTACACGTCCCCGACGGTCACCGAAATGTTCGAGCCGACCGCCGTGGCGGCGTACCCGACGGAGCCGTTGGAGGCCGCGGCGGGTCCCACCGAGTACGAGTACGTCCCCGAATGCGTGGTCACGTTGATCCACGGCGAATCCGAACTGTACGTCGTCCCGTTCAGCGACAGCTGCCAGTCTGTCCCGTCGGAGAGCGCGGGGGCGTGGAACGAGACGATCCCCGCCGGGCTCCCGACATCGACGTAGGCGAACGTCAGGTTCACCACGGGTTGTTGGGGTACGATGACCGCGCCGCCCTCGGGCGCCGACCCGACGTAGATCCATCCCGGCTGCGACGACGTCGCCGCGGGATCCGAGATCCAATGGACCCCGGTCGGCACGTTCGGGATCGTGACGGTCCCGCCTCCCGCCGTGCCCGATTGGGCGACGCCATCCCAGTCAAAGCTGAACGTCGAGGAGGCGGGGAGCCCCGGGGCGCTCACATCCTCCCCGTAGTACCCGAGGGGGAGCGTCCACATCGTCTCGTAGATCGAGTTGTTCATGACGACCGAGAAGTTGTCCCCGAGGCCGGAGTAGCTCCCGTTGCCGATCCCGGACCAGTACGAGGGGACGGCGTCGGTGGAGTACGAAAAGTTCGACCCGAACTGATCGGAGTTCCTCACGTTCATCACGAATCCGACCGGGAGCGACCACGGCATCGGGCACCCGTAGAAGTACTGTGCCAGAACGTAGGAGGCGCCGGTCCAGTCCAGCTCCGTACCCTCCTCATAGTAGAAGCCGAACCCGTAGGTGGCGTTCGACAGCGAGACCTGGAAGTCCCCGACGGCCGACGGGTTCAGCACAAAGTGGAACGGTTCGATGGCGGTGTAGCCAATGGAGACCGTGGAGTCCGCGGGGAAGACGAAGCTACCCCCGTCAGTATAGGCCGTGTACTCGGTGCCGTTCGAGAAGAACGGGCTGACGGGCTCGACGATCACGTGGCCGTTCTTCGGCACGTTGGTCACGGTGAGGGAGCTGTTGTTGCTCGAGAAGAGATTCCCCGAGACTTCCACGATCCAGGCGGTGCCGATCGGGACCCCGGTCTCATTGATGGTGAGGGAGATCGACGCGGCCGTGGTCACGGTCGCCACGTCGAGGTACGAGGAGCTTCCCTCGGTGTAGCTGTAGCAGTACCCGTACTCCTCGTCGGTGCAGATCGGAGGCAGGCTCGTCGCGACGATCGGCTTGCCCTCGCGTACGACGACCGAGGAGCGATAGCCGAGCTCCGGGAAGACGGTGACGTCGCCGGGTCCTCCGGTCAGCACTGTGGGGATCGGCGAGCTCCAGCTCCGTCCGTCGGTGCTGTTCCGAAGCCACTCGCCCGTGAGGCCGTCGTAGGCGTCGAACTGCGGGAATCCACACAGGTTCGTGTCGCCCGGCTCGTTCTCGTACGACTCGGAGCTGTTCGAGGTCTGGTACGCGAGGTACGCTGTCCCGTTGGCGACGACGAGACCGATGTTGTAGTAGTCCAAGGGATAGAGATCCCCGTCCTCCCCCGGTGAGCCCCCGGTGTATCCGAGCTGCTGGGATGACCAGGTCATCCCGCCGTCGTAGGAGGTCGCCTCGTACAGGCCCTGATAGCCGTAGTTGAACCACCCGGCTTCGTAGCAGTAGGAGCAGTCGTCCCAGTATTCGCTCTGGTTTGATGAGCCGCCCCACGCCACGAACAGGTTCGAACCCGTCGTATTCCAGGCGACCGCGGTCGGCGGGGCGAACTCGAACAGCGCGTTGAGCCCGGGTTGATCGTTGTCGGCGTATCGGTAGTCGTAGACGAAGGAGGACTGCGCCGGGGCGCAGGTGAACGTCGAGCAGTACTCGTACGTCTGGGTCGGCTCCCCGGTCGCATGGTAGATCGTGTGCAACGCCCACGTTGACCCGTTATCGGTCGAGGTCGCGGCGACGACGTCGTCCCCGAAATTGGACATCGGGCCGAGCGTCGCGGAGGTGCAGTTGGCCAGGCACGTCCGGTTCGTGTCGTACGCCACGGCGACCGCACCGCTCGAGGAGATGGAGATCGACGGCGACATCGCGTTGTACTCATCGGTCGCGTTCTCCCCCGGGAGCGTCACCGGCGCGCTCCAGGAGCTCCCCCCGTTGGTGGAGGCGATCAGGTTCACCGAGATCGGCCAGTACTCACCGCCGGGCAGCGGGGTCGTGGAGTTGTTGATGTTCTCGTACGCCACGTAGATCGTCTCGCCGAACGCGGCGATCGCCGGACGGGCGAGGTTCGAACCCGACAGCAGAATCGACCCGTTGGAGAAGGTCGTTCCGTTGTTCGAGGAGTTCACAAAGATGACCGCGTCGGCGGTGCGGTTGGTGTATCCGTTGACCGGATCCAACGGCGCCGTGTAGTAGCAGCTGTACTGGGTGCAGACGTAGTACGACTCGCTCTGGTTCCCGAAGTCGGTCGCATTGGAGTCGGCCCCGATGTAGACCCCGAGGACGGAGCCGGAGCTGTTCGTCGTGAACGACGGCTCCAGCTCTTGATTGTACGGGCAGGTGCTGCTCTTGTCGCCGAGATACGCCGGGGAGCCGAACGAGACCCCCCCATTGGAGGAGAGAGTGAAGCCGATGTGGGAGACCGTCTCGTTCGGGGTCCATCCACAGATCGTCTGCGTGGTGTTCACGACGACCTGGTACGACATTCCGACCTTGCCGTCCTCCAAGTTCAGCAGATCAGGGGAACTCGCCTCCTCGTAGCTCAGATCGCAGTACGTGGAGGTCGGTTGACAGACCTTGTTCTTCGAGGCGAACGACGCGAAGGCGATGCTCGAGTCGTTCTGGTAGAACGTCCCCGTACTGCCCGCCGCGGCCAACGGGGCCGGGATCGCCCCCGGAGACGAGGTCGACGTCGAACTCAGGTGCGCCCGGAGGGACGACGCGGAGGACCCAGTTCCCGCTCCGATCCAAGAGACCCCGAGGAACATCCCCGAGACCGCGGTCGCGAAGAGGATCCACACAATCCACTGGCGGCGGCCGCTCCGTTCGAGCCCTCGCGACGCCGACCGGAGAGAACGGCCGACCGACCGCGGCTCGGTGGAGAAGGGAGGCTCCACCGAGCCCGGCGCGCGGGGCTTTTCCATCGGCGTGGCGTACTCCCTCGTCCTACATACAGTAGTGGGTGACGACCTTCGCCGAGCCGAGAAAATCGCCTCAGCTCGTCGTGGAGAGCGCGCTACGGATATCGGCCCGAGCGCTCGATCCCAACCGCTTGGCCTTCGGCCCGGTGGGCCGCCCGAGGCGTCCCGGAGGAGCGTTCCCAACGCCTATCGAGACTCGTCGTACTCCGCGGGAGGCGACTCGGGGGCGTCGGTTCCCATCTCGGGCGCGCCACCCGCCATCGCACCGACCGGCGCCGCCGCGGCGTCCGACGGAGGCGGTGGGGGCGGGGAACTGCTGCTTCCCTTGCGGCTGATCAGGTACCCGGCCAACAGGCCAACGACCAACAGCGCCGCCAGCGCCACCCACGGCAGGTACGCCGGGAGCGGGGCGCCGTTCGTTTGGGCCGTGACCGGCCCCACGGTGCTGGCGCTGTTCTGCGTGAACTGGGCGGTCTCCGTGATCACCGAGCTCATCGTCACCGATCCGGTCGCCGTGCTACCGGTGTAGTTGCCGCCGCCCGTACCGACCCAGCCGGCGAACGAGTACCCGGTGTTCGGCGTCGCCATCAGGGAGACGCTTGATCCCTGGGCGACCCACCCCGTCCCGGGAGAGGCCGTGCCGCCGGCTCCCGCCACGACGGTCAGAAGATACTGGCCGGAGAAGGCGATGTTCACCGACTGGTTCTGCGACGTCAACGTCACCGGCTGGCTCGGCGTGCTCGGCAGATACTGGTCCCCCGATCCGATGCGAACGACCGGGACGGTCACCGTGAAGGTGCCGTTGAGCCCCGACAGAACGGCGCTCCCGGAGGTCGACGCCGTGCCCGTGACCCCGTCGGAGAACGTCCAATCGGTCCCGCTCGGCAGTCCGGTCTCGGTGACGGTGAGCACGTACGTCGCGGGGAGGGGCGGGATGAACGTCGAGAACAGCGCCGCCTCCGCGATCGGAGAGTTCGTCGTCACCGTCAGCACCTCCGTCGTCGCGTTCATCGACCCGGCGCCGGTGCCGCTCCAGCCGTCGAAGATGTACCCGGCCGTCGGCGTTGCCGTCAGCGTCGTCTGGTTCCCGTCCGTCTCCCAGTACGTCCCCGTCGTCGGGTTCACCGTTCCGCCGACCGACGTGCTCACCTGCAGGGCATACTGTGTCGCGAAGACGATATTGATCATGCCGCCGTTGGCATCGAGGTTGTACGTCCCACCGGGGCCCGTCCCGAGCGTCGAGGTGAACGACTCCGGCCAGAACCGTACTAGAGAGCTCGTGTTGTCATAGGCGATCGGCACCGAGATCGTGTAATCCCCGCCGAGATATGCCGGCAGCGCGAACGTCCCGCTCCCGCTGTACGTCGTCCCGTTGAACATCACCGAATACGTGCCCCCGGCCGTGAGGCCTGTCGCCTCGACCGTCACCACATACACCGGCGTCGCGTTCGGTGCGAACGTCGCATACTCCGCGTCCGGGCTCGTCAACGTCACGTTGATCTCGGTCGTGGCAGCCGTCACGCTCGAGTTGCCCGTACCCGACCAGCCGACGAAGTGGTACCCGGTGTCCGCCGACGCGTTCAAGCTCACCTTCGCGCCCGACGGCACCCAGCTCGTCCCGGAGTTCGT
>JAKIVR010000078.1 GCA_022750455.1 Thermoplasmata archaeon | reverse complement strand
TCACCCGCACCGAGACCGAGTAGTTCCCGGCGGCTTCGGGAGAGCACGTAATCAAAGGCACCGCGCCGCTGCAACCCCGGGGGAATCCGGACCAGGAATATCGGTACACCCCCGACCCGAAAGCGGCCAGCACGCTCAACCTCGTCGATTGCCCAAGATCGATAGTCCCCGGGGTGGCAGTCGGGGTCGAGGCGGTGGGGTCGGTGTCGAACGTGATCGAGGCCGTCCCAGAATTGCCCGAGCTGTCAGTGACAACGACCGGGTACGCACCGGACGTCCCGAGCGGGGGGACCGTGAACTGCGCGGCAAAGGAACCGTCGATATTGGCGACGAGAGCCCCCCCGACGCAAGTTCCATTGGTAGCTCCCGAGCAGGCGATCGAAAACGATCCGAGGGTGAACGAGGTGATCGAAAGGAGGCTTCCGAACCCGCTTCCCCGGAGGGTGACGGTCTGCCCCACATCTGCACTGCCGGTGGTGGTGGCGAGCGCGAGTCCGGGATACAGCCTCACCTGGGCCGTCGCTTCCCCGATAGCGATTATCGACAAATTGTCCGAAACAAAGTTCGCCACCATCATGTTCCCTGTCCCGGAGTCATACGCCACACCCCAGGGCCCGGTCCCGACCCGCACCGTTCCGACGACAAGGTCCGTCGCCTCCGCGATCCGACTCACGTTGTTCGTGTCGTAGTTGGCTACGAAAATTTCCGCCGTGCCGGGGTCGTACGCGGCCGCATACGGTCCCAACCCAACGGGCACCGACGCTACCGCGACGTCCGCGGTACCCGAGACAACGCTCACATTATCTGATCCGAAGTTGGTCACGAAAACCTGGTTCGTGCCAGCGTCGTACGCGAGCCCGACCGGCCCCTTGCCCACCGCCACCGTGGCGACGACAGTGTCCGTGGAGTCCGAGAGGACGCTCACATTGTTTGATCCGTAGTTCGAGACGAACACTTCGTCCGTGCGGAAGTCGTAGGCAGCTCGGTAGGGATCGCTTCCGACGCCGATTCCAGCGACCACCGTATCGCTCGTGTCCGAGATGACGCTCACATTGTCCCCGCCGTGATTCACCACAAATATCTCGCCCACGGTGGAGTCGTAGACGATTCCGTATGGGGCGCTTCCGACGGTCACCGTTGCGACCACGGTATCGGTCGTGTCAGAAATGACGCTCACGTTGTTCGAACCCTCATTCGCTACGAAGATCTGTCCCGTGCTTGAGTCGTACGCGGCGCTGTATGGGTCGCTTCCCACCCCCACGGTCGCGACCACGGTGTTCAGTGTGTCGGAGACCACCTCGACATTGTCGGACCCTGAGTTGAGGACGAAAGTCTGCCCCGTGCCGGAATCGTACGCGAGATCCGAGGGTTTCGCGCTGACAGCCACCCCCACTGTCGACGTCCCGCCCACGGCAGCGACGACTTCACTCCCGCCTGGGGCCGCCGGGATCGTGAACGTGCAGTTTGTCCCGGAGCTGCCGGGGAAATTCCCGTTGGAATCGGTCGTGCAGGGGGAGCTCTCGGCCACTCCGAGCCCGGCGAAGGTGTACGTGATTGTGGAGTTGGCGGCAAATCCGGTGCCCGAAGCGGCGACGGTGCTGCCCACAGTGCCGTTCGTCGCGGAGAGCGTCAGGCTAGGTGACGAGGGGGGCGGAGGGACTGCAGGGTGAGCCGTTTCGAAGGCAATCCGGACATTTTGGTCGTCCCCGCGAATGGGGGATGTCGGGGCCACGAGGAGGGCGAACAAGATCAAGGCGACCAAGGTCGATGACCGATCGCACCCGAGCGACCGTGCGAGAACGCGGGCTCTCGAGAGTTCAGGCTTCTCGGTACCGGATTGAATTCGACCGGCCGATAGTCGGCCTCGTTCGGCACGGACGAAGAGACGGGGCGAACGACGCCTCGGTCCGCCCTGTACCATACTCATCTTGAGACCTGAACCGGTCTAATAACCGTAGCTTCGTCTGACGGAAGCTCGGCGCCGCCCGCAGCGGCTCAGCGGCCTCCCCTCATGGAGGAGGTGTCAGCCGTTGATGAGTCCTGGCTCACGCGTGAATCTTCAAGAGGAGGTGATGACCTTCATGTGGCGTGTCAAGCCCTCCTTCGATCGCGCGTAGTCTGTGAAGCGCGAGGCACGACCTCGAGCGTTCATGGACATAGGCACCATCTCTCGCAAAGCCGGTCCACGGCGCCCGCGCGTTGTGAGGGTCGAGGCGAAGACCGTACCTTCATGGAATCGAGGACGATTCCCGGTTCTCGCGGTGGGGACGGTCCTCGTGATGATCGCGTCGGGGTGGGTCGGATTCACCCTCGGGGCCCCGTCTGTCTCGGACCTGGCGGCCAGTTCAGCCCATCCCATGCCAGCGTCACCAAGCCTCCGCCTTCCTCTTGGTTCGGACCGCCCGGAGGTCGTCCCCGGCCTCGCCGGGGCCAACCCATTGGGCCAGCGCGCCATCGGGTCTGACTTCCACCCGACCGGACGACCCCTCTTCGCGGGGCCACCGAACGCCAGCGAACCCTCCCCCGCGTCGGATTCCCCGAATGGCCCTGCCTCGGCCAACCCGCGGAATGTGATCCCGATGGACAGTTCGACCCTCGTGATCATCACGGGCACCGTACTGGAGGGTCCATCCCCCAACGTACCGATTTCTGGCGCGTCGGTCTCCGTGGAGACTGTGGGGCGGGCCTGCACCTCGATTGCCGCGTGCCCGATCGCCAGCACCAACCACTCGGGCGGGTTCATCTTGACACGAGTCGAACCAGGGACGATCATCGTCACGGTCCAGGTCGGTGCCAACATGACCAACGAGACGACGTTGTTCAACGTCTCGGCGGGCGCCACTGTATCGACCGGAATCATCTACATGGTCCCTGATGCGATTGTATCCGGCTGCGTCAAGGGTGACGACCCGGAGCATGAGCCCGCCGCCGACATCCAGGTCGCGGGATACAGCCGGGATGGCCGTCTCGAGGCGTTGTCGCCCGTCACGACCAACACCAACAACGGCTGCTTCAACACCCCTGGGGTCCCCGTTCCCCCGGGCCCGGCGGTAATCGACTTTACTCCTGAGGCCGGCGCTTCCGGATTCTACGAGGCGAACGACACCTACGTCGATCTTTATCCCGGGGAGCATTACTCTCTCCCGTACACGGTCTACCTCACGGTCGGTGTGCGCGTGCTGGCGATCCCGTATGACTCGGTCACGAAGCAACCGCTACCGACCGGAACTTGCTATCCGTATGCCACGAGCGGCCAATGTGTTTCGATCCAGTTCGAGAATCGATTGACCGGCGTGGCGTTCACCCAGGGGACCGTGCAAAGCGAGGGCACGAACTGTTTGGAGGATGTGACGTTCGGGTGCCCGACCGCGATCGCACCCCCGGGCAATGACACCATCACGATCTTGGCCGACGGCTACCTCCAGAACGCGAGCCCGATCTATATTCCGGCCGAATCTCCGGGCCAGACGGTGGATCTCGGCCCGGTCTGGCTCGTTCCGGATGGGGCGGTTAACGGAACGAACGGCTTCACATGGCCCACGAGCGTGCAAGCGTCGCCTTGGTACGACTCGGTCGCGGGGGGAGCGGCGATGTACATCCTGACCGTCTGTAGCCTCGACGGCTACCTTCCGGCGTTCGAGGTCCGGGGCGGTCTCGAGTATTTCGATCCGGAGCCGAACATGACCTCGAACTCATGCCTCACCAGTTGCCAGTATGCTGGCTCCCCCTTCGCGGCGTTGGCCCCGCCCCTTCGGGTCAGCGTCCACATCCAACCCGACACGGAGGGACAATGCACATTCCCCCCCTCGTGGCCGATTCCGGACGCCCTACCGGTCTACGTGAACGCTACGTACGCCAACGTCACACCCGACGAGTATACGAGCGTCGGCGAACTGGATTGGACGGCCGGGACGTATGTCACCGGCCTCGTCGAGCCGGGGTACTCCTGGACCGTCACCGCCTGCTCTACGGATGAAACGAAGGTCTGTTTTCCGTCCTCGGCGCCGATCAACACCACCGGGGGGACGTACAATGGCGCGACGGGGGGAACGAATCCATGCACTCCAAGCGAGCAGGGCAACTGGGCGTTCTGTCCGGACGATCCGGTCGGCTGCCCGAACCCCGACGCGGCCCACGCCGGAAACACGTTCTGCGTGGCCGTCTTCCCGGGCCCCGACGAGCTATTCGTCAGCTCGCCTGGAGGTGGCACGAACGTCACGTGGCTTGACGTACCCCCGGGCGTGTTCACTGGGGCTCCTCTCGCTCTCTCGGCGGTGACCACGAACCATGTCTCCTCGATTAACCTCTCGAGCGGTTTCATCACCGGGAACGTGACGGACCGCCTTTCTGGGCTGCTGATTCCGAATTGGCTCTCCCCCTTGGCGTCCGCGACGCCGGCGGGACTGGGGACGGGAGGCGGGTCCTCCGGAGTGGTCGGCGGGAAGTTCAACATCACCTCCACCCCCGGGTGGCTGGCGATCACCGCGGTCGCCGGCGACTACGTCCCCAATGTCACTTGGGTGCACGCGAACGACTCCCCGGTCGCCACGCAGGCCGGGAACCTGAGCCTCGATCCGGTCTCATGGCTCGCGGGTCAGGTGTTCGATGTCAACGGCACCCCATTGCGGTACGCCACTGTCGAGACGTGCGAGATCGGGGGCGGTAGCTGCCAACCGGTCTTCAACGGAGGGGACACTAACACGTTCGGGCAATACGGTCAGGAGCTGGCAGCCGGACCGTTGCCGCTCGGGACCTACGTCGTCAGCGCCAGCGCGCCGGGGTATGTGGCGAACAACACCTGGGTGAACGTCACCGAACCCGGCCAGTACTACAATGCCTCGCCCATCAATCTGACCCCGTTCCTCGAAGTGCATCTGGGTTCGGACTACGCCCCGAGCGCCGGAGGCCTCCCGCCACCCCGCGATCCTGACGAGTACCTCGTAGGTCAGCTGGTCGACAACGAGACTGGGGAGGGGATTCCCACTGCGACGATCTCCCTCAATTCCGTGTACGGCGGGACGATCCTCCTGCAGGGCTCGATCACCGATGGAGGCGCATTCAACTACACCGTCGCGACGGGGCAGTACTGGGCAAATTTCACCGCGCAGAACTATTACCCTCTCAGCGTCTATCTGAACGTCAGCGGTTTGGTCCCCCAGTTGCAGCTCGGCGTCCTCCACCTGGTCCCGTTCGTGGGGTACGTCGTCGGGCAGGTCGATATCGCCCCGTGGAGTTCCTTGACCACGGCGTCCGGGCTCGGTCCGGGGAAGGTCTCTCTGACCATCTGTCTCGAGTTCGCTCCGACGGTCTGCGGGCAGGGACTCGCGGACTCGAGCGGGTTCTTCAACGTGAGCGCACCGTGGGGATACCACGACTCGGTCCTCCTGCAGCCCACGGGCAACGTCCCGGCGGGCCTCGGGTCCGCCCCGTACGGATTCCTCAACAGCAGCTCGAACGCGAACGTGATCAACGGGTCGAACCGGACCTTCGTCCACGCGAGCCTCGACATCTTCGGGGGGATCACCGGCATCGCCTTGGATCAGAGCACGCAGAACCGGACCCCGGTGCGATTCGGATCGATCGGCGTCGATGTCAGCAACCGGACGAACGGTCAGGCCGCGGCCGCGGAGCAGATTGGCGGCGGAGGGGCATTCACTCTCTTCGTGCCTCCGGGAACGGTCGCGGGCGAGCTCACTGGTTCGGCGTACGTCCCGTGGAATTTTACCTCCCCTCAGGATCTCGGAAATGTGACCCCGGGGAACGTCGAGACGATGGCTGCCGCCACATTGGCGCACTTTGGTTGGATCGTCGGGAACCTCTCCTCCAGCGTCATCCCGTACCGGCAAGGGGACGATTGGGTGCCGGGGGCGGGAGTATCGACGATGTACTACGACCTCGCTCTCGGCGGGAATGTCGGAGGAGACGGCGTGTCCGACGGTGTCGGGTACTTCAACGTCACCGCGCCGCCATTCGATGGCGTCACATTGCAGTCGACCGCTCCCGACTACAACACGACGTTCGCCTTCGAGGTCGAGGTGAATCAGAGCGAGACGACCCATGTGGGTCCGAGAGCACTCCCCCCGATGGTGCCCTGGGGGTGGGTCTCGGGTACCGTGGCCGATCCGACGATCGGGGTCCCGATCGACTCCGCCAGCGTCCTGGTGACGGACCCTACCGGGATTTTCCAGTCGAACACGGGATTGGTGACCTCCGAGTCTGGCCAGTTCATGGCCGATGGAATCCCCGGCCCATCCGATCAGATGGTGGTCGGACATGATGCATATCTCACCAACACCACGACGGTGGCGATCTCGGCGGGGAACCTCACCGCGCTCGGAGCTGTGGAGCTGACCGGGACCGGGGTCGTCGCGGGGCAGGTCATCGGGTACCCCGGCGGGCAGCCTCTCGGAGGCGCCGCCATCTCCGTCTGCTCGACCCACTCCCCCGCGTGCAGCAATTTTACCACTCAAGCGAACCAAGAGGGCGTCTTCTGGGCCCTAGCTCCTCCGGGGGCGGACCTCGTAGAGGCGTCGTTCGCCGGATACACCTCCAACGCCTCCATCCTCGTGCAGGTCCCTTCGGATTCGTGGGAGTGGATCGGTTCGGTCGGGTTGGCGGCGTACGCCACGGTCACGGGGACGGTGTTGGCGGTCCCGTCCGGCCTCTCCTTGCCCGAAACGAACGTCAGCTTCTGCTCCCCGTTGGTCGTCCCAGGGGAAGTGACGGGACCGTGCTTCTCGACTGTCCAGACGAACTCGATCGGGCAGTTCTCGATCTCCGCGCGGGCCGGGACGTACATTCTGGAGCTGAACGAGTCCGGATACGCCTCGACGTACCTCCAGCTCTCGCTCTCGGCTGGAGAACAGGTCCAGCTCGGCTCCGTACTCCTGTTGCAAGACGGTACTCTCACGGGCGAGGTGGTGGGATCTGATACTTCCGCTCCCGTGCCCGGCGCTTTGGTAGACGCCTGCACGAGCGGGAACTTCCCGGTGTGCACTCCGACTGTTCAAACGAACTCGGAGGGGACGTTCCGTTTCCAGGCGAGCCCGGGGTCGTACGTCGTCCTGGTCACGGCCCCGAGCTACCAGGACCTATACCTCCACGTGCAGGCCCAGACCGGATTCACCACCTCACTGGGTGTGGTCGAGCTGGAGCCGATTGGGTCGAATGTGCTGTATTCCGTCTCAGGCTCGGTGGTCGCCGCCGAGAGTTCCACTCCCATCTCGGGCGCGTCCGTGATCAGCGTAGGGGGTTACGTCTCGTCTCCGACGGATCTTTCCGGTGGTTTCTCGCTCGAAGTCCCTTGGGGAACCTACCAGTTCGTCGCCCGAGAGGCGGGGTACGAGTCTCAAGTGGAGAATGTGACGGTCCACCAAGACGTCTCGGGCCTTTTGTTCGACCTCTCTCCCACCGCGTACTCGTTCAGCGGCATCGTCCGGGACGGTCTCACGAACTCCGTCGTGGCCGAGGCGGAGATCGAGGCCGGGGGACCGAACGGTTCCACGGTCCTGGCCACGAGCGCGACGAACGGGTTCTTCTCCGCGG
>JAKIVR010000077.1 GCA_022750455.1 Thermoplasmata archaeon | reverse complement strand
GATCGAGGCACTGAAGCTGTACATCGAGCGATACAACGAGGTGCCGCGACCATTCATGTGGCGCGCTACCGCCGACAAAATCCTCGAGAAAGTGCGCTGGAACCGGTTAAACGTAGATCTGAAGAGGACAGCACACTAGGGCCGTTCACCAGGCGTCCCTTTCCTGGGCTGAAGGTGTCTGGAGGGCTTGGACCAAGGTGGAGAGCGCCGAGCTCACGCCGGGAGCCGCTTCGACGCGCTCAATCTTCCGCCAGATGTGGTGTTTGCCCTGCTCGAATCGGGAGAGGATCGACCCCCCTTCGATGGCTACGACATGGAGCACCTGAGTTTCGATTGTCACGCCGCTCGCCGACGCGGCTGAATCGTCCGCGTCGATTGTGATGAGGATTCCGGTGCTCCAGTAGCGCTGCCGCTCGAGAAGGCCGGATGGGATGGAGACGATGTCCCTCTCGGCGAGAATCGTACCGTGCGGAGTTGAATCGGTGATCCAGCGGTGGGTGACCGGCAGGACGGGCGGACGCTGGTCCGCGACCTGGAATCCGGCTGCCAGCAGCACCCGTCGCAGGGCTCTGATCGTGTGGGCAATTGACATCGACCGGACCTCGACCCGCAAGCCCGTGGGGAATGTCCCGGGAGGAATCCGGAATCCATTGAGGTGGGGGACTGACGTGTACCCACCGGTTTTGTACGACTACGTACGGTAGGGTTTGGGGAGGGATGGCTCCCTCGTCTCGCTCGCTCATGCTCTCTGTTCCTCCTTCTTCTTGGCGAACTCGGTCGGTGTGAGATAATTCAGTGAGGAGTGGTGTCGCTCTTCGTTGTAGTGGCGGAGCGCGACCTCCAACAGCTCCCGGGTCTCGACGAAGCTCTGCGGCTCCCTTAGCCACAGGTAGTCCATCTTCAACTTCCCGTGATACGATTCGATCATCCCGTTGTCCTCCGGCCTCTTCTTGCGTATCGCTTGCAACTCGATTCCCAACGACTTCGCTCCCTCTCGGAAACTGTGGGCGATGAACTGCGAGCCCGCGTCGGTTCGCAGGACCACTCCCGGAGCTCGCAGCTCGTGGGGGAACTCGCGGATCACCGCTTTCTCGAGCACCTCGAACGCTTCCACAGCTCCACAGTTGGGAAGGAACGACCACGACAGAATCTCTCGCGTACACGCGTCCATGATCGAGGTCAGTGGGCACGGGCCTCGGTCGCTCGTGTCGACGTAGGTGAGGTCGGTGTACCACCGCAGATTGGGCTCGGGAGCCTCCACGGCTCCCGTGGCGGGAAGGCGGGGGCGAGGGAAGTGGGCCGGACGCAGGAGCCTCTCTTCGCGCATCAAGCGGAGCACGCGCTTGCGGTTGATCGTCCACCCATCTCGGCGAAGCATCGCCCAGACCCGACGGTGGCCGTAGGTGACATGGGCGAAGGCCACGCGCCGCACCGCGGCGCGGGCCCGGGCCTCGTCGGGGCGAGCCAGGCGGAGAGAGCTCGGATGGGGCTGGTAGTAGAGACCGTGACGGGCCAGGCCCGAGTAGCGAGCGGCCCGAGAGCGACTGGAGATCCCGCGCTCTTGCATGTGGGTCACGAGCTCCCTCCGACGTTTTTTCCCCCGTTGCCCTCCAAGTGCTCCTGGAGCACATCGTTGGCGATGGAGAGATCGGCCACGAGCTTCTTCAGGCGGCCGTTCTGCTGGCGGAGCGCGGTCTCGGCGCTCCCCTCCTTGTTCGTCAAGCCCGCCTTCATTCCGGCGAGGGCCCGGTCCCGCCACTCGTAGTAGGCCGTCCCGCTGATCCCATGGCGGCGGCAGATCTCCGACACGTTGGCCTGAGGTTCGAGACCCTCCATGACGATGCGGAGCTTCTCTTCGACCGACCAGGTCTTCCTCGTGGTCATGGGGCCTCCGGGAGGGCGGGAGAGTCCTTCCGGGTATCGAAGGTTGCGCTGGCCCCCCACGGGCTCGCTCCCTTCGGTCGCTCGCCCTTCCCCCCGTTCGTCGCTCGGCGCGGCTCCCCGAACTCTAACCTGGCGAGTTGTACAAATCCTGAGGGGTACGCGCCACGTTTTCTCGTATAAACCTTTCCGGGAGCCACGCAATGGGTAACTTCAGAAACCTGCACCGAGGACACCGACGCCGAGACCTCGGCCGAACACGAAGAGAGCGGGCCGAAGGCGGCGCCCGATGACAGACCTACCGTGCCCGTTCCTGCCGAGGTCGTCTGCGGCTGGAAGCGGCCCCCTTTTCAATGCTGAACCAGGGCGCAAGGTCTCTTGCACCGAGCCAAAATTCCCGGGACAATTTGCCTGCCGCCGCGGTGCAGGCAGGACTGGCTGGCACCCGGTCTTTCTCGGTGAGGCGTCCCCGTTCTTGACTCCAGCCTACGTTGGAGGCCCAACGGGTTCCATTGAATCCGGCTTGATTGCCGACTGACTTCCGGCGGCACCGCTGGGAGGAGCCACGTGAAAATTCCTGAGTGGGTCCGCGTATGCGAATCTCCGGCTCTTCGTTTCTCCTCGGACTTGCATCACCTCGATCCTAGTTAGCTCATTGAGGTAGTTCGAGACAGTAGATTGGGAGCATCCGGAAACCCAACCGACCGCCTCCGCCAACGAGAACCAGCCGCGCATTCTCTTCGCCTCCACGATGATCCGCTTGGCCGTCTCGGTGAGGTCCTTTGAGACATCCTTCTGCCGGCACTTTTCCGCGGCCGTCCTGTAACTCGTGAGAATTGAAATAGTGAAGTGTCCAATCAGAGTGGTGTACGACTCCAAGGCCCCGGCAAGCCGCGCTTGGCTGTACTCGTAATCCGTGATCGCGAGGACATCGTAGTAGGTTTCGAGGTCACGCATTAGCTCTTGCTCGACCAGACACAAGTGGGAATTTGGCAGGCCGTGGGTTTGGAGATAGATTTGGAATAGGACACGGCCAGTTCGGCCATTCCCGTCCTCGAAGGGATGGATGCTTTCGAATTCGTGGAACAGGATGGTAGCGGCGATGATCGGGTGCAACCCGGGTGCATGCGTGTTTACCCAAACCATGAGCGACTCTAGTTCCTCTCTGACGTGGGTTCCGGGTGCAGTGACGAACAAGACTTCGCTCTCGTCCGTTCTGGAGGTGACCTCGCCAGGCTCGGTACCAGAGCGAAGCTCGCCCGGGCGAATCACGCTCGCTACTTCCGGCGGGGAGTCCGACATGAGAAATCGATGCAATTTCTGAATGGCATCGACTGTCCAGTCGTGACCCCACGAGTCGAGCTCCGCGTAAACCTGGAGATGGTTCAAGACCTCCTGCCTTGGCCAATCGGGCTTGTGCTCGACTTTGCCCGCCAACGAGTTTCTAGTGAGTCGACGCACTTCTTCGATTGGAAGTGGGTTTCCTTCGATGCTGACTGACCGGTGAACGTTAGTGGCCCACGCCTCCACCAAGAGATCTTCGTAGTCGCTGCCTCTCAGGATGTAACGATTGAGCTCCTCTTCGGAGCGTCCAATCTGATCGTTCCAAGCCTTGAACTCCTGCGGGACCACGATGTTAGGAGTGAACGGAATCTTTTGCTTGTGGCGGACGGGGATTGGATACTTGTACTGCCTCATGTCCATTAGTCAGCACCATTCGCTGAATTAATTCATTGAAACGGTCGATAGTATTTAAAATAAAGTCTATTCGCAGGCCAAATTCATTGAATCGATAGCCCGAGTTGCTGCTGCGGCGGGCAGGCAAGGTGCCGCCCGGAAACCGCGGGACGCGAAGGGGAGGGAGTCGCTCGAGGCACTGGAACTCCCCTAAGGCCCGCCGATCACGGTCGAGGAGGTGCATTAGGCCCGCGTGGATCGGGGAGAACTCGGAGCCCCTACGGGTGTGGACGGGACGAGTCGCCGCTCGGTACAGATCCGACCTGAAGGCTCGTCCCCGCATTCTGCTCAAACAAGAGGAGGGTTGTGCCGTAGGTTTCTCGAACTCCGGCGGATTTCATGCCGACTTTCTCGAGTACGCGGATCGAGGCATGGTTTTCGGGGTAGACCAACGCAACGATTCGAGGGAGACCAAGCGTCCGCAGGCCATACTCCAAGCACGCCCGAGAGGCCTCGGTAGCGTATCCCATCCCCCAATACGGACGTCCAATATGGTAGACCAGTTCAACTCCGCCTGACTCTTCCGTCTCGACCAGGCCGCAGTTGCCAACCACTTTCTCGGTGGCCTTGTCGCAGGTGGCCCATAGGGCGAGGCTCGGTTGGATGGACTCCGATTGAGTCAGACGTTCCCTGACTCTGGCGAGATCGGTCGGCGGCCGGCCCTTCCCATCCCCGAGCCACCGAAACATCTCTGGCTCGCGGTAAAGTTCGAGAAACGACTCGGCGTCCGCAGAGGCCCACCTTCGGAGAACGAGTCGAGGTGTTTGAAGGACAACGCTACTCACAGGTTCCCCTTACGGACCTCAGTGCCAATGCCGCACACCTATATCGAGGTCTTTCCAGCCTCAGCCAGGGGGTGCGGATCGGCCAAGGTGTGAGGCCTCGTGCACTCACGCAACCAGTTCAGCTTAGAGGGATCTAGTTTGATCTCCCTCCATTGCCTCCCGTCGGTGGCCCAACAAAAAGGGTGCCGTGGGGGCAATCGCAATCGACCGCGGGGCCTAGTACGATTCCAGCACCAGACCGGTTACCTCGGCAATCTCCCGAAAGTCGAGGTCCCTGGTCACCAGGGAGTGCCCACCGGCCAGAGCGATCCCGGCTGTAAGTATGTCACCAGTCCCCTTGACTCTTCCAAGCTGGGAAAGCTCCGCACGAATGGAGGCGGCGCGCTCGGCGCTCGCCAAGTCAAGCCCCGCGGTCTGAAATTTCGAGATCCAAGCACGGAACTTGGATGCTTGCGTCCGAGACGCGTTTGGAGAATTCCGGCGAGCACTTCGTATGCCACTGGCGTCGGGACCACCTTCAGATCGCGCCGCGAGTCGAGCTCTTCGATCTTACGGAGAGCCGACGGGCGCCGACGGGCAAGGTCAATGAACAATGTCGAGTCAAGTGCGACGCCCATGCTTCTGGCGCCCTCGACGCGCCTTGGTTTGTTCCTGGTTGAGGTCTTCCTCCCGAATCGATTCGATTGCCTCGGCAATCGTAGCCCCGTCCTCGAGAGGGACAATGTCGAGGAATCCCTTCAGATCCGGGCTCGCACCTCCCAGCAGTCGGTGAACCTCCTCGGAGAAACTCTCCTCGGCCTTCTTGTGAGCCTTCAGCAGCTCATACGCGGAGCGCTCGAGACTGATGGTGGTTGTCGTCATGCAGTAGTGTGCATGCATGCTTGCGCCCAGCGACCCCTGAGTAGGTGGTCGACCTGCCCGGAGTGGATGGTCGAACGGACTCGAATCCTCAGCGCAACTGAGACCGCGAAAGCGGCCTCCCGTGCGCGGATGGTTGCCAACGGGCCTCGGACCGTGGTTCGGACTCCTTCGTATCCCACCCAGAGCTCACGAGGAACGACCGGCCGCGGACGAGTTCTCCCGTCAAGTTTAACCATCGAGTGCGTGATGCGGCGGCATCCCCGGGAATCGTTAGTATGAATGGCAAAGGAAGGACGGGAACCGCGTTGCTGGCCATTTTCGCCTGTGCTCTGATGGTCGTGGGGACGGCGGCGCTCCTTGTCTCCCCTCTGGGAGGGAGCCTCGGCAAGAATTCCTCCCATCTAACTAACCTCTTGCCCGCCCACCAAGACTTGACCACAGGGACGGCGTCTCCGGAGGGGACCGGGACCGCGACCTGCTGCACGTGGGTCACGAATATCACCGGGTTCCAGACCCCTCAGCAGATGCTGTACGACCCCGCCAATGGCGAGATCTGGGTATCCAACGGGAACTACAACGGGGAGAATGTCTTCGGGAACGAGAGCGTGATCTCGGACTCGACCAACAGCCTCGCCGCGACGATCCCGGTCCAGATCGGCCCCGTGGGGATCGCCTACGACTCTTCGAAATCCGAAATGTACGTCGTGAACGAGGGAGGCTCCAATCTCGCCAATCTTCAAGGCTCGGTCAGCGTAATCTCCACCACCACGAACAAAGTGGTCAACACGTTCAACAACAGCGTGGGCACCAATCCCGAGGGAGCACTCTACGACAGTGCCAAGGGCGAGATCTTCGTGGCCAATTCGATCGACGCGACTGGATACGGCCCGAGCAACATTTCCATCTATACGGATTCCACCAACTCGCTCGTGGGGAGCCCGGTGGTGGGGATCAACCCCATCGACATGGTCTACGATGGAGCGAAAGGCGAGATCTTCGTGGCCAACAGCGGCTCAATCTGCAGCTGTGCCAGCTCCAACGTGAGCGTCATCTCCGACGCGACGAATTCGGTCACCGCGACGATCGGGGTCGGCTCGGGACCATTCGGGCTGGTCTACGACAGTGGGAAGGGAGAGATCTTCGTCGGCAACTATAACGACGACAATGTGAGCGTGATCAACGACACCACGGACCAGGTCGTGGCGACCATCCCGGTCGGGTATGGACCCGAGTCTCTGGCGTACGACGCCGCCAACGGATTCATCTTCGTGGCGAACAATGGAGGCAACAATTTCACCGCGATCAATGACAGTACCAACAAGGTGGTCGCGAACGTCTACACCGGCGACGTTGCGCCGACGGCCATCGTCTACGACAGCGCGAAGAGCGAGGTCTGGGTAGCCAACGCGGGGGATGGGGTAGTCAACGTCCTCAAGATCACCGCCGGAGCGTCTTCCACGCTCACCGGCGTGGCCGTGAATCCCCCGACAGCGACCGTTGTGCCGACGGGCAGTACAGCTCTCACCGCCGTCCCCTCGTGCACCGGCTCGTGCGCTGGGACCAGCTACTCCTGGTCGGTGACGAACAGTGCGCTCGGCTCGCTCAGCGCGTCCACCGGGTCCGCGGTCACCTTCACCGCCAAAGCTTCGACGGGGGCGGAGACCCTCTTCGTCAACGCCACGCTGAATGACGTGACCAAGATGAGTTCTCCCGCGACGATCACGATCACCTCCACGGTATCACCGACGCTCGCATCCGTGGCTCTTTCGCCGTCCCCCGCCACCCTCCAGGTGAACCAGACCATCAGCCTCCGGACCACGCTCACTTGCTCCGGTGGATCCTGCCCGAACGGTGCGAGCTACCAATGGTCGCTCACGAGCCACGCGTTCGGATCCGTGAACTCTTCGACGGCGTCTTCGGTCACGTTTACCGCCAGTTCCACAGCGGGAACTGTGAGCCTATTCGTCAACGTCTCCTTGAATGGCATCACGAAGGAGAGCCAAGTCGCGATCACCATTACCGCCCAAACGGCGACGGGAGGCAGCGGCACGGCCGCGGGTTTCCTCGGGCTTCCGGGTGACGACGGGTACCTCCTCATCGGGGTTCTCATTGTGGTCGTGATCGGAGCCGTCGGGGCTGTCCGCCTCCTTCGTAGGAGACCTTCGGGACCCCAGGGGGCGGGTCCACAATATCCTCCCCAATACCCACCTCAGTACCCGCCCCAGTACCCACCTCAAAACCCACCACAGTACCCTCCCCCGTACCCTCCGCCGCCACCTCCCCCGTCGCAGTAGAGAACTCGTGGCGGCCCCAACGCTATTCCAGACCGGGAACCTCAGGGGGCCGTGGCACGAGAATCAACCGGAGGGCCCGCATTGGGGGCCGCGGTATCGGCCAAGAGCCGCCTCCGGAAGGCTCGGTCTCCTTCAGAGATTGACATTTTGCTCATTACGATGAGTAAATTTGCTCACAGGCTTGATTACTTGGAAGTCTGTGCTGGCTGGATCCTGCCGCGTGTGGTCGGCCGACAGCACTAGCAGCTCGGGTCAGCGGCCCCGCAGTCGAAGCTCGAGAAGAGGGGGAAATCGGGCCGTGGGTCATTCCAATCCGGCTCCACCGGGGAGCACGTCGTCGAACAAGTTCCGCCCCAGATTTGGAGTCGGGTCGGGAGTTTCAGAGCTCTCCT
>JAKIVR010000076.1 GCA_022750455.1 Thermoplasmata archaeon | reverse complement strand
GATCACGCTGACGTTGTTCGAGCCGAAATTTGCGACGAACAATTCCCCGCGTTGCGTGTCAAATGCCATCCCCCACGGTTCTACTCCCACTTCCACCGTCGCCAGTACGGTGTCGGTCGTGTCGTTGATCACGCTTACCGAGCTCGAGTTAATATTAGAAACGAAAACCTCCCCACTCTCGGAGTCGTAGGCGGCCCACACCGGCTCAGATCCCGGAACGACCTCGCCGGAAACACTCCACGTGGACGTAGCAACCGTTTCCGCCCCAGCAGGGGCGGCGGGAACGGTGAAGCGACATGGAGTGCCCGTCGTCCCGGGAAATGCGCCGGTGGAGTCTGTCGAACACGTCGTGGCCACCCCTTGCTCCCCAATTGTGAGTGCGACAGTAGAGTTTGGCGCGTAACCTGTCCCCGTCGCGGTCACGGTACTACCCACCGTCCCCGATCCAGGAAGGGTCGTGAGGGTCGATCCCACCAGTGGGGGGACCAACCGCGCGCCTTCGATGGCTCCCCCCATCCGGGCTCCGTACGGCATCTGGATGACCGCGGGTCCCGATGGGGCATGTCCACTCCACAGACTACCGCCCACGTTTGCGCCGGAGACGAGCGCGGTGAACGTGAGCAATAACACGAGGCTCTGTTCCAACGATCGATCGGGGTTCCGCGAGATCCGTGACGGTGCGGATGCAGCCGGGACCAACTTACACGCCAAAATCCCCGCATGGCCTCTCGCGAACTGCCGGACCGCTTGGAGCTCGGTGGTACGCCCGTCGGTCACGTGGCCCGATAGGCATTTTGACGGATAAGAGTACTTATATTCAGCCATGATTGACCTACTTGTCAGGCGTATTGTATATGCGAACTATCGAATTGGCACTCGATTACGAAATTGATACGACAATGAGGCTGCCCTTCTCCGAGCGGACGCGGACGAAGTGTCCAAGGCCGATATCCCGCGGAGGGCGGCTAGAAGCATGAAAGCCGCGAAAAAGAGCGTCGAGGAGCGGTCAGTGGGATTGGATGACCTCGATGATCGATTGATCGGGGAGCTTCGGCGCGACGGTCGGACTCCCGTCTCCGTTCTAGCGCGTCGGCTCGGCGTTGCCCGGGTCACCGTGCAACTCCGGTTGAAGCGTCTCGTCGAGAACAAGGTCATCCGGCAATTCACGGTGGTCGTCGACCGAAAGTCGGAGGGTCAGGATCTGGCCGCATTCACGATCGTCAACCTCGTATCCGGATCGATCGACCAGAAGGCTGTTGGCGAAGCGATGGCCCGGATCCCGGGGGTTGTCGAAGTTCACGATGTAACCGGTCGGCCGGACTTTGTCATCAAGATCCGCGGGAGGAGCCTCGAAGGGATCGGCGAATGGATCTCCCGCGTGCGGGAGATCCCCGGCGTGGCCAGCACGGAGACATTGGCGTGTGTCATCACGTACAAGGAAGAGTTGTAGGGCCTAACGGAAACACTTCCACGGGTTCAGGGGGCGAGGAGCGGGAGTGGAGTCCTCCGGCGGGCAACGGGAGGCGACATTGGAGATTACTGATTGCGAATCCCACTGGCCAGTGGTGATTGGAGGAGAGTCGGATCCTCAGAGTAGATGGGGTCCGATCGGACCTGGACCGAAGCCCTCCGGGTCACTGACAGGCCCTCGGAAGACCGGCCAATGGAATCGCCCACGTCCCACTTCCCTGGACGTGGAAAACTTCACTCTCACTCAAATCGCCCAACGCCCGCACGACTGCCGCCAGTACCCGAATCGAACTTCGATCGGAGGCTCTTCGGTTTCCCTGCGTAATTCACGATGCTCATCGGACGGTTCGCCTGCTGCACGCGAACGGCCGATCCCACGAGGAAGCCCACCGCCGTGGCTTGCAGCGTCAGCTCGAGGATCGGTACTTCCGCACCGACCTGAGTTACGGATTGAATCGGTGGGGGGGGGGAGGTCGGCGCGCCCCCGGGCGTTGGAGGACTCGGCGCGAGTCCCGGAGCGTTCGGAGGTGGCGAAGGGGACGGCGCTTGTACGACCTGTACGGTCCCTAGTGGGAATGAGGGCGAAACCACCGAGCCGTTCGTCGAGGGGATGTACGTGGCCGCGCTGTAGACCCCGCCCACGGAAGTTGAACCCCCGGCCTCGCAGTAGACGGTGACGCAGGCATCGATGGGAACTGTGCTGTACGGGGGTCCATTCGCCACGACCCAGAACGACACCGACCAGCTTTCCCCGAGGTACATCGCGTTCTGACTCTGGTTGTCACTCCAGTTCCACCCCACGTACCGCTCCCCGGCAATGCTCGTCTGATTCGTAGGGGCCGCCGGGCACCTTTGGCCGCCTTGCCAGAGCACACCATTCTCCTCCACGCACAACGAGCGGAACTGCGGGCTCGGGGCGATCTGGACGTTTCCGTACGGTACGAAACTGAACATGGGCACTTGCGTGCCCGTCGCCACCAAGGTCGACTCCACCGGACCAAAGCTGATGTCTTGGAACGCGTCCATGAGGGTCGGGTTCGTCGTCGTCGGTGCATCGAACGCTCCGTGAGGGACGTACTGCAGGGTTCCCGACTGGCCGTCGGGGCAGGTGAAGAAGTCGGGACCGTCCCAGTTCCCTCCTGTCGCACTGGCGATCGCGCAACCTGCGAGAAGCTGGCGGTCGCTGTCCTCGATCACCGCCGGTCCGCCGGGCCCTCCCCCGAGTTCGCTCGCGGCCACATTATCGATCGTTGTAGGCCAGGCCGCCGAGTACGGATCGGTGATCCCGTCGTAGTAATCGATGGCGTCGATGGTGCAGGACCCTCCCACGGAGTCCGTGCACGTCGGGGAGGAACGGGTTAGCGCCGCGA
Organism: Thermoplasmata archaeon; assembly: GCA_022750455.1. GTDB lineage: Archaea > Thermoplasmatota > Thermoplasmata > Lutacidiplasmatales > UBA184 > JAKIVR01. The sequence continues at coordinate 5,112 of JAKIVR010000076.1, read as the reverse complement.
TCGAGTCGGCCGGGTTCCCGTCCTGCGAGGTGGTCCACCCTTCGCAGCTCGGACTTGCGAGCGAGCCAAAGACATACACCGGCTCGCAGGTGCCCGAATCGCAGGCAGGTCCCGTTCGGGTGGAATATTCGTTGTATTCCGAGGGGCTGACGCAATAGTTCTCCTCGTACCCGGGGGCGCGGGGGGCGCCGTCTCCCATGACGACAAGGACGTGATGGGTCCCGTCCGACCAGGTGAGGCCGCTGCCAATGATCGCCCCATAGAGGGCCGTAATCTCGTCCGACGCGAGGAACGCGTTGTCCAAATCCATGTCGGGGTAGACCCAACCCTTGCCTCGACCCCCGACCAAGCTCCCCGTGAGTTGGGTGGCCTGGAAGGTACTCGAGACGGCGCTGCCGAAGTCGCTGGCGGGGACGAAGGTGGAGACATCCACGTGGTATTGGGGGGCATCGCCGTCATCCCAGGCGTCCAGGGTCGCGTAATAGTCTACGAGAGCGAACGACACCGCGCTCTTGGGATTGGCCGACTGGATCGCGTTCGCGATCGTCTGGGCGTTCGCGACGAAGAACGGGATGCCGTTCGACTCCTCACAGAGCGTGCTGGAGAGGATGACTTCCTGCCCGCAAGGGTCGAGTCCCATGCTGTTGCTGGAGTACGGATCATAATCTCCGTTGTACGGCGAGGTGTCGAGCACGAAGGCAACCTGCACATCCGGCCACGACTCGCCGCCCGCCACCGGCGCCTGAGCCGTCAAAGTCACGCGCGACTCTCCGGCCCCGGCCGAACAGGTCATTCCATTGAAGGCGCAGATTGCGTGCGGCTCGGCCGAGATGCTCAGCGCCAATTCCGGCGGCGCCGTGCTGGAGGTCCCGACGGTAGCGTCGGGTTCAGAGGTCAGGCCCATCGGGGTCGCCGGACCGCCGCCGATGTGGACGGTCGGGGCAGCAAAAACTCCGCTGCTCACACCCCCGCTAATAATGGCGATGAAGACAACCGTCAACGCGGCGCCCAGCAGAACGAACCGCGGGACCGACGCGGCCGTACAGGTCGACAAGGCGATCCTCCCTCTCACCGGCTCGGGCGACGACCAGGCACGGGCGGTTCGAGGGGGATCAGGGCAATGGCCGGCCGCTGCGATGTCTTCGTAGATCAATGAGGGCTCCACGCCCCGGCGCTTTTCGTGCGCATTCCGGCCGCCCCCCCTCTCGGGGTGACGCGGGTCCGGGCAATGCCCCGCGGCGGACAGCCTCATCGGGACACCGAGGGGTCACGGCTAGCCCGTCCACCGGCGGAAATGATGGGGGACCTGTGGTGGTGGGGTGGGCAGGGCGAACCGGTCATACGGTCTCTCCACGTTGGCGAGCCCCGCGGGTCACCCAGAAGACCCCAAGGAGCGTCACCGCGGCGACGGCGGCCAGGGAACCGTACCACAGGACGGCCGTCCCCGTGGATGGGGTCGGGTTGGCGGTCGTAGGCGCTTCATTCAGAGTCGGCGTGAGAAGGAGGGTGATCTGTTGGCTCGAGCCGACGGGTGCGAACTGCTGGGTGGCCCCCACGAACCCGGTGGCATTGGCTTGGACGACGTAACTCCCCGAGTACACGACGATCCCGAGCGTTCCCAGCGCGGAGGTTTGAAGGGTGGTCGACCAAGGGAGCCCCGTGGAGGTCACCCCGGTGATGATCACGGTCGCATTCGCTACCGGCAGGCCACTCCTCGCGCTGACGATGAGACCGTAGAGATTCGTCCACGGGGGGAACAGGGAGACGTTTCGCTGGAGGTTGGCTCCGTTAATGGTGAGGACAAAGGAGAGCGGTTCGTAGACCGCGCCTCCGCCGAGCTCCACGGTCACGGAGTACGTACCATTCGACAGGAGCGCCGTGAACTCGCCGTTGGCATCGGTGGTGGCCAACTCGCCCCCCGTCAGCGTCAGCTTGAGTTCGGCTCCCTCGAGCACGCCTCCGGTCAGCCCGTCCCGGACCGTCCCCGTTACGGAGAACGCGGAAGGATAGAGCGAGAAGTCGACGCCGGTAAGATTCTCGTGGACTATCTCCGTCAGCGACGAAGGATCATATCCCGCGGCCCGCGCCACGAAGTCGTATTCCCCCCACGGGACAAGGACGGTGTACGCCCCATCCCCGGCAGTGGGGGCCGAGGCATATCCGCCCGCGCTGATCACGGTGGCCCCGACGATCGGCGTCGAACTGACGGATCCGAGGATGGTTCCTGAGACCTCGAAGAACTGGCTAGAGCCGACCGGGACGAGCTCGATCGGGTCGGCGTTTGCGACGGTGCCGCTCACGGCAGTGACCGCTTCGTACGAATCCTGATATCCCGGGGCTGTGGCGATCAGAAGGTACGGCCCGGGCATCGCCTCCAGCAGGAAATTGCCGGTCGCGTTGAGCCCCACGGAACCCGTGCACGCATTGGCATTGTTGGTCGCGCAGGCGAATACCGTCGTTCCGGGGACCGGAGCGTCCGTGTCTGCTCCGATGACGTTCCCGATAATGATCCCGTCCTGTTGGAGCAACAGCGTGCCGAAGTCGGCCAGCTCTCCTGGGAGGACCGAGAGGAGGATGTAGGCCGATGCGTACCCGTACGCACTGAGCGCGAGGAGGTAGGTCCCGCCCGGGGCCGTGATTGTGAATTGACCGTTCCCGTTCGTCTGCACTGTGGTGAAGCACGGCCCGGTGGGTTCTCCGGGAACGAGCACCGTCGAACAGTAGCTCACATCCGCGCCGGAGAGCGGGAGGCCCGAGGGGATTCCCAGGATCATGCCGGAAGTCGTCGCGAACGCGTAGAGTTGTATCGTGCCGACCCAGACCCAGCTGTCGGAGGCGACTTGCACGATCACCGACGCGTTGGAGGCGTACTGTGGGAACGAGGCGCTGACGATGTCCGTCCCGGGGGGGGCGGAAGCCCAGAAGACTCCCTGTTGATTGGCGACGGTCGCGAAATTTGTGCAGGACGGACTGGTGACGGGGCACACATCCACCACCGCCCCTCCGAGCAGGGCGCCACTCGGCAAACCGAGGATCTGGCCGGCAACAACGCCCAATCCGGTCAGACTCACCGACCGTAAGCTCGACACATTCCCTGCCGAGACATTGACCGTGCTCGTATTCGGTAGGTAGGCGTAGTGCTGGACGATCATTTGGTCCGTGTGACCCGGGATCGAATCCGCCATGAATCGGCCATCCTCCGAGGTGACGATTCCCGTGTTGGATCGATAGATCCCCACGGGATCGGTTACCAGGACGCCCGCCGCATCGACCGGGGCGGCCCGAATCGGGTCGGTGACGGTGCCCACCACCCACCCCCAAGGTACCATCGCGGGGATGCGTGAGTCAGCAAGCGTCACCGTTTCGCTCTGGTTCACATCGATATCGAACGCGAACGTCGTGTTGAAATCCGGTGCCGTCGCCTCGAGCACCACCGTGGGGAACGGCGGTGCCGTGACGTTGAAGTATCCGATCCCATCCGAGCTCGCCTGACCTCCGATGGTCGCTCCAAGGACGGGGTCGTCGAAGCTGGTGCTTACCCCCGCACCTTCGATCCAGCGGTTCCCTTGCTCGTAGGGCATGTCGCGGGCCGTGAGGTTGCCGGTAATCCACCCGAAGTGTCGGAGGGACATCGGCGTCAGGACAGTGATCGCGCCCGGAGTGATGTCCCCCACGTCCTTCGGGGAGGTGAAGTTCAGCGGAACAAACGCCGAGCCGCCCACGACCGCCGCCATCTTCCCGGGGGGGAGGAAGACGGTGAATGCCCCGCCGCCCCCAAGCTGTTCCTCCGCGTCGACTTGGCCGTACGTCCCATTGCTGGCGATGACGCTTATCGTCCCGAATCGGATCGGGGTCTGATTCTGCGTGCTCTCGTCGAATGCGGAGCCCGTGAACCCCCCAAAGATGTCGAGGCTCGTCCTCACGAAGGCCGAGTTGGATCCGTTGAGCACGTTCGCGTTCGACACGCCACTCACAAACCCGTACGGCGCCGAACCCACCCCGGTAGGGACATTCCCGCTCGGTTGGAGGTCGATGGTATCGTGGTACCCGAACGGGGCGGTGACGTTGAAGAATCCGCTGGCATCCGCCTCTCCCGTATTGCAGACCGGGGGGATCGTCTGATCACACACCGTCACCTGCACCTGGCTGGGGCCCAGTCCGTCGACAGTCGTCAACCATTGCCATGAGGCGGGACCAATATCGATCTGACCCCGGACAAATCCGACAAATGGGACCAGTCGAATCATCCCCAGAGAGAGTTGGGGCACGAGCCCACTCACGTTGAGGAAAATCGTGCTCGGGTAGTACTGCGGTGCGGTGATGTTGGTCCAGTACGAGCCGGTGGCCACGGTATAGTTGAACTCCCCGCCATCCGTGATCGACCCCTGCAACACCGTCGAACCCCCGTGGACGGAGTTCAGGGTGAGCGTGGCCGTCGGGATCCCCTCGCCAGAGTTGTTGTCGAGGAGCTCTCCGACTAGATACTCGAACGGATCAGGGAGGCTATCCGAAGCGCCGAGGAGGGATCCCGAAGTGAGCGAGTGGGCGTGGACCTCCAAGAACGGGGTCAGATTGATCGGGGGGGCCGTGTAGTCTTGTCCCGGCACGGAGACATTCACCCAGGTGGAGTTGGTCACATAGCCGGGAGCACTCGCGGTGACCTCGTACGTCCCCAGCGGCAACGGGCCGGCACTGAGGGTCTGGATGTACTCGCCGAAGGTGTTGCTGCCGCCCCCTTCGAGGACGGGGCGACATCCATCACTGCCAATCTCGCAGGTAGTGACCGTTGCATACTCCAGGGGAGTCCCGTTCTCGTCGAGCACTTGGCCTGACAGCCACGAGACGGGCACGAGGGGGATCGTCCCCGCGCTCGTCGGAACGGTCGAGTCGTTCACGTGGACCCAGGTGACGTTCGGCTCGTAGTCCGACGCGACGGCCGTGACCGAGAACCACCCGGCCGGACTTGAGATGTTGAACTTCCCGTTGAGAGCCGCTCCGATACCCCCGCCGGTGCCGGTTCCCGCGGGCGAGACATCGGCGAGGGGGGAGAGACCGTTCGGTACAGGCAGTCCTGTGAGGCCGTCCGTGATGCCGCCGGTAATGAACCCGCCG
>JAKIVR010000075.1 GCA_022750455.1 Thermoplasmata archaeon | reverse complement strand
GTTGATCGGTCGTGAGCGAGAGCCCCAGCGCCTGGATCCGCTGGATCTCCTTCTCGGGTCGTTGGAGTTGAAAATCGACGAGCTCTTGCACGAGGCTTTGGACCTTGGCGGTACCCCGCTCCACGAGCTCCGGCGTGAGGTCCTTCAACACCACGGGGTACCCGTTGAACGCGAACAGCTCGGCGATGGCCGCGCCCATCGTGCCGGCTCCGACGACACCGACCTTCTGCACGCGCATGAGCTGGGCGATGCCACGGGGGAGCGGTACTTAACCCAAGACGAACCCGGGGAAAACGGAAGTGACGCCGACCGTCCGGGAGTTCGCGCTCGCTGCGCCAATCCTTAAAATCGACCCCTTCGTGGCGCTGCGTGCGCGGGGATAGCCCAGCCCGGTAAGGCGCAGGATTGCTAATCCTGTGGTGATCTCACCTCGGGGGTTCAAAGGGCGGCCGGTCCGCGCCGGCTGCCGGAGCGTCCCCCTCCCCGCGTCCGATCGCGACAAACCCCCGATCCGTCGACTCGACACGCACCGTCTCCCCGATCCTCGGGAGCTCCCCACGCACGACGACGAGCAGGCGCAGACCTTCCTCCGCCTCGAGGAGAGCCAACCGGTGCGGGGCCGGCCAGTCCGGCGGAGGGACGGCCAACTCCGTCGCCGCCAGCACGGTCGCCTGAGCGAGGATCGCGTGGGGCGCCAGCGAGCCGCTGCCGCATTTCGGGCATCGCCCCGGTCGGGGGACGAACCGCAGATGGCAGTTCTCGCAGCGAAGTACGATGACCGTGGGGGCGCCGGTCATGCCGCGCCTCCCCCGGCGCCGAGAATGGTCACGAAGTTGTGGACCCCGAGCCCGCCGATCGACTGCGCGAGCCCCCGACGAGGGCTTTGGCGGATCGCCAAGGGGCCCGCCTCACCTCGAAGCTGACGCGCCACCTCGGCGAGCTGCAGCAACCCCGACGCGCCCACCGGGTGGCCTCTCCCGAGGATCCCTCCCGAGGGATTCACCGGAAACTTGCCGTCCGGCCCGGTCCAGCCCTTCGAGAACCAGGTCGGGGCTTCCCCGGCCCCGCAGATTCCCACATCCTCTAAGTCGATGAGCGCGAACGGGGCGAAGGCGTCGTGCAGTTCAGCGAAGTCGATCTCCTTCCGCGTCACCCGGGCCATCTCGTACGCGCGCTGGGCCGCGCCGCGTGTCGCCTTGAAGCTCGTCACCTCCGGGCGATCGACGACCGCGAGCGCGTCGAGGCCTTGCCCGAGCCCGAGCACGGTGGCCGGTCCGGTGCCCGGTTCGATCACGACGGCCGCCGCGCCGTCCGAGATCGCGGCGCAGTGCAACAGACCGAGCGGCGGGGCGATCGGGCGGCTATGGGCGACCTCCTCGAGGGAGACGGGCGTGGGGAACTGGGCGTTCGGATTCCCGCTCGCCGCTCGCCGGGCCTGCACGGTGACGTCGTTCCAGGCGTCGATCGCCGCGGGTCCGTGGCGCGTGACGTACCGCTGGGCGACGAGCGCGGCCAGCGCGGGCATCGTCGCCCCGATCGCCTCCTCGGTGGGGTGAAGTGTCCGGGCGAGGATCCGCGTGACCTCCGGGGTCGGGAGGCCCGTCATCTTCTCTCCCGCGAGGACGAGCGCGCGTCGGGCGTACCCTCCTTGTACCTCCATGACGGCGGTGTGGAACGCCGCGGCGCCGCTGGCGGAGGCGGCCTCGACCCGTACGCCCGCGGCGTCATCGAGGTTCAACCGTTCGGTGACGTGTCCCACCAGGTTCTCGACACCGGCGAGGGATCCGGCCGCCATGCTGCCGATCACCACGAGGTCGACGGCCTTGCGACCGATCTGCTCCAGGGCGGTGGTCCCCACCTCCGCCAGGAGATCGACGAGCGTCTCGGGACGTCGGCCGACCTTCCCCGGGACAGCGGCCGTGACGTGGACGGGCACGGCTAGGCCCCGACCGGGGGCGTGATCAAGGCGCCGACGAGATCCAGGAACTCGTGGAGCGGCAGCCCGTCGTGCCAGCGCAGCACCGCGTTCCCCTCTCGGGTGGTATCCAACGAGGGGAGGCGCCGGCGGACGAGTCCGAGTCGTCCACGGCCGTCGTCCTGTCCGACCCCGAAGAGGCGCCACGGGTCCTCGCTGCGCAGCCCGACGCGGCGGAACGCGTAGACGACCAGCAGGCCAACGCGGTGCACCGACGCCTTGTGCGCCTTCAACTGCTCGGCGGCGCGGCCGCTCGCCGCGGTGAAATGGATCGTGTCCGAGTGGGACGCCTTCACCTCGATCGGGAAGGCAAATTCGTTGCGCAGGGCGACCAGGTCAAAGCCGAACGATCCGGCCGCGCGCACGACCAGGAACGGCGCGCCGCTCCACTGCGTCAAGGCCGGGCGGGACGCCGGGGGGAGCGACTTGGAGTACCGGGCGAGCGACTCGGGGTCGGCCTGCAGGATCTGCTTCAGCTCCCGCTCGTACCCGGATGCGGAGCCGTTCACAGGTGCGTGTCGGGCTCGGAGTAGATATAGACTCGGCCGCAACGGAGAGGCGCGTTGACGACCGTCAAGTCCGGAGCCACCGACGCCGAGGAAGGCCCGGTCGTCCGCGCGATCGTGGAGACCGTCGCCGAGGCGACGCGGCGTCGTTCGGCCCGGGGGATCGCAGCGCTGCCCCGGTTCACTCTCTCCGAGCTAAGGGATCGGCTTCGGCGCGAACGGGTCTTCGCCGACCCGTCCCGCACGTTGCTCCGGCTGAGGCGTCGGGGGTTCCTGCAAGAACGCGGCGAGGCCCGAGGGGATCGCTCCTTCCTGGTCGTGGCCCCGGAGGAGCTCCTCCAGATGCTGCGCGAGGAGCTCGCCCGGCACGAGGAGACGGAGCCGCTCGGTTTCGCGGGGGCGCCGGACGAGGGCGAGGAGATCCACGACATGGATGCCGAGTTCGTCAGCCACCTGCGCGAGGTCCTCTCCGAGCGGCTCGACGAGACCGTCGAGTTCGGTCGGACCCTCAGCGTCGATTCGCTCGCGACCTATCTGAAGGATCTGTTCGGAGAGGCGCTCTACCTGGATTCGCTGATCGCGCTGCTCCAACAGTACGCCCTCGCCGACGTGCCGCTCGTCGCCCCCACGGGACGGACGACGGGCAGTACGGGATTCCATCTCGCCCTCTTCGGTCCCCCCGGCACCGGCAAGACGTTTGCGATCGACGACCTGATCCGCGGCGATCCCCGCCACGGCGTGCCGGCGCACGGGCTCCCGGGGCGGAACCGGTACTGTGGGGGGATCACGCCGGTGCAGTTCCTTCGCGTCGGGGCCTTCTACACCGGGCGCACGTTCAATTTCATCGTGCCGGAGTTCAATGACTGGTTCAAGTACAAGGGGATGGTCGAACCGCTCAAACTCGTGATGGAACAGCGGGAGGTGAAGTGGGAGACGACCCTCGGCACGGTCGGCCCGTACACCTTCCGCTCCTTCTTCACGGTCAACTACAACGTGCGCGCCGGCGGCGACGAGGCGTGGTCGACGACGATGACCGATCCCAACTTCGCCGCATTGGAGGACCGAATGCTCTTGCGGTTCCACGCGATGACCCGGGAGAGGTTCCGCGCGGTCGAAGCGAGCGCCGAGAGGCTCGAACTCGGAAAGATCGACTTCCCGTGGGCCGGACCGTTGCGCGACCACCTCACCCTCGTGCACGCCATCGAGACCCGCCACCCGCTCGTCGCCGGGAAGTTCCGCTCCAAGTCCGTGGCGTTGGATCCGGCCTTGTACGAACGGCTCCGCGGGGTTTCAGAAAAAGCGCTGCAGCGGAACGCCGAGCCGGCGTTCTCCCCCCGGCTGAAGATCCGCGCGGTCCGCCTCGCCGCCGCCTCCGCCCTCCTCGGGTACTTTGCGCACGAGAAGTCCGTCCACCTACCGATCGGGTCGGGGGACGCGGCGCTCGCCGCGTCGTTCTACGCCGAGGAGATCCGCGCCCGCGAGGGTCGCCGCTCCGCATCCCGTCGGGGATGATCCGCCGACCTACGGGGCGACCGTCTGGATCACCCGGTTCGCCTGGGCATCGATCAGCACGCCGTGCCTCTCGCCCTTGCGTTCGAGGAGCGTGTACCAGATCGGGACGTGGAGCAGCTCCCCGTCCGTGACCTGCACGTCGGTCTTCAGGTCGGAGACCATCGAGTGCTTTTGATGGGCCGCCTCGCCCTGGAGCTGCCGCACGTACGCCTCCGCGGCGTGGTGGGCCGCGTCCTCGCCGAGGTCGCCGTTGAGCACCTGGGCGCCGGCCGGGATCGCCTTCTTGTCAAAGAACGTTCGGGCCTCGAGGGCGAACTTGTAGTCCTTCGGCTGGTACGAGCTCATCCCCTTCACGGCGATGACGGGGTACTCGTACGTCGCCGAGATCGTCTGGGCCCGGGTCGAGTTCACGGGCGACCCCATGAAGATCGGGACCGGCGTGTAGCCACCGCCGCGTCCGCCGCCGAGCATCGATCCGAGCAGCTCGGCCCCGGCGATCGTCGCGACGGTCCCGCCGACGCCGACCGCCAGGTCCTGGTACTTGAACGTCGTCGAGGCCGAGACCGGGAGGACCCAGAACGGGACGAAGCTCAGCCGCTGCTCGACGATCCTCGACTCCTCGTACTCGTGGCGGTGCATGAACCCCTGGTCGATGAACGCGCGGATCGCGGCGTCGGCAGCCTCCGCCGTCAGCACCCTCGGGACGAGCATGCTGTGCTTGTTGACCTCCTTCCAGCCGCCGGCGCCGAGCGTGACGGTGCCGCCGCAGTAGTCGCAGCTCACGACCATCTCCCCGAACACCGGCTTCAACGGGGCGCCGCAGGCCGGGCAGTTGAGGGACTGCGGTCCACTCGGCGCCGGGGGAGCCGCCGGGGTCGGGGGGCTCGCGGCCGCCGCCGGGTTCGAGCCCCCGCTGACGTTCCGGCCGCACCCCGAGCAGAACTGGGCGTCGTCGGGCAGCGTGCGGTGGCAGTACGGGCAGAACATTCAGATCCTCCGTCCGCCCGGGAGCGATGAGAGTTTCACGGCATCGCGGTGCCGCAGTTCGGGCAGAACTTTCCCGTCGGCACCGGGGTCTGGCATTTCGGGCAGACGCGCGGGGGCGCCGCGGCCGGCATCGGCGCGCCACAGTTCGGACAGAACTTCGTCCCCGCCGGGGCGGCCGTCTGGCACTTCGCGCAGACGATCGACGGCTGGCTCGAGGGAGGCTGGGCGACCGGCGGGCCCATCGTCTGGCCGCATCCGGGGCAGAACCGGGCCCCGCCCGGGATCAGCGTCCCACACTTGGGGCACGGGTTCGATCCGCCCGCGTACATCCCCTGCATCGAACCCTGCATGCCGTAGCCGATGCCGAGACCGGCGCCGAGGCCGACGCCCGCGCCCGCCAAGCTGCCGGCGGTGCCGGAGGTGTTCGACGCGGCCGCGGTCATCGCCTGGCCGGCCTGGTACTGCATGTAGTTCACGCCCAGGACCCCCATCGTCGATCGGGTGTCCACGGCCTTCTGGACCTCGGGCGGGAGGTTGACGGAGATCCCCTGGAGCTGCATCAGCTCGACCCCGAGCGGGTCGAAGTGTTGGGGGGCGCCTCCGAGGACGGCCTGTTCGATCGTCGTCAACTGGGAGGCGAGATCGGTGACGTGCATCCCCTGATCCTTGAGCTTCCCCAAGGTGTTGTAGACGAGGACGACCATCTGGTCCCGCAATCGCGCGGTGACGTCGTCGGTCGTCGCGGCGCCGAACGTCCCGACGAACTGGTTGATGAACAGATCCGGCTTGCTGACCTTCCAGCGGTACTCGCCGAACAGCCGCAGGTTGACGAGGCCGAAATCCGGGTCCTTGAAGACGTACGGTTCGGTGCTGCCGAACTTGCCATCGAACAGGCGGCGCTGCAAGTAGTAGACCTCGGCCTCCTGACGGACACCGCTCAACGCCTGGGTGAGGTTGCCGAGGATCCCGGCGTTCAGGGTCGTCAGGGCGTACCGGGCGGGCCGGTCGAAGTAGGAGAGGACCTTCCCGTCCCGGTAGAAGACGGCGGTCTCGTCCTCGCGGACGACGATGTTGTCGCCCCAGTGGATGTTGCGGGGGACCCGCCACATGACGTTGGGGCCCTTGTACGCGTCTTCCCAGTTGACGGTCGTCGCGCCGAGCAGGCTGCCTCCCTTCGCCGGGACCGGCTTGTTGGTTACCATGGATCTTCCTCCGTTACACCTGGACCTTCTCGACCGTCGCCATCCGGACCTCGAACGCCGCCCGCAGTCGGGCGACGAGGCCGCGGATCACCTCGACCTGAGCGGTGATCGCCGCATTGTCGTGGGCCGCGATGGCGCTCTGGAGCGGCCCCGTGGCGGCTCGGAGCTCCTCGGCGGCTTGGGCGAACCCGTAGTCGTACTCGTACAGCTGGTCCTGCCGGGCCTGGGTGATCCGCACGGCGGGGGAGATCCCCGAGAAGCCCTGCTCGGCGTGCCGGATGCGCCCTTCCAACGTCTGGAGGTCGCTGAGCACCGTGGCGATCGTGGTGAGGGAGGTGAACTCATTCGCGAGAACGAGCTGCTGACGCAGCGAGTTCAGATCGTCCAGGCTCGCGTGGACCTTGTCCGCGATCTGGCGGCGCAGGATGCTGTCCGCGTCCCGCAGGTCCTCGCCCTGGCGGTACCCCCGATACCCGGGAAGGAGGAGTTGCAGCTTCTTCAGGGTGCCCCGGTCCTGGTCGACCGCTTGCCGGATATCGACCGGCGCGGACGGCGCCCGCGGCGGAGGCGCGGTCGTGGAGGCTCCGCAGCTCGGGCAGAATCGGGCGGCGAGGGGGATCGGTGCATGGCAGGCCGGACAGAGCGGGGCCGGGCCGGGAGCGGGAGGCGCCGGGGGGCTGGGACCGGTCGCCATCTTACTTCCCCGTCCTCGAGGGGTCCGGGGCCGCGATCTCCGATCCGATGGTCGGTCCGCTTGCGGCGATCGGGGGAGGCGGGGATCCACCGGGTGCTTGAGCGGCCGTGTACGAGAACGCGGAGGGCGGAGAGGACGACTGCCAGTTGCGCCGTTCATCGCCGCGTCGTTCCTCCGAGGCGCGGGCTCCGGCGCCCCAGCGCGCCGCGAGCGCGACGACGACCACCAGCAACAATACGACGATCACACCGATGAGGTTGAACGTCAGCCAGAGCAGCGTGAGGAACAGCACGGCGAAGCCGAAGCCGGTGAACGACCACTGGGCCACCTGGAACGGCAGAGGATCGGTACCGAGGGATTGGGCGAGGTAGGAACCGAGCGCGAAGACGAGCGCGAGGATCCCGATCTCGGTCAGGCCGCCCGCGTGGCTGTTCGCGGAGGAGCTCGTGATGTAGATGAGGAAGAAGACGATCCCCGCGACGACGAGCAGCGCGGCCCCCGCGACGGCGCCCCACGCGCCGCGGACGGGAGAGGAGGACGCAGCGGACATTGACTCGTGCACGGCGAGCCGGGTATATCATCGTTCGTGGCGGGCGGGAGGGCGTCAACCCACGGCATGGCGTGAGGGCCCTCGTCGGGCGCCCGGATCACAATCGCGGTTCGTCGTCCCGTCGGGGGCGGGGAGGGCGGGGCGGCGGGATCTCGGGTTCCTCGGCGGGCGCCTCCTTCGTCGGGGCGGCGGGCGCCGGCTCCTTCGTCGCCGGGGGGTTCGCCTTGGGCGCAGCGGGCGGCGCGGCTCCGTGCGCGTGGGACGCCGGCCGAGGCGTCGGGTCCCGCGGATGCAACGCCGCGGTCGACGCGGAGGGGCGGTGCTCGACGACCGGCTCGCCCACCGGTCGACGGTTCCCGGCGGAGATCCGGTGGGCCGCGATCGGAGCCGACGTCGCGCCCGTCACTTCGAGGCCGCACTTCGGGCACCTCGGGAAGTGGCGGATGCACTGGTGACAGAGAGGCGCGCCGCACGAGTGGGTGATCGCGGCGACCCCCCCGCAGCCGACGCAGCGCGCTCCGGCGGCGGTCGCGGGGAGGCTGTTGGACGGAGTCCGCCGGGGCGTCGCGGAGGTCGGCG
>JAKIVR010000074.1 GCA_022750455.1 Thermoplasmata archaeon | reverse complement strand
GCCGAGGTTCATCTCGTACCCGGGCGTCACGTTGGCCCAGGTGAAGTTGTCGACGACCGGCACGACGTCCGGGATCGGCCATGTCGGCGTCCCCGGAGCGAAGTTGTTGCAATTGCCGGCGGTGTCCGGGAAGATCTGGACACTGTTCCGCAGCGGGTTAGAGAGCGTCGGCGTCGGCGTGTTGAGGTACGCGCAGGTGGTGACGCAGGTGCTCGCCGAGAAATTGGTCCCGCCGAACGGCGAGGTGACCTCGAACGACGAGAAGTACCCGTCGAGGCTGCACGAGTTCACCTGGAAGCAACCGCTGATCGCCGGGTTGGTGGGCTTGCAGGCGTCGATGAGGGGGGCGTACCCCGGCGCCTTCTGGACCGCCGCCCCCCAGGTGAAGCCGACCGTGACCTGGATCGCTCCGTCGGGGACGAGCCACACCTTCCCGGCGTTGAACGTCTGGCCGGGGGAGAGGGCGGGCACGTACTCGGTGCTGGTGTTCAAGGTGAATCCATCGGCGTAGGTCCGGATCGTATCGGAGCCCGGGGCGCCGAAGGCGGTCGGGCAGCCTCGGGTCGCGGTGGCGCTGCATTCCACGCCGCTGTCGACGGCGGTGCCTTGCGCGAAGGCGACGCCGCTGCGCGTGCCCTGGAGCGAGAACGCGACGAGACCGCCGGTCGGGATCGGGGCGCCGGTGACGGAGTCGTACGGCTCGGCGAGGACGCGCACGCCCTCGGTCAGATAGACGGTGTACGGGAGGGTGTAGTGTTCGCCGGGGGAGAGATCGACGAACGTGTCGTTGCTCTCGTAGATGCCGGCGGACGGGGAGAACTCGAGGAGACCCGGCCCCGGCGGTACGGCGACCCCCGGGGTGTTGAAGCACCCCGTGGAGCTCGAAGCGAACGTCGTGGGGAGCGCCTCGACCGAGAGGTCGCGCGTCCAGCCGCTGATCGCGACATCATGCGCCGGCCGATGGTCCGCGGCCCCGAGGACGCAGCCCGAGACCACGGCATCCGGGACGAGGTGGATCGTCCCCGCGTCGAACGGGCCGATCGGAACGCCGTACTCGGTCGAGTAGTTGTTCACGAACCAACCGGCGGTGACCTCGATCTGCAGGTTGCCGGGAGCGACGCCCGCGATCGAGTAGTTGCCCAGCGCATCGGTCGTCGTGGAGGGACAGCCGCTCGCCAGTCCCGTGCAGTCGACGCCGATCGGGTCGATGACGACGGTGGCTCCCGAGATCGGGGCGTACGGCGCCGAGGAGTTCAGGACTCGGCCGGTGATCGTCGCGGTGGCGACGGCGGCCCCGAACGGCGTGGGGCTCGGGGGCGACGCGTCCGGGCTGGCCGGGAGGTTCGGAGACGTCTCCGAGGCGCTCGGGGTCTCCCGGGCAGGCATGGGGCGCAGGAGGTTCACGTGGGTGGCGAGGAAATCCGTCGGGAGCGGCGTCTCCCCCTGTGGGTTGGCTCCTGCCAACGGCGCGGCCTGGGGCAGGGGGTGGGAGATGGAGGGGGATACGTCGGGGACGACCGGCCCGAGTTCGGCGGTCGTGGCCGACGGGGTCGCGGACGCCGTGCCGAGCGCAGCGAGACCCGAGAGCACCATCACCGCGACGAGGGCGATCGCGCCCCATCGCGCGCTTCGGGTCGGGAGCCGCCTCCGTTCGGATTCGGTCGTCATCGGTTGGTTCGGCTGTGGGGCACGACCCGCTGTCGCCTTCGCCATCATTCCTGCTCTTGTCCAGACGAGGGCGACCGAGGAGGGAGGTCGTGCGCGCTCCGCGACGATCCTCTCTCGCTCCGGTCGGTCCACGTCGGGCTCCGGCGCCCGGGGGATCGTCGGACCGTGGTCGGTTCGATCTCCATGGGCTCTCCGACTCCCCTAACCGAACGGGGGTACTTTCAGACCTGCTCGTGACACATGATTCACCTCGAGCCGAGCCCTCGTTCATCGGGGACTGAGACCCCACTCAACGGCCGGTGACACCCGGTTCACGCCGACGTGACACCTCCGAGAGGCGTCGTGGCTCCCGGCGCCGACGGCTCCGGCGATCTCTCGGGCGCGCTCCTTCCATATCTCCGATCGCGCAGCCGATTTTCCAGCTCTGACGGGCCCCGCCGATCGAGAGGGGAGCGCTCTCCCGTCTCGATCGGGCCCGTCGATTACGGCGACTTCGGGGTCGTCTTCGCGGGGGAGGCCGGCGGTCGGGAGACCGCCCGTCCCTTCGGCTTCCTGCCGGCCGTCAGAAGGAAGATCCCGCCCAGCACGATCGCGCCGATGGCCGCGACCGCCGCATACTGGAACCAGTCGCTCATCGACGAACCGGTCGACGCCGGGACGACCGGGGTCGTCGGGACCTGGTTGAGGGAGAGGACGACCTGTTGGGTACTGCCCGTCGGGCTCAGCGTCTTGCTGCCGTTCTGGTAGCCGATCGCCGTCGCGGAGATCGTGTACGTTCCTTGGTACAGCGGCACGGAGACCGTCCCGAGCTCGGTCGAGGAGTACGTCGCCGACCACGGGATCCCCGAGCTCGTCTGGCCGATGATCTCGAACGTCGCGTTCGCGACGGGGAGTCCGCTCGCCGAGTCGACGACCAGGCCATCGATCGTCGTCTGGGGCGGGAAGACCTGCAGGTCGCGCTGGACCGGTCCGCCGTTCATCACGACGGTGAACGAGGAGGTCGCGTACTGGACGACCCCGTTGGAGACGAGCGTGAACGTGTAGGTGCCGTTCGCGAGCAGCACGGAGTACTGGCCGTTACTGTCCGTCGTCGCTACGATCCCTGTGCTGTTCTCGAGCGAGAGGCCGCTGACGGGGAGGGCGGTGAGTCCATCGAGCACCGATCCGCTCAGCGTGAACTCCGTCGGGGTGAGCCCGAAGTCGATCCCGCTCACGTCCGCGTGGACCTTGATCGGGGCGCTGACCTGGGAGGTGTAGCCGCCGGCCCGCGCGGTCACGACGTACGTCCCCCAGGGGAGGGCGAGCGTGTACTCGCCGTTGGCTCCGGTGGTGGTGGAGAACGCGCCGCCGGCGCTCACTTCCGCCTCCGCGAGGGGTGCGGAGTCGTTCGTGGAGATGACCGTCCCCGAGAGGGTGAAGGTGCCGCTCGACCCGATCGGGACGAGCTGGATCAGCCCGGCGTTCGTCGTGGCGCCGCTCTCGACCTGCACGGTCCCGAAGGCGTCCTCGTACCCCGGTGCGTCCGAGGTCAGGAGGTACGGGCCCGGTACGGCGGTGAGGAAGAACCCGCCCGAGGTGTTGGCGGTCCCCGTGGCCGTGCACGCCCCGCCGACCCAGTCGGCGCAGGCGATGACCTGCGTCCCCGGGACGGGGGAGTCGGTGTCCGCGCCGACGACGGTCCCGGCGATGAATCCGTCGGCCTGCAGCAGCACCGAGCCGAGGCTCACCTGCTCCCCCGGGGTCAGGGAGACCGGGAGATAGGTCGGGGCGTACCCCGAGTCGTTGAACTCCATGATGTAGTTCCCGGCGGCGATGGACATGAGGAAGCCGCCTCCGGGGTTCGTCTGGACGGTCTCGATGCACGGGCCCGTCGCTTCCCCGGGGAGGAGGTACGTCGAGCAGAAGCTGGCGTTGGCGCCGAAGAGCGGCAGCCCGGAGGGGATCCCGAGCAACGTGCCGGCGACGGTCGCGAACTCCGACAGCTGGACCGTGCCGATCCACTGCCACGAGTCCGGGGTGACCTTGACGAGCACCGAGACGTTCGCGGCGTAGCCGGGGAAGGTGATGTTGACGATGTCGATCCCGGGCGGCGCCAAGGCCCAGAAGAGGCCCGCCTGGTTCGCGGAGGTCGTGAAGTTCGTGCACTGCGGGGACGTCAACGGACAGACGGCGATGATCGCCCCGCCGAGGATGACGTTCCCCGGTTCTCCGATCACCGCGCCGGCGACGACACCGTCGGCGGTGAGGTTCACGTGGCCGAGCTCCGTGAACGCCCCGGGTTGGACCGCGACGTTCGAGATGTTGGAGATGAACCCGGGCTGCTTGACGAGCAGCTGATCGACCGGGAACGGCGGAGCGTCCGTCACGAAGAAGCCGTTCGTGGCCGTCGTCACGCCGCCTTTCCCTTGGATGACGCCCGTCGTGTCCTGGGCGAGGACCGAGGCACCGGGGACCGGGATGCCGAGCGTCGGGTCCCACGCGGTCCCGTTGATCCATCCCCACGGGATGATCTTCGGGCCGATCTGGGCCGCCGTCACGTTGACCGTCGTGCTCTGGTTCACCCAGAGGTTCGTGATCTCCGTCGAGTTGAAATCCGGGGCGTCGATCGTCAGCGAGACGTTCTCGCTCGGCGGGGCGGTGACGTTGAAGTAGCCGGTCCCGTCCGCCGTCTGGCTCGAGCCGAGCGCCGAGTTCAGGGTCGGGAACCACGCCTGGGTCGCGACCCCGGCCTGGGGGACCCAATCGTTGGTGGCTCCGGCCGCACTGACCGGTGTCGTCGCTTGACCGGTGATCCAGCCATAGTGCTCCAACGAGAAGCTCGTCATCTCATTGACGACGCCCGCCGAGATGTTGGCGGTGTTCTTCGGGGACGTGAAGTTCTGCTCGAGGTACGCCGTCCCGACGGCCCCGCCGGAGACGGTCCAGCCCGGTGCCAAGAAGACGGTGAACTCGCCGCCGCCGCCCATGATCTCGGCGACGGTGCTCGGTCCACTGCGATTGTTGACGCTCTGCGCCGCGAAGGTGCCGAAGCGGACGGGCGTGGTGTTCTTCGTGCTCTGATCGAGCGCGAGGCCGGTCAACCCGCCGAAGATCTGCAGCGAGCTCCGGACGAACGTGCGGTTCGAGCCGTTGATCACGTTCGCATTGGAGGTGCCGTTGAGCCATCCGCCCGGGGCCGATCCTTCGCCGCCGCCGCTGGTACCGGTCGGCACCAGGACGACGCTGTCGTGGTAGCCCCACGGGGCGCTGAGATTGAAGAAGCCGCTCGTCGACGCCTCGCCCTTGTTGCAGATGGAGAGGCTTCCCTGTTGGCAGACCTCGACCTCGATGCTGCCGGGTCCGAGCCCATCCCCGCCCGCGGCGTACGAGTCGGTGAGGCTCGCCCACGGCGAGACGGTCAGCTGACCGTCGATGTACCCTGTGAACGGAGAGAGACGGATGACGCCGATATCGATCTGGGGCGCGAGTCCGCTGATGTTCAGGAATACGGTGGTCGGATAGTAGCCGGTGGCGCTGAAGTTCGCCCAGTACTGACCGGTCGTGACGGTGTAGTTGAAGAAGCCGCCGTCGGTGACGGATCCCAACAGATCGATCGGGGAGCCGCCGATCACCGGATTCAAGGTGATCTGGGCCATCGGCAGCCCGTCGTTGCTCACGTTGTCGACGACGTACCCGATGACGTACTCATCGGGGTTCGCCCCGCCACCGCTCCCCGAGCTGAGGGCCGTGGGCCGATCGGCCGGCGCGTCCCCCAGGTGGACCGTCAGGAACTGCGTGAGGTTGATCACCGAGGCGTTGTAGTACCCGCCGGGTTGGGTGATGTTGACCCACGTGAAGTTGGTGATGTATCCCGGCGCGCTCGCGAGGACCTCATACATCCCTTGGGCCGCCGCACCGGCATCGAGCTTCGCCCCGTAGAGCCCGTTGCTCGTCGTGAACCCACCTTGGAGCACCGGCTCGCAGCCGCTGGCGGCCCCGCCGAACTCGTCGACGAGCGGGCAGGTTTGGACGGTCGCGAACTTGATCGGGGTGCCGTTCGAGTCGAACACCTGCCCCGAGAGCCACGAGACCGGCGTCAGGTTGATCGTGCCGACGGGCGTTGGGGTCGGGGAGTTGGCGACGAACACCCAGACGGTGTTCGGCTCATAGTTCGTCGCGGTCGCGGTGACCTCCTCCCAGCCGGGGGACGTTCCGATCGAGAAGTTGCCGTTGATGACGGGGCCTTCGCCCCCGCCGTTCGCGGATCCCGCGGGTTTGATCGAGATGATCGGCGACTGGGTGTTCGGGATGACCGCGCCAGTGACCGCATTGTGGACCGAGCCCGTGACCGATCCGATGGTGAGGTTGATCGTGGAGATATGGGTCGGATCCACGGTCGAGAGGGCGACGGGGCCGGTGAAGGATCCGGGCACGACGTACGCCCAGGTGATGTTCTGACCTTCGTTCTCCGAGGTCACGATCAGGGTGTCCGGGCCCGGGGGCGCCGGCACGCAGAACGTAGTACCTCCGTGCGTGCTCGGGTTGGGGCAGCCGAACGCGTCGTCGGGGCATTCATCGTACTCTCCCTGTTCCCCCTGATCGCACGCTCCGTAGCGGCCCGACGTGTTGATGGCGGACGCGGGGTTGAAACAGAACGTCACCTCGTCGGTCGAGCACCCCTGGACGCTCCAGCGGCCCTCGGGCTGGACGGTGCCGGTGATGTAGTTCCCGGCCGTGAAATCGATGTGCCCGAGGTTGGTCTCCTCATCGGGCGTGACGTTCGCCCAGGAGAAGTTGTCGAAGACTGGCAGATCATCCGGGATCGGCCACGACGGCTCGTACCCGTTGCACTTCTCGGTCGTGTCGGGGGCGATCTCGATGCTGTCGCGGAGTGGAGCCGCCAGCACCGCGGCCGCCTTGAGGACGACCCCGCACGACGTCTTGCACGGGCTCGAACTCATGTTGATCCCACCGAACGGATTCACGATCTCCGAGGCCGGCAGGTAGCCGCTCAGGCTGCAGACCGCGATCGTGTAGCAACCGGTGAATGGATCGCAGTCGTTGACCGTGGGGCTGTAGGAGGCGGCCGCCTTGACGGCCGTGGGCCAGGTGAAGCCGCTCGTCTCCTCGATCGCGCCATCGGGGACGAGCCAGACCTTGCCGGCGTTGTACGTGCTGCCCGGCGAGAGCTTGGGGATGTAGACCGTGCTCGAATTCTCGACGTACCCGTCCGCATCGACCGTGATCGTGTCGTTCCCGGGCGGTCCGAACGCGACGGGGCATCCGCGGTCGTTCGTTGACGTGCACTGGTTCCCCTCGGAGACGGACAACCCCTGGGAGAACGAGATCTGGTTCAACGTCCCCTTCAGGGTGGTGGCGACGTACCCGGCCCCGCCCAACCCGCCGTTGATGGGGTTCCCGGTGGTGGAATCGTACGGCTCGGCGGTGACACGCACGCCCTCGGTCAGGTAGACCTTGAACGGCAGAGCGTAATGTTGTCCGGGCTGGAGGTCGACGAACGTGTCGTTGCTCTCGTACAACCCGGCGGGTGGGGCGTACTGGATCACGGCCGGCCCCGGCGGGACGGCGACCCCCGGGGTGTTGAAGCAGCCGTTGGATCCGGAGCTGAATGTCGTCGGGAGCGCCTCCACCGAGAGGTCGCGCGTCCAGCCGCTGATCTGAATGTTCTTGGCGGGTTTGAGGTCCGCCGCCCCATAGACGCAGCCCGAGACGACCGCGTCGGGGACGAGGTAGATGACCCCGGCGTTGTACGCTCCGGAGGGCACGTTGTAGAGGGTCGTGTAGTTGCTCTCGTACCAGCCAACAGTGACGACGAGCTCCATGTTGCCAGGGGCGACGTCGGTGATCGTGTAGTTGCCTTGCGAGTTCGTGGTGCCGGTCGGGCAGCCGGATTCCTGACCGGTGCAGTCGACGCCGATCGGATCTTCGACGACGTTAGCGCCCGAGATCGCCGCGTAGGGGGACGAGGTGTTCAGCACTCGGCCCGTGATCGTGGTGGTCGCCGGGCCGAATCCGGTCGGGGCGCGGGGGGAGGCGGCGACAGGGCTCGCGGCGGTGGAGGCCGAAGAGACCGGGCTCGCGGCGCTCGGGTGACCCGGCGGAGCTTGCAGAGGCAGGGCGAAGGCGGTCCCGGCCAGGTGGGCCGGTAGATGGGTTTGGCCCGACGGGTTCGCTCCCGGCAGAGGCTGCGCCTGGGGCAACGCCGCCGCACCCGTCGGAGCTCCCGTGGAGATCGTCGAAGGATGCACCGAGGTCGTGGGAGAGGAGAGAGTGTTCAACGGGCCGATGACCGCGAGGCCCGAGAGCACCATGATGGACACGAGCCCGATGGCCCCCCAGCGGGAGTACAGCCGGCGAAGGTGGCCGGCGTCAAG
>JAKIVR010000073.1 GCA_022750455.1 Thermoplasmata archaeon | reverse complement strand
CCTCGGCCTGGCCGCTGACCGTCGAAAGCGCTCAGGTGATCGCTCGGGTGTACGCTCCCGCGGGAACGTACCAGGCCGAGTACGCCCTCGCCCAGACAATTCCCCCTGGAGCGTCCGTGTTGGTCGACAGCAATGCGTTCCCGTGGGTCGCAAACAATCCGCAAGCGTACACAATCCCCATCGAAGAATACCCGCTCTTACACCCGTACATTTACTCCATCAACCAGACGGTTCACGAGGACGCGCAGTACGTCCTGTTGAACATCGAGGACGTGGGGGTCTTCCCCTATTTCGACAACTTCTCGGCGTACATGCAGGCCAATTACGGGGTCCTAGCCGAAAGTGACGGCAATCTGCTTCTGGAATGGCATTACCAAGGACCGATGACTTGGGATGGGGGATACACATCGGCCTACCCCACGGATGATTTCGTCGCGAAGCCTGCATCCTCCGGTTTCAATTGGGCCGGTCCGTGGGCTTCCCTGATGCCGGGAGAGTACGACGTCGACATCCAATTCATCCCCAATGCGTCGGGCGAGCATGCGTTCGAAGTGACCGCCGAGGGAGGACAGGTCGTACTCCTCCGGACGAACGCCACCGTCACGGCGCCTCAAGTCGGAATCGTCCAGACCTTGACCATCCCGCTCAACGTCTCCTGGATCCACGACGGGGTCGAGTTCCTCAGTGTGGCGACGCCCATGTTCAGCGCCGCGATCCAAAGCGCCACCCTCGTGGAGAACTCTCCTCCTCCGGGGTCGACGTGATGGCGCCCGGCAGACGAGTTCCGCCAGCTCCGCCCCTCGTCGAGGTCGCGTAGGGAGCGAACTATTTACCCCGGGGAGACAGGGTCCGACGATACATTATTCATGAGCGAAGCCCCGGAGCCGCCAGCCCGCACGTCGAAGACGGTCGTCTGGGTCTCCACCTTCCCCCCGGAACATTGTGGAGTCGGGGACTACATGTCCCGCATTCTGGTACGAAACCCGGGGAAACGCCCGTGGCTGGTCGCCGCCAACCGAGTGGCGGGGGCCCCGAACGTGGCTCCACCGGTCTTCCGGATCTGGACCAAGGGGGACCTCGCGTATCCCGCCGAGATCTCGCTGCGAATCCGGGAAATCGCCTCGCCGAAGAGCTCGATCGTGTATGTGCGGCATCACTTCTTGCTGTACGGGGGGCTGTGGACCAATGCGATCTTTCCGCTCGTATTGTGGTCCCTCCGTCTCCAAGGGTACACCGTTGTCACGGAGCTGAACAGCGTCATCGACCCGGCCCAGGTCCAACAGGTCGTCGGGGAGGTCAATCCTCGGATTCCTGTATCGATGGCGCGAGAGGGACTCCGGTGGCTCTACCGAATCGCCGGGCGGAGCTCTCACTCGATCGTCGTACTCACCGAACCGATGAAGCGGGTCCTCTGTGAGACCTACGGCGTGCCCGAGGCGAAAGTGACCGTCCTGCCCGTGGCCGCCACGTTGTTCGATCCCCCGCCCAAGTCGGAGGCGCGGACCCGGCTCGGCCTGGACCATCAGTTCGTCATCGTCTTCCACGGGTTCCTCGATCCGACGAAGGGCCTCGAGGAGTTGCTCCGTGCGTTCGCCACCCTTCTCCCCACCCTCCCGGAGGCCCGCCTCGTCATCGTCGGTGAGGAATCGCCGGTGCTCTCCGCGTCCCGCCGTGGGTACACCTCCGAACTGCGGGGCCTCGCGGACCGACTCGGCATTTCGGCCCGGACCCTCTTCACCGGGTATCTGGAAGAGGACCAGATGGTCGCCTACCTCGCGTCCGCGGACGTCTTTGCCCTCCCGACCAGTTCCTCGTCGATCGTGGCGGGGAGCGGGGTCCTGGGAAAGGTCGCCGGATTTGGGACGCCGTTGATCACGTCCCGGACCCCTCGGTTCACGGAAGCGCTTCACGACGGGACGAGCGCGATCTTCGTCACCCCGGGGGACGCCGCAGAGCTCGCCTCCGCCTTGGTCCGTATCGCCCGAGACGCTCCACTTGCGGCCCGGCTGGGGGCCGGCGCGAGAGCGTTCGCCGAGTCCCGCTCGTGGGGGGCGATCGTCGCCCAAACGGAGGAGTACTTCGGCCGTTTGGATGGATCGGCGGGATGAGCGGACAACCCTCGACGACGCCTCGCCAACCGCAGCCGGTCCCCCGCCTCGTCGACGGGTTGGCGCGGTGGATCGGCGCCGGCTCTCGGCGTTGGCGGGGTCTGGAGTGGGAGGCTCGCCTCCTCGTGCTCATCGTGGCGGTGGTGGTCGGCGTGATGACCGCCTTCTCGTACAATCGGTATCTAACTTACCAAACGAACGCCTGGGACCTCGGCATCGTCATGCAGTCGATCTGGACGACCTCGTTCCAAGGTCGGCTGTTCTATTACACCGCTGAACTCTCGTGGAACACGAGCGGCAGCCTCCTGGGGGTCCACTTCTCCCCGATCCTGTTCACCCTAGTCCCCATCTATCACGTCGCGCCCGGCGCGTTCACTCTGTTGTTCATCCAAAGCGCCGTGGTGGGCGCGTCAGCGTTCCCCCTCTACCTGTTGCTGCGGCGGCGGACCACCGCCCTCGCCTCCCTCGCCCTGTGCTCGACCTACCTGATCTCGGCACCGCTCCTCGGCGCGGTCTTCTACGATTTCCACATGGAGATGTTCATCCCCTTCTTCGCACTCAGTCTGTGGTACAGCTGGGAAACCCGTCGACCCGCTTGGACGCTGCTCTTCGCGGTGGGACTCCTGAGCGTCATCGAGTTCACGCCCCTGATCCTCGGCGCCATCGCGCTGATGTTCCTCCTCCAGGGGTTGTACCTGTGGCAGAGCCAGGGCCGCATCCTCGATCAGAAGACCCTCCGCTGGTCGGTCCTCCTCCCACTCGTGGTCGTCCCATTGAGCGTGATTTTGACCTTCGTGGAATTTGAAGTGCCCAAACTGATCTCCCCCTCCACGCCGGGATTTGCGCAGACCGGCGTTCTGGGCGGCAGTGTTCCCACGATCCTGGGAAACCTTGGCCACCCCACGATTCTCGCCGAGGCGCTGTTCGCGCACGGCAATCTGAAGGTCATCTACCTGTTCTCCCTCCTGCTCTGCGGCTTGGTCCTGTGGGTGCTCCGGCCGATCCAGGCCCTTCCCGCGCTCCCGTGGATCCTCGTCGTGCTCCTGACCCCTCACACCGGATATGAGGCGCCGGCGGGCTACCAGTATGGATTCCTGACCATCCCGTTCTTCTTTCCCGGAACGGCGTCCGGATATGCGAGCGTGTCGAGGTACCTCGACCGACGCCGTGCACGGGCTCTCGCCCCGCCCTTGGTCCAAACCCCCCAAACCTGGCGGCGACGGGCGTGGAGGCTCGCTCCGCTTCGGGCTTTCGATCGCTCCCCGGTCTGGAAGGTCGTGGTCGTCGCTGCCCTCGCGGGAACATTTCTCTACACGCAAGTGGAGTGGAGCCCGTTCTCGCCCGACAGCAACAACTGGGAGAAGGTCTACATCCTGCAGAACGCTCACACCGACTTGTTGGACCGCGTCGGCGCACTCGTCCCGCCCACGGCCTCGATTTCCACCCTTCCCGATCTCTTTCCCGAGTTCGCGGACCGGGGAGATTCGTACCCGTACGTCCATCCGGGCGTCGAGTACCTCTTCTTCGACGTCAACGACTATTGGTACAACGCGCAGGTCTTCCCCGCCCCGTCCGTCTACGCGGCGTGGAACAGCTCCATCTCGACGCTCACCTCCCCGTACGGGGTGGTCGCCTCCGACGATGGGGTGTATCTTCTGAAGGAGGGATACACGGGTCCGCCGGTCATCTACGTCCCCGAGAACGCCACCCTCGAGCCCTCCTCGTTCAGTCGATTGAGCGCCCCCCTCGTAGCCGATCCCTCGGCCCCGCTCGGAGCGTACCTGGAGCCGCAGCCGGTGTCGAACGGGCTCTTGTGGTACGGTCCGTACGTTCCCGTCGCGCCGGGAAACTACACGGTCGGGGTCTGGCTCCGAGCGGAAGGGGTCCAAGGAGGGAGTATCACCTTGACCACCACGGTGGACGCTGGCAAAAAGACGCTCGCGGAGCAGGGATTCGATGAGACGCAGATCGGACCGTCGTGGGAGTGGGAGCAGTGGAAGATCACGGTCCCGTACCCGTCCGAGCTCGAGATCGATGGCTCCAGCGCGAACACACTCGGGTGGCAGTTCGGCGGAGGGGAATTGAATCAGACCGGCGGAGCGGCGATCGTCACCTGACGAAACGCAGCTGCCGAGCCTCCTTCTCGGGTTCGTCCCCCTGGGTCCGAGGGTGGGCCTTCCATACGTGTGAAGGATCTTCAGGGCCGACCGGGCTATGGGAGAAGGGGAGTTTGGGAAGGCGCTTCGGGCCGCGGCGCTTCCGTCGCACCCCAATCCGGTTGCTTCGTGTCGGAGAGCGGGTCCCACTGGAAGAGGGATGACGGACGGACCCGGGCGACCACGGGCGCGGCTACCCGCGCGAAGATCTCCACCCCCAGGAAGAGCATGGTCGACCGTCGGGGCACTTCACCGGCGCGCAAGGCGTCAAGGATCGCTCCAGTGACGACCCGGGGGGATGCGGTCGACGGGCGCGCGTACCCCCGAGCCTGATGATGACGGGTGTGTTGAATGGTCCGGAGCCGCTGCTGAAGGTATTGCCGTACCGAGGCCGGAGGTACGACGGTGAGCGTCGTCATCGGAGCGTACGCGGCCGGTCCTTCGCTGCGCGTCACCTGTTCCTGAAGTTCCCCATCTTCGATCCCCGCATCCGGTCGGAGTTGGACGGGGACGCTCCGGAAGAGCTGGACGAGGGTCGTCTTCGGCTCTTGCAGGCAGACCCGGTGATGGATCTCATACTCTCCTTGCACAAGGGCGTTGGCCCAGCCGCTCGGGCTCACGGCGGCCCGGATTCGTGGAGAGATGATGCCCGCCTGCGAGGATTCCAGTTGGTCTAGGAGGCAGGGAATCGTCCCGGGTTCCAGCAAGACGTCGGCATCGAGGCGGAGAGTCAGATCTCCCTCGGCCCGGGCAAGGAGTCGATTCAGGGCGTTCAGGAGCCCGTCCCGACTGCCCTCGTCGACGATGTGGACGAAGCCCCACCGTTCGGCAAGCTCCTCGACCGTGGCCCGGGTCCGGTCCGTGGAGCCGGAAACGTCGATCCACACGGCAAGCTCGGTCGGGGCGGTCGAATGACGGGCATGGACTCGAAGAAACTCCACCAGTTGAGAGATGTTCCGTTCCTCATTGTACGCCGGGATCAAGACGGCCAAGCGCAGAGGAGCTGCGTCTCGAATCACTTGGGTTGCCGAACCGACGGCGGCGTCAGAGGGCGGCTCGAGAGGGAGCGTGCTTGAGGCCGTTAACTGCGGATCCTTATCCGGCACTACAAGTGGGCCCACGTTGCGGAGCTCCCCGACCGCTGCTGGAGCGGCCCAAAGGGTAGTCTCCTCCTCCCCAGATAAGCCCTAGTGAGGTGAGCTTCGAAGACGGGCGACCGAGGGGTCGGCCGCGAGGTGCGAACTCCCTCCCCCCGAGCAGGGACGGCCCCCCCGCGTGGCGGTCTCACGAGGAACTCGACGAACGGCCCCAATGTCGAGCTCGCCAGAGGTACAGCCGTCCGATATGACGGAGGTACGCGAAGATCACATTCGAGCCGAGCTTGCTTCGTCCGGCCAGTCGCTCCTCGAACTGGAACGGCACCTCGACGACCGGCTCCGGGCGACATTTCACCAGGATCTCCAATCCGATCTTGTATCCCACGGGAGCGAGGGGGGCCCGTGGCAATATCGATCGACGGAACGCGAAGAAGCCTGACATGGGATCCCTGACGGGGGTGAGCGGCCGCGCCATGATCGTGGCGGCCCACGAGATCGCCCGTCGGATGCCGTGGAGTCCCGAATCAGACCCACCGGGGACTTTGCGGCTCGCAAGAACGAATTCGGCCCGGCCCGTCTGGATCGGACCGACGAGCTGAGGCACCTCCTCCGGAGGATGGCTGCCGTCGGCGTCCATGACCACGATGATCGGTCCAGTACTCGCGGCAATCCCGTCGACCACCGCCGACGCCAGTCCGAATCGTCCGGGTCGGGGAAGGAGACGCCAGTTCCGATCTGCCCGATCTGTCACGAACTCGCGAGTGCCATCGGTGGACGCATCATCGACCACGACGACCTCGTATTTCCAGGGTCGAAGAGCGGCGTCGAGCCGAGGTGCCACCGCAGCGAGGCTCTGGCGTTCATTCAGCGTGGGAAGGATGATGGAGACGTCCACGCCTTTCCCCTCCCCGCACAACCCCACCAGGGGATGTCGTTTCCGACCCGGATTCGAATGAGCATTGTCGGTTGACCCCACCCCAATGGATGGTAGTGGCTCCCCCCCAACTCCGTTCCCCTAGTCTTCACCCCCCGTCAACCGGGGACGGAACTCCGCGGGCTTCCTCCTTCCCGCATTGGGCCCGGGCGGATTTGAACCGCCGATCGACCGGTTATGAGCCGGTCGCTCTGACCGCTAAGCTACGGGCCCGTGCGCCGGAGAATCGGAGGCGCCGCCGAGCGGAGTTTCCGGACCGGGATGTCCCCCGTTCCCTTTGAACCGCTGACCGATCGGTTAACAGCCGATTGCTCTGCCACTGAGCTACGGCGGCACCGTCGCGCCGACCTGGGACCGCGCTATTAGCCTTTCCGGCCACCGGAGCCTCCGGGTCGCTTGCGGTTCTCCGCGGCGCGTTCCTGGAGGTGTCGTATCAGCCCGGTCATCTGGTCGAGCGACTTGTCGAGTGAATCCCAAAACTCCTTGGCCTTCTCGGTCACGACCGCGCCATCCGCGGACGGCTGGATGACGCCCTCCCGCTCCAACAGGTGGAGCGAGTACCGGACCTTGTGGATCGGCAGGTGCATCGCTTCGCTCAACCGGATGATCCCCATCGGGGTGTTCCCGGCCAACCGCTCCAAAATATCCACGTTCCGGGAGAGCAGGTCAAGTTCGCCGGCGATCCGTTCGACGAGCTGGGCGGCCTCCATCTCGGGAGCCGCTTCGACGTCACTGGCCCCGGTGGGGTTCTTCGGGAACGGCATGATGCCAGTAGGGAACGGCCCGGGTTACTTGAGGGTTGTCGGCGAGCCCGAGGCCGTACGGCCCAGGGTGCGCTTAGGAGACGTGCCCCGAGCCTTCGGAAACGGGAGTCCCGCCGTCGGTCTCGGCGCCCACCCCTTCGCCGTCCGCACCCCCGCTCGTGCTTTCCTCGACAGCGCCCTCCGGCGGGTTGCGGCCCCGTCGCCGACTCAGGATGGCTCCCCCGGCGAGTCCGACGACGAGCAGTCCGAGGATCACCGCCACGGGAAGCGCCAGATCCGAGCCCGAGGGGGAGGAACAGGCGCAGGTGGAGGTCACCGCCCGGAACAACGCGGACTCGGAGATCGGACCGTTCACGGTGATCGTCGGGGACGCCTCCGTGCCGGAGTAGTTCCCAGCGCCTTGCCCGGTCCAGTTGACGAACTCGAAGCCGGCGTTGGGGGTGGCGCTCAGCGTGACCCTCGTGCCGATGGTTTCCCAGATCGTTCCGGGGCTCCCGGTGCCGCCGGATCCGACGAGGACGGTCAGCAGGAGCTGCGGGGCGAAGGAGACGTCGATCGTCAGGTTCGATCGGATGTTCTTGGACTCATTGGAGAGGTTCGACGCCAGTCGTTCGCCGACACCGTACGGAACGGTCGGGGCGTTGATCACGTACGTTCCATTCAACCCGCTCAACGTCGCGTTCGGCCCGCTGGTTTGGATCCCCGAGCTTCCGACCGTGATCCACCACGTCGCCCCCGTCGGAACTCCCGTCGCCACGACCGTGAGGGTGAAGGTGGCCGGGGGTTGCGGAACGGCGGGGCCGAACGTAGCCAGTTCGACGATCGCCCCGCTGATCTGGGGCGTGATCTCCGCTCGGGTCGAATTCACCGAACCGGCGCCCTCGCCGGTCCAGGATTCGAAGACTTGGCCGGCGCCCGGGAGGGCGGTCAGAGCGGTGGTGTTCCCCGAACTCTCCCAGTAGATCCCCGGTCCCGGAGAGCTTGTTCCTCCACCGTTGACGCTGATCTCCAGCGCGTACTGGATCGCGAACGTGATGTTGATCCAAGCGTCCTCCGAACCGAGCGTGTACGTACCGCCGGATCCTCCCCCCAACGTCGTGCTGACCGTCTCGGGGAGGAATCGGACGAGCGAGCTGGAATTGTCGTACGCGTACGGCACGGCCACGGAGTAGCTTCCCGGGAGGAAGCTGGGGAGGGAGAACGTCCCCGTCCCGGCGTACGTGGTCCCGTTGAATTGGAGGTTGAAAGTTCCCCCGGCCAGCAATCCGGTCCCGGAGACCAGAATGGTGTACCGAGCGGCCGCGATCGGTTGGAACGTCGCGTACTCGG
>JAKIVR010000072.1 GCA_022750455.1 Thermoplasmata archaeon | reverse complement strand
CTGGAAGACGAAGACGGCGTTCGGATTGCCTCCTCCGCTCAGGGTGAGCGCCCCGCCTTCGATTTCCAAGGTCTTCGCCGACCAGTAGAGTCCGGGGGCCAGGGTCAAGCCGGCGAGGTTCTCTCCGTCGGTCAGCGTCACCGGGCAGTTGGCGCGGCTGGCGGGTGTGGCATTGTTGTACGCGATCGTCAGGTTCGCTTCGGCGCCTTTCGCGGCGAGATTGCCGACGTTCTCCGTCCCCGTGATCTTTCCGGGGGGGAAGCCGGTCACGGCCGATCCGGGACTGAGTCCCAGGTCGCCGGTCAGGGAGGTCGCCCCGGTACTGGTGACTGTGCTGCCCGCCAGAACTCCGTAGGAAGCGGACGAACCGAGAGGGATGTCGCTCTGTCCGCACGTCGCCGTCGGTGTGGGAGAGCCCACGCCTCCGCTCCCGGCGGATCGAACTCCCGCCGGGGACGACGTTCCGGTACCGATCGGGAAGATCCCCGCCAGAACTGCGAACAACATCGCAAAGGCCACGAGTACGCTGAGGACGATGTTCCCTCGGGAGAGATGCTTCTTCGACATTTCGTTCGATCCGACTGGTCCGTGGACCAAGGGAGCAGTCGCGGGCCACGTATCTAAAGCGGACCTGAAACCGATTTTAGGAAGGCTCCGGAGGGCCACTCCGCCGGTAGAGCCCGACCTACCGGGGTCCGAGGCGGGGAGAGGGGAGTTCGGCCCTACTGGGCCTGCGAGGGGAAGACTCGATTTCCGCTACCTTTGGCGGAATCTAGGTCATCGATAGAATTCAGAATCTTAATCGCCCCATCTCCTCGGCTCGTCAACTGGTACGTTTCGCGAGCGAGGTGCGTAATGAGCCCGCTCTCCCCCAATTCCCGGAGGTGGAATGCGATCTTGGACGTATCCGTCAATTGCGCGGCTTCCATGGCTTGGGTGAACGTGCAGGGGCCTTCGGCCAACCTGCGGAGTACGAGCCGCCGGATGGGGCTCCTCAACGACTCGAGCGTGGTATGGGCATCCGCGGAAACGATGGAGGCTCGGACGGCCAAGGCACCCGTGGCGGTGATCTTGGAAGGGTCATATCCCACCGCGAGCGGACCTTTCCCCTCCAAGACCGACCGCATCGCCTCCAGGAGTTTGGCGATCTCCTCCTCTCGGTGGCGGGCGAGGAGCTCCTCGACGGACGACAGAACGACAGCGGCCCGTTCCTTGGGGGTCACGAACTCCTCGACCACGTGGCGGATCTGGAACGGATTGTCGGGATCGAGAGGGAAGGTACTGATGTTCGCCATCGGCTTTTGAACTTTGTTCGGAGAGATGAGGAGGACCTCGTATCCGCCTTCCGCGGCCAGCGACTTCGCGTACTGAACGGGGTCGAGCGGTTCGGCTCCGACGCGAGTGAGGGCGAGCTGCTGGGTGACCAACTCCAATACCCGCTGCACTTGATCCCGACGCGCCGGCTTCAGGAGATAGTCGAACGCCCCCGATTGCATCGCCTCGACGGCCGACTTCACCGTCCCCATCCCGGTCAACATGATCACCAGCATCCGCGGCCACCGTTGCTTCGCCTCGACCAACAGGTCGATGCCGCTGTGGCGACCCATCCGGATATCCGAGAACATCACATCGAACTCGTCCCGTTCCAGGGCGCTGGTCGCTTGCGCCACGGTGGCGACCGCCGTCGCTCGGTGGCCGGAGTCCGTGAGGAGGTCGTTGAGCTCGTCCCGAACCTCAGGATCGTCATCTACCAGCAGTACACGCATTGCGTTGAGCCTCTGCGAGTCGGGGGAACCCGTGTCCTCTTCGTCTCCTCGCAATCCAAGAGGGTACAAAACCGCTTTCGACGCCCTCCTCCCTCCCGCCCTGGGGTTTGCCCACTCTCGGGGTGGACGCGCCACCACTCCGCAGCGGATGTCACGGGAGATCGAGCTGTGCACTAGAGGACGGAGCAGGACTCTGTGAATTGCCTACCGACCTCAATCCGATTTCAGGATTGAACTATATGACCGGCACCGGGATGGGCGCCCCG
Organism: Thermoplasmata archaeon; assembly: GCA_022750455.1. Taxonomy (GTDB): domain Archaea; phylum Thermoplasmatota; class Thermoplasmata; order Lutacidiplasmatales; family UBA184; genus JAKIVR01. Next base: position 6,660 of record JAKIVR010000072.1, on the reverse strand, counting down.
TGGCAAGGGGAGATTCCCTGGCCAAGGAACAGAAACGATGTCACCAGCAACCTCCAGTCAATCCGTCGCCTATCGCCCAGACTCCCGTGTCGGAGAGCTCCCGATCCTCGTTGGGATCATGGCGATCCTAATCGGGCTATTCGGGATATTCTGGATCGTGGTGGGCGTGCTTCTCCTTCTCGCCGGGCTCGGGATTCTGGTGGCCCCAGCGTTCGTGGCGTTCAGCTGGGTCGGGAGCTCCGTGGTCGTCGCGGGAGCGATAACTTTGATTTTCGGGGCCATTCTCCTCGCCGTCGCGACGGGATTGTGGGACTTGGAGACGTGGGCCTTGTACCTGACGGGGATCGTCCTCGCCGGGATTATCGGACTGCTCGTGCTCGCCAGTTCGTTCGGGCTCGGCCTGGTTCTCGCCGTAGTGCTCTTGGTCTACCTGGTTGCGGTGAGCCCCCACTTCTACTAGACGTCGGGCGCTGCCTCCCCGGCCCCTCCCACCCGCGGAGGGCCGGAGCAGGCAGGATACGTCGGAAACGGGCTCGGACGAACGACGCCATCGCTCTCGCCAACTCCGAACTCGGAATCCGGACATCCGAGCGCAAAGGTTCCGTTTCTTAGCCGCGCGTTGGTTCGAGTGGTTCTTAGTGCAGCGGGCGTAGGTCGTGTCCTTGGTGAATTCGGAGCTTCGTAACTCGCCCGCTGAGCATCGGGACGACGGACGGCGGAGCCTGCGAGATGGGGGTAGAGAGACCCGTGTCGATTCGCCGGCGGTGCCCCCGAAAGTCTCACGAACTACAACGGGTCGGTCCACCTCAAATTGAGCTGAGGGAGGGTATAGCCCCGAATTGCCGCTCTCTCGCCTGGTGAGCAAAGGAGCAACCAACAAGATGGAGAGCCCAGAGAATACCACGGCCCCACCCACACAGACCCGCACCGCTACGACCACGACCGTCACAGAGAAGATCGATCAGGTCCCCGTCGCGGTCGGTACGGCCGTCGTTCAGGGTGCGGAAAAGATCGGAACTGCCATGGTCGTCGGTGCCGAGACTGTCGGCGCGGCCGTCGTTCAAGGAACGGAGACCGCGGGTCGCGCCGTGGTCGCTGGCACCAAGACCGTTGGCGGAGCAATCGTCCAAGGGAGCGCATCCGTCGCACACGCCGGGTCGCAGGATCTGGCCCACGCGGGAGCGGCCGCGGTAGATGCAACTCGGAACGCTGCGGACGATCTAAGTGCGGCGGGTCAGAAACTGGGACAGGCTGCCGCGCACGCGGTGACTCCCACAGCAGCGCCCGTGACTCCGATCCCGCCGACCCCCAAGACCGCCGAAGCGTAGAACGATGTTCGGCGGGATCGGCTTCCTCGTGATCGTCGTCGTCGACCCGCTGATCATCGGGTACATCGTACTCTGAGGCGGGGCGGTGGGAGCTCCGGACGAGTTCCCGCACGAATCGACCGACCGGCGGGCGCCAGTCGGCGGCGAACGCCAACCCCTTCCCGTGGTCCGACCGGATGGGAGTTCGCTCCGACCGAAGCCGATTCGTCGATGGTGGCTCGTTTGCTCCGGTCGAATTCGAGAACTCTCTTTGCCCCTGTCGAGCCTCGGCAGCTCCGGGATCGAATGTGTCCTAATTGCTCGTCAACGCTCGCCTAATTAAGCTCGACACGCGGAGCGGTCGATGCTCCCGATTGGCCGGCGACGTCGGGCACCTCAATTCTGATTGAGGGAGCGGCTATGCGCCCGGTGTCCCCCGGTAGCAGGCAGGTTGGTACATGAGTCAACGAAGTCTGGTCACAGTCCTTGCGGCACTTGGTGGAATTCTCGTCATCCTGGGTGGGATCTTGGGATTCCTTCTCAGCATCGGTCCGAACGGCTACGGTCCCCGGTTCGATGGGGCGGTCGACGCCCTGGTGCTCGGGCTTCTCGCTATCGTATTCGGAGTGCTGATTCTCGTCTACTCGGGATATACTCACTATCAGGGCGTCGACCGCAGCGTGACTGGCGGCTTGATCTTGGTCGTTCTCGGGATCGTCACGTGGGTCGTTGTCGGGGGCTGGGTCCTCATTGCGGCGGGCTCGTTCTTGACCGTCGTCGCTGGCTTGGCGCTAATGTTCCAAGTGATGTTCGCAGAGCCTAACAGCCACTCGAGCGGCCCGCAGTGAACCGTCGAGGCGCATCTCCCGCCTCGACGCCGCCCGGCGCGGTCAATTCCACTGGGCGCCCAAGATGGCCCGTGCTCGGCTCTTGGCTGGGGCCGCCGGGCTCGCCGGTCCACACCATCGGGTCGGGGAAGGAACGGGTCCGGAAATCCGAGCGCACCATCCGACGACGACCGACCTCGGGGTCTACGAGAGATCTCCGGTGAGCGCCAACTCGACCTCCGAGGAATCCAAAGGACTCCGTCGATTCCGGGCCGGGGCCACGGTAGGCCTCGTGGGAGGGATCACCGGCCTCGTAATCCCGGTAGCGGCCAATCTTCTCGCGCACCTGGACCCGACGACGGGGCTTCCCACGGGTTCGTTGCTCGGCGAGATCACGGCCCTACTCGTCGTGGCGGGGACGATTCTTCTCGCCATCTCCTTCATCTTCTACCGATACGGATTCAGTGCTCTCCGAGAATTCGATCGCTGGTTCCTCGCCGCATCCGTACTGTGCAATATCGGGTCGCTCGGGCTCGTGTTGATTGTAATCTCCGTGGCCCTGGCCGTCCTCTCGGGGCCGGATCTGGTCCAATGCATCCAAGGAGCCCCGAGCCACACTCTGACCTGCTTGGACGCAGTGCAGCCATTCGCAGGCCCCGCCGTGGTCGCAGGATTCTGGCTTGCCTGGGTCGGTGGCTTGGGCATCGTGGTGGGCCTTGCGTTGGGCGCTCGACGGTACGAAGACATGCGTTTAGTCGGCGGCGCGGCAACGTACGGGGTCCTCCTGCTCGTGCTCATTGACCCGTTCGTGGCGCTACTGTTCCCGATAGGGGGGTGGCAGTATCCGCTGTTGACGATCCCCGTGCTCGCGTTGATCGCGCCGATCTACGTGTACGCGGGTAGCCATCGATCGTTAGGCCGCCCGATCCCCGGTGCGACGATGCCTCTCCGAGATGCGCGCGCGTCCCCGCGGGAGGTGGGGTCCGCCCCATGACGTACTTCGCACGGGGGCCCGAGGGTCGGTGGCGCGAAGCGTCTCCGTGCTCCTCCGCACACTGAAGTAGAACCGAGGGTTCGCTGAACGAGAGAGCAACGCATGAAGATCCAATTCCAAGGAACACCCGACTCTGACGAGATCGCCGACGCATTCATTCTCGCCTTTCTGGCCACGCGAAAGGGTCACCCGGCGAATGCCCGGGAAGTCTGGCGTAGCCTGCGTTCGAGGGGGTTCGTCCCGACCGACGGCACGCCAACCCCCGACGCCAATCCGGACGAGGGGGCCGCCATCGCCGAGATCAGCCGGAGGATGCAGAAGTGGCTCGAGCAAGGTGTGATCGGCGGCGAGGCGGAGCCGGAAGCCCTCACCGAAGAGCGGCATTTCTGGGTCATTGCAACATAAAACGGCGCGTCGGTTAGGGTTCCCGATCTCGCCTCGGAGCCACCAAGATCTGCCAGCCGTGAAAAACGGGGCGTCAGAGGTGTGAGCCCGCCAGCATCGATTCACCCAGTGAAGGGCGAGACGGCATCCCACACCCCCGGACAAGTTCTGCGGGTCGCCGAAGCTCTCGCTTGGCGGCAGGAACTATCGAAAATGGCTTTGCGCGAAGCCTTTTCTCCTTGATCGAACTCGCGGGCTCCAGCACCCTATCCGGGAGGAGGACCCACTCAATGCGACAAGCCACAGCTTCGCCCCATTCGGTGGTTCATGTCATGCAAGCCCTCGTCGCCCGCGAACTGGTGGAGGAGTTCGGAGTATCCTCCCGGCGGGCTGCGGACCTCCTAGGCCTGGCTCCGTCTGCCGTCTCCCAGTACCTCTCGGGCAAGCGCCTATCCGGCCGATTCCTGGCGTACAGTTCACTCCCGGAGGCTCGTCGCATCGCTCGAACTGTCGCCAAGAGCCTCCGAGATGACCCGACGGCCGAGGCGATGGGAACGCAGTGGCTGCTCCAAGGGGCTTCGCGCTTGGTCGAGGCCTCAGCGGGAACCTCCGGTGCCGGACTCGAGCCCGACCAACCGCTGTCGGTAACCGAGAGAACCCGGGAGCTGGCCCAATGGGCTCGCCGCCGGGTGCGCTTGGAACAGGAAGCCGTCTCGAACTCCATGCACCTCGCCCAGAAGGCGCGAGACGAGCTGACCCGGGCGATCTTCCGGCAGATCGGTTCCGACAGTTTGCGTCACGCCGACACGGTCGCCGCGCTGGCGTCGTACCTGGATCGGGGCATTTCTCGAAGCCCGGCCTCCGGAATCACCCGGGGTGACGTGGAAGCCTTGATCGAGAGCGAGCGGAAGGCCGAATCCGGCCCCGAGCCGGCGATGCTCAAGGAGGTCGGAGGAACCCTTTCCCTGCTGCTCAGTAGTATGGGTGCCGACGAACGGAAGCACGATGAACTCCTTCAGGGACTGCTCGATTCGGAGTTCGCGGGTCGGGACCACCCCCGGTCCCCACGACGGCCCCTACGCGGCAAGCGGGAAGCGTCGCGCACGCCTCGGGCCCGGACCCACGCGGTGATCCGCAACCGTCCGGCGGCCAAGCAAGGGCGTCGTCGACGAACCTAGCGGAAACGGCGGTGTACCGTCCACATGGCCAGGTAGTGAATGAACCGGATTGGTGCCCCGTCCCGCTGAAAGTGGACGAAGCTCGGAGAACTGGCTTGAGGCTCCTCTGCCCCTCAGCCACCGGTACGACCAATCTTTCAGCTAAGAAAGACTGCGCCCTGCCATACACGACTCGACCCGTGGGAAGCTCCAGTGCAAGGGCTTGAAATCCGCATGGAAGGATACCCCCGTTGGGGGGGATGTTCCGGATGGTCGGCCAGCCACGGCGGAGGAGGGGGCCTCGGGCTGTCGCACCGATCGGCCTTGCTCTCCTTCTCGTGGGAATCCTCCTCCTCACGGGGGTCCCCAGTCCCTCTCGATCCGGGCCCCCCCAGCGACTTTGCCGGCGGTCGCCCCTTACCTATCCGGGTCATCGCTTGCGGGGGCCTCTCCGACTCGCTCCCAAGTCGGGATTCCGAGACCTTCCTCGAATCCGGGATCAGTCGTCGCCACCAACTCCTCCGACCTTGCCGTAACTCCTGACCTTTCGGCCTTCAGAATCTCTCTGAAGCGGGGGGTGTTCGCCCGAGCGGCGAACCCGCCGTTCATCCGAACCCCTCACCGGTAGCTGGTGGGGCCTCACCGAGGGCCATCCTGAAGTATCGAACTCGAAGCCGAGAGAAAAAGGGCCCACGGCTTAGAATGGCCCCCGGTACGTGGGCTCATACCCTGATTTCCAGTGGAAAATTTAGCAGCTCCCTACGCGCGGATCGAGCGCACAATCCGCGGATGCGGTGACCAGCTATCACGACTCTCACTCAGGCTAGGCGTGATATACTGGGACCACCATCACTCCATGTGATGCTGGCTCCTCCGAAGTCTCTCTCCTATGTTCTAAGCCACCCGGAGGCGTGGCGTTTCCTGGCGCTCCTCTCGCAAGGTAAGGTCGATCGGTACGAACAGGTTCGGAAGGCGCTTGGCCTACACCCTCAGGCATTTCTCCGCTTGGTGCACCACTTGTCGGCCTATGACCTCGTCTGGGTACGAGGCGATCGGAAAGCTAAGCGTCCACGGGGCGGACCGGTCCCGGTCCACGTGGAATTGTCCTCTCGCGGGCGTGCCATGCTGGAGATTCTGAGGAGCACGGAACAAGCGGCTCAACACTACCGCGAGGAATTCGGGTGGAAGACTGCCGAACTCCTCCCGGTGGCTGGATGACCGTCCTGCTGCTTGGTCCCTCTCACTGGCTACCTTCGAAGCATCCTCCTTCTCTCGAGGGGCTCCGAGAACACCTACCTTCCTCGTGGGTTCCAGCTGACAGGGACATGCTCAGTCCGCTTGACGTACGGGTCGCCCTTGCGAACGCCCTGTCCCTCCGGGGGGTTCCGGGAATCGTCATGGAGGCAGAGGAACCACGAAACCCCCCGAACACGACCAGAAAGTTCCATGATTTGGTTCGGAAACATTGGGTGCAGGACTACTTTGTGTACTGGCCTTTTGGCGCGGCTCGGTCCGGTCTCGATATTGAGGTTGGGTTCCTCTTAGAGCAGATGGACCGAGAAAAGCCCGAAATCGAGGGCGAGCACGTGACGGTGTTTTACGAAGATGATGGCGCCACTCGTCGCGCGGCAGGATTCCGGATTGGAGCGGATGGTCGAATGCAATTCGCATCTCTGGAGAGAACTCGGCGGACCCACTACTATTCCGACCTAGTGGATCTTGGCGGAATTGCGAAGGATTGGGAGAACCACGGGGAATTGGTGGAGGAGGTGCTCGCGCGCGCCAACGCGGGCGATTAGACGAGAGGGCAACTCCTCGGCTCACTGGCAGGCCAGAAACGCGAACTCTTACAAGTAGGATCTGGGCGTTACCCCTAGTGTAGTGTCCTTTAATTGACTATGCTTATATCCGGGGACGCCTACCGTCCTGTGTGCGCGTTGCCCCAACCCTGACCCTGACCTCGGAAGAGCGTCAGCGACTCGTGAGTTGGG
>JAKIVR010000071.1 GCA_022750455.1 Thermoplasmata archaeon | reverse complement strand
CAGATTCTCCTCGATCCATGGGATCAGGTCTTCCGGCGGGGTGTCGACCCGGTCTCGGATCTCCACGCTGCGGTACCACCGAGGCCGCTGGAGCACCTCGGCGAGGAACGGTTCGAGGTTGATCCCTTGGTCCCGCGGGCTGAGCACAAGGAGTTGCTCGCGCCCCGCGGGGAGTGGGGCGATGGCGTCCAGGTCCGTCAAGGCCGCCCGGACATCGCCCTGGCTTCGCACCACGATCGCTTCGAGCGCCGCCGGAGTGATCTGGATTCCTTCGGCGAGGACCACCTTCCGGAGAAGCCGGCGAATCTCGTCGGGATCCACCGCGTGGAACGGAATCCGAGCCACATTCTGGCGGAACGTCTTCGAGTACCTCGTGAGCGGCGACGGGTCATTGACCGTCAATACCAACGGCTGCAGCGTGGTCCTCACGAGCTCATCGATCGCGCCGAGGCCTCCCCGGTCGGAACGATCGGTCGGAGTCCGGGTCCCCTCCCAATCCTGTAAGTCTCGTTGCGCGGCTCGGAGCCGGCCCCACGCCCCGCGGCCCCGAGTGGCGGGGGCGTCGGACCACGCCTCGAACGCCTTCGGAGTGCTCTCGGTCGTCAGTTCCCACGCCTTGTTCAAGGACGAGATATCGACGTATCGACTTCGGAGGAACTCGCGGAACGACGTCGTGGGTCTCTTGGTGGCGACCTCCTCGGCGGCCCGGCCCGTCAGGCAATCCGCTTCGTCGAGCAATATGAGGGTCCGGCCGCCGTCGCGGACGGACGTGAAACTGCCATCGAGACCGAACGCTTGGGTGAGAGCGGTCCGACCGGCCACCCGTTCGATCGCCGTGCGGTTCCGGGCATCGGAGGCGTTCAGCTCGACGACCTCCCAGCCCATATCGGCCGCCACGGCGTGGGTCGCTGAGGTCTTCCCGACCCCCGCCGGCCCATCCAACAACGCGGCTCGGAATCGAGGAGGCGGGCCGTGCGTCCAACTGTTCGCCCAAGCTCGAAGTTCCGATCGAGCCCGGCCATTCCCGATGAGGTCCTCGAGCCGGGTCGGACGGTACTTCTCACTCAGAAGTGCTGGTGGCCGGTGGGGCGTCGGCGGGACGCTGGCGGACACGATGTCGGGACGACGCCGCCGCCAATAAGGGGGCGGGGAGACGGGCACCGGCCCGGCGGCCGAGGCGAACAGATGTTATCCCCCGACCGCCTCCGCCCAGTTGTGGGCGAGCGTCGGATCCCGGGAATCTCACGACCGATCTCTCCGCTGACCCTCGGCTTCCGGGCTCCGCGGACTGCGGCGGCGCTTGACCGGGTCCGGGGAGAGTGGACCGCGCTCCTGTCGATCGCCCAGCGGGAGGGAGTTCTCTGCTGGAACGCTTCGTCCGCCGGGGACGCCTCCGCAGTCGTTGAGGAGCTTCTGGGGGGCGCCCACGGACCCCCATCGACGAATGTGATGTTCAGTGTCGGGGTCCCCGGGGAGGTGCTCCGCCCGCGAACCGAGTCTTCGACTCTAGTCGGCTCCTTGGATGAGTGGATTGCAGGAGTACGGAAGAGGCTCCGAGGACGGGCCCCGGACCTCGCCTTCATCCCGGGAGCGGAGTTTACCTCGGAGGCCGCGGCCCCCATTGTGACCGCGCTGGAGTCGTTGCGGGATCGCGGGGCCCTCGGTGGATGGGGAGTCCGCTTGGGTCCGGGTCCCGACGGCGCCCAACTGGCCCAGCGGGCCGTCGATGCGGGGACCCGCGTCCTCGCGGTCCCGTGGAATCTGATCGATCCCTCCCCGGGAACGGAGGTCCTCGCAGTCGCCCACGCCTCGTCGGTCGCGGTAGTCGCCACCAATCCGTTTGCCGATGGGCTCCTCGATGGCTCACGCCTCCGGGCGTCGCCGATCGGAGGAGACCCGGCGGGAGGCCCGCCTCGCCCGTGGGATGCCCGCCGCATGCGGGACGAATTCGCCCCTGTGCTCCGTGTCGGATTCCTGACGGAAGGCGGCCGTCGAACCCTCCCCGAGGCGGCGCTCGCCTATGCCCGAGCCCCGCCGGAGGTCGTCAGCGTGGAGGTCACCCCGACGGACCCCGGAGAGTTAGCCGTCTGCGTCCAGGCGAGCCGCGGCCCGGAAATGTCGGCCGACGAGCTCGTTTCCATTCGACGAGCGATTCGAGCCCCCGGGTCCGCCTCAGGTCAACGACGCCCCGGTGGTCCTCGAACGCCGGGGTGAACGGAATTCGATCGAGCCGACGGGAGCCACATTCAGTTCTCGGCAGGGTCCGCGGGGCCTCGAATCCCCCCCGGGGAATGCGGAAGTGGGGAAGCCGCTAGGGAGGATCGAACTCCCGACCTGCTGATTACAAATCAGCTGCTCTACCAACTGAGCTACAGCGGCGCGTGACGTGAACTATGCCGCGATTTCGGCTGATTCGCGTCTCCCGAGGTCCGGTGACGTCCGCGGACGCATCAAGGCTTCGACGTGCTCGCCGAGAACGAAGAACGAGCGACGCTCACGCCCTCCGACGCCCGGGCTCCGAATCAGGCCGATCGGTGGGCGAGATCTTGGTTCACCATCGGCTTCACGCGGGTGCCCAGGATCTCGATGGCGCGCAACGTCTTCTTCTGGGGAAGGGCCGACACTCCCATCTGGAACGTGAATCGCGAGACCCCTCCCAAGAGTTCATTCACGCGGAGGACCTTCTGTGTCACCGTTTCCGCATCGCCGATCAGGAGCGCACCGGTGGCTCCACGCGACCGGTCGAACTGCGGCCGGGTCGTCGGGGCCCATCCTCGCTCCTTCCCGATCTCGCTGAAGGTATGGGCGTACCCCGGGTAGAAGTCGTCCGCCGCCTCCTGGGTCGTGTCCCCCAAGAACCCGATCATATGGAGGCTGACGGAGAGCTTCTCCACCGAGTGGCCGGCCTCGATGCCGGTCTTCCGGTACAGGTCGATGAGGGGACGGAACTCCTCGGGTCGACCGCCGATGATGGCGACCACGAGGGGCAGCCCTAGTCGCCCAGCCCGGACGAAGGAACTCGGGGTACCTCCGACTCCGACCGAGATCGGGAGCGGGTCCTGGAGCGGGCGGGGAAAGACCCCTTGACCGGTGAGGGGAGGCCGGTGCCTCCCCGACCAGTGGACCTCCGTGTTCGCCCGGATGGCGAGGAGCAGATCGAGCTTCTCCGCATAGAGAGAGTCGTAGTCTTCCAGCCGCAATCCGAAGAGGGGGAACGACTCGATGAACGAGCCGCGACCAGCGATGATCTCGGCCCGCCCCTGGGAGATCAGGTCCAGCGTGGCGAACTCCTGGAAGACGCGGACGGGGTCCGCCGCGCTGAGCACGGTGACGGCGCTAGTGAGCCGGATCCTCTTCGTGCGGGAGGCGGCGGCCGCGAGGATCACCGCCGGGGCCGAGTCCAGGAACTCGGCCCGGTGATGTTCGCCGATCCCGAAGACGTCCAGACCCACCTTGTCGGCAAACTCGATCTGTTCTAGGTAGTCCCGCATCCGGTCCGCCGGGCTCACGTTGACCCCGGTAACCGGATCTGTGATGGCGGCTGCGAAGCTGTCCACGCCGAACTCCATGCGGATGCCCCACGGCGCCAGCCCATCAGCGGAAGATAACGTTCCGTGCGAGCGGGGGAGAGCGGTTCACTGCCTCCAGCACCTCCGCAAAGCTCCGAGGTTCCGGCCCAGAGCTCCTCGGCTTCTTGAGGAGGCACGACCCGCAGGACTGCCGGGTCAACGACCCCTCATGCATCCTCTACCCCTCAGACTGTCCGGCAAGCGGCTCGCCGATCCTCTCGGCACCCCGTGCCGCCACCGACGGTGAACACCTCCCTCGGAAACTCAGTAGCTAGTACATATTCTATGGACTAGAATGGTCCTGACTGGCATCGTATGGAAACTACGTTGGCCCACTATAAATTCAAAAATCGACTGGGCCGCTTCGAGGAACCCAATGAGCGGCACAACGCCCAATGGCGCCCCACCGGGCGCCAGTGATTTGCCCCAGGAGATGAAAGGTCGGCAACAGAGCTCGTCGAAGATGGCCTACATGGCGGTGATCGCGGTCGTCGTGATCGTCGTGATCATCGTACTGGCCGGCTGGCAGCTGGGTTGGTTCAAGTCCAACTCGTCGACTCCGGCCACGGCGTCCTGCCCGGCCCCCGTGTCTCTCACGGGCGCCGGGTCGACGTTCGTCTTCCCGCTGATGTATCAGTGGTACACCACCTACACCGGGAGCACGGTGAACTATGAGTCCGTCGGAAGCGGTACAGGAATCTCCGATATCTCGGCCAAGACCGTCGATTTCGGAGCCAGTGATGCACCTCTGACCCCCGCGCAGAAGACCAACGCGTCGGGGATCCTCCAGATGCCGGAATCCGCGGGAGCTGTCGCGATCATCTTCAACCTGCCCAATGTCAACTTCGCGGCCGGCAAGAGCTTGAACGTGAACGGCAGCGTGCTCGCCCAGATCTTCCTCGGCACGATCATGAACTGGAACAATACGCCTCTGCAGACGTTGAACCCGGGGCTGACCCTGCCGATCGACCCGATCTCGGTCCAGCACCGGTCGGATGGGAGCGGAACCACCTACGCGTTCACGCAGTTCCTCAGCAGCGCGTCGACCCAATGGGCGACCCAGGTGGGGTATTCGACCACGGTCAACTGGCCGGTCGGGACGGGGGACAAGGGGAGCTCGGGAATCGCCGGCGCCGTCGAGACGACCCAGTACTCGATCGCGTACGTCGATCTCAACTACGCCTTGAACAACGAGATCCACTTCGCGGCGGTCGAGAACCCGACGGGAGCCTTCATCCTCCCGAGCGTCAACGACACCGCATCCGCGATCGCGGACTCGAAGGACTCCACCAACCTGCCTCTCGGAACCGGGAACTGGTCGGGCGTCGATGTGGAGAACGCGCCGGGAGCCAAGGACTACCCGATCGCGACGTTCACCTACCTCATGTTCTACCAGAACCCGTATGCGGCGTACGGCAGCTCGTACACCCTCCAGAAGGCGGAGAACTTGGTGAACTTCCTGAACTGGACCATCCACGCGGGGCAGTCGTACTCGGAGGGGTTGTACTACGTCACCCTCCCGAGCAGCGTCGTGGCGGCCGATGTGGTGACCTTGGACTCGATGAACTACAACGGAGCCGCGATCCCCCAGGCCGCGTGCGGGTGAGCTAGGCGGAGTTGGGTATTGCGCCCAATGTCGGGATGAACCCCTTCCCCGGGGAGGACGCCGGCGTGCCTGCCGGCCCTCCCCCCCATTCTCCGGTCCCCCAGCTGGAGGCGACGCCGCGCCGGGAACGGATTGGTCGGTGGTTCAACAGCATCTTCCGACTTCTGGTCACTGTACTCGGATTCGGCATCCTTGCCCTCGCGGCGCTCTTCATCATCGTCCTGGCCCAAGGAGCCTGGCCTTCGCTCCTCAAATTCGGGCCCAATTTTCTGAGCACCAGCACGTGGGACCCCGTGCACTCGATCTTCGGCGTCGTACCCTTCGTGATCGGGACCCTCCTCACGTCCGCGATCGCCCTGTTGATTGCCGTGCCGGTGAGCCTGGGGGTGGCGATCTTCCTCACCGAGCAGTCCCCCACCTGGCTCTCCGGTCCGTTGGGTCTCGTCGTGCAACTTCTGGCAGCGGTCCCATCCGTCGTGTACGGGTTTTGGGGATTCATCGTCCTCGTCCCGTACATGCGATTGTCCGTCGAACCCGGCCTGCAGGGGAGCGTGGGCAAAGTCCCGGGGCTGGGGGGCGTGTTCGGAGGCACCCCCGTCGGGACCGACATTCTGACCTCGAGCGTGATCCTCGCGATCATGATCATCCCCACTATCTCCTCGGTCTGCCGGGACTCTCTCCTCGCCGTCCCGCGACACCAACGCGAGGCCGCGCTGAGCCTCGGAGCCACCAAGTGGGAGACCACCAACTTCGCGGTGCTCCGGTATGCGAGTTCGGGCATCATTGGAGCCATCATCCTCGGTCTGGGCCGCGCTCTCGGGGAGACGATGGCCGTGACGATGACGATCGGGAACGCCGACGTGATCCCGAAATCCCTCTTCAGTCAAGGCCAGACGATCGCGAGCTTGATCGCGAACGAGTTCACCTCCGCCGGCCCGGGTTCCATCTACCAGGGAGCGATCATCGAGGCTGCCCTCGTGCTGTTCGCCATCACCATCTTGGTGAACGTGATCGCCCGGCTCCTTGTGGGCCGGGTCCTGCGCGTCGAGGGGGGAAGCTAGGACCCCATGGCATTCGATCGAGTGGCCCGTCGCCGATGGAAGAGCCACCTCTTCGCCGGATTGACGCTCCTCTGCGTGGTCGCCGCGCTCATCCCGCTGACCAGCATCGTATGGACGGCGTTTGATCGCGGCGCCCCCGCGCTATCCGTCGGATTCTTCACCCAGCCTTTGCCGGCACCGTGCGGGTCAGCCCAAACCCACTGCTCGTACGGAGGCGTGGGACCGTACATCGAGGGAACGCTCGTCCTCATCGCCCTCTCCTCCCTGATTGCCATCCCGATCGGAGTGCTCATCGGGATCTATCTGTCCGAATACGGCCGCCGCGGCATCGGACGAGTGATCAGCTTCTTCACCGATGTCCTCACCGGGGTTCCGTCCATTGTCGTGGGAATCTTCGTGTACACCTTGACCTTGGATTACATCCTGAAGACCGGGGGAAATCCCGAGAACGTCTACAGCGCGCTCTCGGGGGCGACCGCGCTCGCCATCATCATGCTCCCGATCGTCGCCCGCACGACGGAAGAGGCGCTCCGTGCGGTCCCGGACAGCGTCCGCGAGGCGGCGTTGGCGTTGGGGATCCCCAAGCATCGGACCACCCTTCGCATCGTGCTCACGGCCGCCCTCCCCGCCGTCCTCACCGGAGCCCTCCTAGGGGTGATGCGGGTCGGGGGGGAAGCTGCGCCGCTCCTCTTCACCGCGTTCAACAACCCCCTCGGCTACACCGGCGTGACGCAGCCCGCGGGGGCGTTGCCGACGATGATCTACAACCTGTACCAGACCCCATACGCCAACTGGCAGGCCGACGCCTGGGCGTCCGCCCTGGTCCTGGTACTGATCATGGTCATCCTCAGCGTCGCCTCCCAAATCGTTTTCACGAGGGTCCGCCGTCGCATCTCCGGAGGTCAGTGATCCCATGGGGCGATTTGTCGTCGACCACCTGAACGCGTTCTACAAGGACAAGCAGGCCCTCTACGACGTCTCGCTGGAGTTTCCTGAGAAGACCGTCACGGCGATCATCGGACCGTCGGGCTGCGGCAAGTCGACATTGATCCGGTGCCTGAACCGGTTGCACGAGGTCACGCCCCGGGCGCGCCACTCGGGGACGATCTCCTTGGATGGCCGGGAGATCCACGAGATGGATGCGGTCCGGCTGCGCCGTCGGGTCGGGATGGTCTTTCAAAAGCCGAACCCGTTCCCGACGATGACCGTCTACGAGAACGTCGCCGCGGGGCTCAAGCTCGAGGGCGGTCACCCTAAGAACGAGATCGACCAGGAGGTCTACCGGAGCCTGAAGCAGGCGGCCCTGTGGGAGGAGGTCAAGTCGAACCTCGACGGACCCGGGGTCGGTCTCTCCGGCGGCCAGCAACAACGTCTCTGCATCGCCCGGGCCCTCGCCGTCTCCCCGGAAGTGCTGCTGATGGATGAACCGTGCTCCGCCCTCGATCCGATCGCCACGGCCAAGATCGAGGACCTGATCTTCGACCTGAGGAAGAATTACACGGTCGTCATCGTGACCCACAACATGCAACAGGCCGCGCGCGTGGCCGAGTATACTGCCTTCATGTACATGGGAAAGCTAGTAGAGTTCGATCTGACCGAGAAGCTGTTTGAGTCCCCGAAAGAGAAATTGACCGAGAGTTACATCACCGGACGGTTCGGGTAATGCCAGAGCAGGTCGAACGCAAGGCCCTGAGCGAGGGGCTCGCCCACCTGAACGAGAGCATGCGGACACTCGCCGAGCGGAGCGAGCTCGCGATCCGCAAGGCGACCGGCTACCTTGAGCGCACCCCCACCCCCGGGGAGGCCGAGGAGGTGTTCACGATCGACCGGGACATCTACGACCTTCGGAACGAGATCATGAAGGAGTGCGTCGACTTGATCGCCCTGCATGCCCCGGTGGCCCGAGACCTCCGGACGATCACCACCTCGATGGAGATCACCACGGACCTCGACCGGATCGGCCGCTACTCGAAGGACATCGTGGAGGCGGCCCAGCGCATCTCGGCCGGAGGCAATGCGGCCCACCCGAGGGTCGAGATGCTCGTGAGGATGGGCGGATTGACCATCGGGATGGTCGACACGGCGATCCAGGCGTTCCTGAACCGCGACGCCGCCCCGGTCCTCAACATCAACGAGGCGGACAATGCCGTCGACGACCTCCACGACCGGGTCTTCACGGACATGGTCGACCAGATGGCGGGTCGCAGCATCGCCCCGGACGTCGGCGCCGAGTACATCCTCATCAACCGATACTTCGAACGGATCAGCGACCACGCGGTCTCTATCGGGTACCACGTCACGTACATGGTCACCGGCCGTCGACCATCCCGAGCGCACAAGTCGTGAGTGGCGCCTCGTACCCGGGTTCGAGCCCGCTCCGGAGCTCTCCCCGAATGCATCGACTCGGTACGATGCATACTTCGCTGATTAACGATTTAAGCCGACCAAATGTTTATAGGCCCCCCCTTTCGTAGCAATCTCCGCGAGGCCGAAACGCCTCACTGAGGGAAACGCATGAAAATGAGGGCCAACAATGAACGAAGCTTCCGAATGCGCCGCAAGCGCGCCGTGTCCCCGATCATCGCCACCATTTTGCTGGT
>JAKIVR010000070.1 GCA_022750455.1 Thermoplasmata archaeon | reverse complement strand
ACGGACCAGGAACGTCTCGATCTGGTCGGCCATCGGGTCGATCCCCGCTGATTCTCCCGGGGCACGTTCCGCCAAAGGGCTCCCCGCTCCGTCGAACGTCGGAGCCTCTTAAGAGGCCGATGGAGGGGTGGGAGAGACTCCCATCGCGGGCCACACCGGATGCAACGACGGCGAGGCCTGGGGCGGCTCCGGAGCGGCGATGGGGGAACTCCTCGTCGCCGGCCGGAACGACGAGCGAGCTCGGGGTGCGGGGCGCAGTGGGAGAAGCCCCCGAGCTCCTCAGAGTTTTTTCGGTACGTCACGGGTCCGACTCGTTCCACGCTCGGAGCCTACGAGGGACGTGGGAGGCGAGAGCCCCGGCGAGCCCGGCAGAGGCCTGTCCCGTGGGAGCTTGTCGAACTCAACTCGGCGGTTCGGAGGATCCGGCTGGCGATTCCGTGCCGGAGGACCTCTTGCCGCCGTCCGGGGTGGGACTGCCGGAGTTCGACGGGCCGGGACCTCCCTTCCGGAGCCAGAAGGCGACCAGCAACACGACCGCAATCAGGGCGATGGCCAAGCCGGCTTCCCAGAGCCAGGTGGACGACGACCCCGATGCCGGTGTCGTCGAGCCGACGCCCCCGCCCGTGGCGGACGCCACGTGAATCGTCCCGGAGGCGTTCACGGAGCCCCCATAGCTGTCATTCACGGTCGCGCTCCAGGAGAAGTTCCCCACGGCCGACGGGTGGCACATCACGGCGGCCCCATCCGTCGTCGTGCAACCGGAAGGGAGGTTCCTGTACGAGTAGTCGAACGGGCCGAGGCCCCCGCTCGTGTTCACCTCGAGGGTGAGGTTGCCGCCGACGACCGCCGGTGTCGTCGTCCAAGTTCCGGTCAACACCAACCCGGGATTGACCTGGACCGTGACCGATGCGGTCAGGGCCACCCCCAGGGCGTCGGTGACGACGGTCCGGACCGCGACCGTTCCGGCGTCGGTCGGAACGCACCTCAACTCCGGGACGTTCGAGCTCGAGCACCCCGAGGGAAGATCAGAGTATGCGTACACATAGGGGGCTTGGCCGCCGGCGGCCGTCGGGTCCAGCGTCGTGCCGTGCCCGAGGTCGAACAGCCTCGGAAGCGCGGTGAACGCCGAGATCGTCAGAGGGGCGAACACCGTGAGGGAAAGAACCGGCGCCACCCCGGAAGCCCCCGTCCCGTCCGAGACCCGGGTCGAAAGCGCGAAGGTGCCGGTCGCGGAGGGGGTACAATCCAAGACGAGTACGTTGGACGATTGGCAGCCCGGAGGGAGCTGCGGGTAGCTCGTGGTCAAGGGGCCCGTTCCGCCCTGCTCGACCACGGTCAAGTTAATCGACTGGCCCAGCTCGATCGTAAGCTTTGACGAAGTGAATGTGGTGATCTGCGGATCGGGGTTGATCGTCAACACGGCGCCGAGTTGGATCCGCCCGCCGCCGCCATCGGTCAGATTGAGGGTGACATTGTACAAGCCCGACGTGTTTACCTGGCAAGTGAACGACATCAGATCCTCGGAGAGGCAGCCGCCGGGCAGGGCCCCGTACTGGTAATCGAGCGGCAGAGCCCCGCCACCGTTCGGGGTCGTCGTGAACGTGACGTTCTGACCGACATCGACCACGGACGGCAACGTCGAGAACGTCGCTCCCAAGGCGGTGGAGACATTCACGTAGACAACGCCCGACACGGATTCTCCGAGAGTGTCATTCACCCAGAATGAGACCGAGAACGCCCCGGACTGCGTGGGGGTGCAGAGAAGCGTCGAGGCGTTCCGGAGGGGACAACCCGGTGGCAAGCCCAGATACGCGTAGGAGAACGGCTCCGTTCCACCGAAGGTCGCGATCGTCAACGTGGTCGTCTGGCCAAGATCCACGTCGGAGGGGGTGACATTCGCCCGGACCAGCGCGAGTTCCGGATTCACGGTGACGTTCACCGAACGATTGACCGTGTCGAAACCCCCACCCCATCCGCTGTCCTCGGCGCGGAGGTTCACCACGTACTCCCCTGGGCTCGCATAGACGTGGGACAGGTTCTGGTCCGAGCTGGTCGAGGCGGCGCCGAACTGCCACAGAAACTGATTGGGCGGGGAGCGATTTCCGTACACGGTCGCGTTGAAATGCATCGGTTGTCCGAGGTCGACCACCGCCGGCGCCACCGAGGGGATGGCGACGAAATCCCGGTACACGTAGGTTTGGTTGAACCCCTCCATGACTCCGTTCAGCCCCAACCCCCCGAACAAGACGGCGCCGTGCGCCGCATCGTCGTAGGTGAGCCCCGCGCCTTCCCGCACGGGGGGCAGGTCCGCCGCCGGGGTCTCCACGGGAACCCACTGGCGGGAGTCCGTGAACTCCCACACGGATTGGTTCGCCGTGTTCAGCGTGTCGTTGAGGCTGGCGTACAGGAGCGGGTAGCCTCCCTCGGAGGAGTTGTAGTCGGTCAGGGAGACCGCCGGCGGGACCGGACCGAGGTCGGGCCCGGACGAGCTGGCCGTGAGGTTCGTCCACTCCGACGTGGTGGCGTTCCAGACCCAGGTGTCATTGAGGGTCGAGCCCGACGCGTTTTCGCCCCCGAACAGTACAGCGGCCCCGATCGAGGCATCGTACACCAATCCGGCCCCGGCCCGGGCCGATGGGCTCGCGGACTGATTCGTCACGTCGGTCCACACCCCCCCCGAGTACTCCCAAGTGTCGTTCAGGTACGTTCCCGTGGCGCACGTGGTCCGGCAGCTCAAGCCGCCGAACATCAGCACGTATCCGGAGGAGATGTTCCCGCCCGGACCCGGGACGAACGTCATCCCGGCGAGGAAGCGCCGCGGGGGCGACGTCGCCGGGTGCAGCTGCGTCCAGTTCGAGGAGGAGTACGTCCAGGTCGTGTTTCCCGTTCCGAGATCGAAACCGGCGGCGTTGAGCTCCATCCCTCCGAAGCGCACGAGATATTGGTCCGCCGCGTCCCAGGTCATCGCCGCCCCGCCGAGGTCTTGGGAGACGCCGGCGAGGACGGAGATCTTCGTCCACGACATCGTCGAGGCGTTCCACGACCAGGTGTCGGACTCCGGAATCACGGAGCTGCAGGGGGTCGAGTAGTACTTCCCGGTCGGCGGGCAACCCCCATACAGGATCAGGGAGTTCGAGGCGGGATCCCAGGCCATGGCCGGGTACGACCGGGAGGAGGGAGAGGTCAGGTTCGAGTCGTTCACCCAGTTCCCGCCCGGGATCGGCCCGAGGGATGGCGCCCCGAGGGCACGCGGGAGGAACGAGAAAGGCCCACGGGCCGGCGCGGAGGCGATCGGGCTCCCCCGATCCGTGCTGCCGGGAACTCCGGAGACCGGGAGAGGTGCGGAGCTCCCAAGGGGGAGGAGCGGGAGGGCGAGGGTACACGCCAGGAGGACGCTGCCCCAGCGGAGAGCGGCCTGGGAGCGGGCGAGAGAGCGCCACCCCGGTGCACTCATTCGGCGCATGGGCGTCGGCACGGCTCCCGGCGTAATAATCCTTAGCCGATTCGGAATCTCGAGGAGTCCTGGAACGGCCCCGGGATTCGGTGCCGGTCCGGGGCGGCCGCCCGTCGCGGGGCGGTGTCCCGTTCGCGGGAGGGAACCGGCCTCGAAGCGGACCGGCCTCTACGAGTCGCTCCGGTTCGAGATGCAACACTTCGCGCAACCGGCCCACAGCCCGTGCGAGTCGAGGGCGGTTCGGAAGGCCTTCGCCTTCTCCCCTTGCCAGATCTGCTCGATCCGATCGGCCTTCACGTTCCCCAGGAAGTATCCGGGCATCCACTGGTCGGGGCAGAAGTAGACGTGCCCATCGGCCCGGACCCGGAGGGCGCGGTACGGTTGATTGCAACGGGATTGCAACGACCACCGCACCTCCGAATAGTAACGGATCGTCTGCTCTCGGGTCATGGTCGACTCCACATTGAAGAAATCTCCGAACTGTTCCTGGAGTCGGCCCAACGTGTCGAACACCCGTACCCCGTGCCCGGCCGGGAACGGGGGGCTGACCTCACTGTACACGCCCGGGTCATCGTAGCCGAAGTCGCGGCGGACCGTCTGAAAATGGACGTCCGCTTGCGCCCGGGTGAACCAGCGAAGGTGCGTGGCGTTCATGGAATCCAGCCCGATCGACCGGCCGTACGCGACGAGCTCGACGAGGTGGTCGAGGGCGTTCGGCTGCAACGTCGTGTTGGTGCGGATCCCCAACGGTTCGTGGCGTCGCAGCTCGGAACGGAGTCGTACCATCGTCGAGGCCGCCGTCATGGTCTTCCGCCAGTTCCCGCTTCCTCGGATCGCGTCGTGGTCTGCCTCGAAGCCGTCGACGGAGAAGTTCACCGCCCGCAGCCCGGGGAGCCGGACGAGTCGCTCGATGAGCGCCTCGGGCATTCTCGTCCCGTTCGTCGTCAGCCCGACGTGCATCCCGGCCGCGCTGATGTACTCGATCAGATCGACGATCTCCGGACGGACAAGGGGCTCGCCTCCGGTGATGCTGATCCACGATCGATGGGGCCGAAGCTGGTCGATCACCCGCTTCATCGTCGGGAGGTCCATCTGCTGGCGAATCCGGGAATCGTCGATCTCGCCGCGGACCATCCGGGGTCCGATCCCATTCGTCCCCCATTGGGAG
Source organism: Thermoplasmata archaeon (assembly GCA_022750455.1). Lineage (GTDB taxonomy): Archaea > Thermoplasmatota > Thermoplasmata > Lutacidiplasmatales > UBA184 > JAKIVR01. The sequence continues at coordinate 4,755 of JAKIVR010000070.1, read as the reverse complement.
CACATCGGGCAGTGGAGATTGCAAAGGAACGTCCCCTCCAACGTCGCATGCAGGATCCGCCCGCCCTCCTCCACGGGCCGCACCGCGCGGATGGCGCGCTCGACGAGGTGGCCGACCGTCTGACGGGGTCGACGGATCAGGTTCGGGAGGTCCCGCGGCGAGATCACTTGGTCGAGGCCCATGTTCCCCCCAGAAACGGTGGGTGCACCAAGGCCGGCCGCGGCGGAAGCGTGCGGGGGAGTCCGGGCCGCCCGGGGGGCGCGCCCGCCGGAACGTGGGTCACCGGGCCGTACTGGGCCGCCCCCAAGACCCCGGTGAGGACGGTCGGCTGCTGGTCGTCGGGGACGTACCGCGAGTAGAGGAACTCCTTGTTGAACGGAACGCCGTGGGTTCTCCGTTGTCGCTGGAGCTCCAGCATCTGCTCCCAGAATCGATCGTACTCCCCGGTAACGTGGTACCGATCGAGAAGGCTCTGCACGTGGGGGTCCTCGGCGGTCAGTCCGCGGTACTCTGGATTCCCTTGCATCCAGCTCTTGTGACGCATCTTCTCGAGGAACGCGTCGGGGAAGAGTCCGTAGAAGTGGGAGATCGGCCGGGGGAGGTTGATCCACTGCTCCGGGAGGTCTACGGCCACGCGGTCCTGGAAGAGAGCCAGGGCGGCCCGACGGAGCAGACGACGGAGCTGGGGCCGCTGGACGAGGTCGGAGAAGCCCAGATGATACCCGAGGGTCCAACCGTCCCACAGCACCTCGACGGTCCGCAGGTTCCGGACCAGCCGGAACCGGAACTCCTCGTTGAACCAGTACCGCCCGAGGAACTGCCGGTACGGCAGGGCGAAGATCTCCCGGTCCGGATAGAGGAGGGGCAACTCTCGGATCCGCGGAGCACTTTCGGGCGGAAGGATGTCGCTCGCGTCGAACTGGAACAGTACGGGGGCGGTGAGGGTCCGGCGGAGCGAGTTCAGGGCGACCCGGATCGGCACCCCGCCGCCGCCGGAGGTGGGCCAACGACTCCGGGTGAGCCGCAGCCGCGGTTCGTCGGCGGCGAACGCTTGGAGCGCCTCGAACGTCCCGTCGTCCGAGAATCCGTCCGCGACGTGGACGACCTCGCAGAGATTCAACGCGGAGCGGATCGATTCGAGGAATGCGTAGCCGTACCGGAATCCGTTCCGGACGACCATGAATCCGTCGATCGACAACGGGGGACTGGACGCGGTGTCGACGGGACCGACATTTCTCCCCACGAACCCACCGAGAAATCTCAGTCGAAGTACGGTACATAACCGAGGGCGCAGGAACGCGGGAACAAACCTGCCCCGTCGATGGTATCGACCGGGGACCTCGTCTCCCCCGGGTCGATCTGGGCCGACGGAGAGGCCCCGTCGGGGACCATTCCCGCAGATGCCGAGCCCGTCTAGGCCCCCGTCCTCTCGGTCGACACCGGTGGCAACGCTCTTGAGCTTCTGGCCTAACGCGGGTTGCGCCCCGACGTTCGGTCGATGCGACCCGACGCGACCGGATCACGAGCGCGGCTGATGAGAACGATGCCCGCGGAAAAGACGAAGCCCAAGAAGGAGAGCGTGCCCACCAAGAGCTCGAAAGGCGGCCCTTCGACCAAGGAAGAGGCGCTCGAGGAGTTGGCTCGGGCCGTCGACCCGTTGATCCGCACCTGGAAGCAGGCGATGGCGGAGCACGACGAGGCGAAGGCGGAGAAGGGCGAGGCGGCCTACAACAAGGCCCTGGACACGGCGACGGCCACATACGAGAAGTGGTGCAAGGCGCACCGCGTCGCGCCGTAGACGCCAAGAGAGTCGTCCGTTCGAACTCGGGCCCGGCGCCGAGCGCGTTCGACGCTCCGCGCTCCGTCGAGTCGGGGAGCTCCCCGACGATTCGTACGGGTTCGATAAAGCGACCGCCCCCGTAGCGCCAGGACGTAGGCGGGCTTGTCGGCAGTCATCTCCGTCTCCGGCGACCTCGTCGGAGACGTACTCATCGTCGTTGGGATGGTCGTCGTCGAGATCTTCCTCCTCACCCGGATCCTCCCCCGATCGGGGCCGCCCGCCACGCTCGCCCTGATGGTCATCGGAACGAGCGAGCTGCTCGGCTCCGCGGGACTCCTCATGGCGCTCGTCGGCGCATTCTTCCAGTCGAACCTGACGACGTACACGATCGTCCTGTTCATGTTCAATTTCATGATGCTCACCCCCCCGGGACTGTGGGTCATCGCCGTCATCATCTACCACGACCGGCGGATCGACACGACGAGCTGGTTCTGGCCGGCGGCGATCGTGGCGATGGCGACCTCCGCCGAGGTGTTGATGGGGCTACTGTTCACCGTCACGACCGGCTCCTCGGTCACGTGGACGACGGTGCTCGCGGGCACGCTCAACTCCGCGTGGTACTTCTGGTCGATGGGCGCCGCCATGGTCGCCCTCCTCGCGTGGCTCCGCTTTGAACCCGTGGTCCGGTACCCGCTACTGGGCCTCGCGGGATCCGCTGTGGTGGCTCCCTGGGTCGTCGTGGACCCGGTCGTGGGCGCGAGCTTGATGGCGGCCGTGATGACCGTCACCTACCTGGGGAGCTACGCCCTGCTGCAGCGAGCCCCCCAGGTGACCCCGGGGCAGCTGCGGGTGGTGCTCGCGGTCGTCGGGGCGTTCCTCGCCATGACGGCCGGCGGATTCGCGGTCGCGGTGGCCGGAGCGTCCACGGCGTCGGCCGTCGTCTTCGGCTCGATCATGAGCGTGGTGATGGTGACCGAGTTCCTGCTGCTCGTCCGGGAAGGGCTCCATCCTCAGCTCCTCGATGCGGCCCACGGACCTTCCCCGGCGGTCGAGAGAGCCGGGGCGAACCCGGATCTCGGCTCGAGCGGGATCCCTTCTCGTGAGGCGTGATCCGATCGGAACTCCCATCGGTCGCGGGGGAACCCTCATCAGCGCCACGTCCCTTTGCCGGCCATGCCACCTCGAACGCCCGCGCGCCGAGCTCCCCGAGCCCCGCCGGAGGCGCCGCGGTTCGACTTCCATTCGCACACGTTCCTGACGGACGGGAACGCCTCGGCCACGGACATGTGGCGCCAGGCCCAGCTGCTCCACCACCGGGCCCTCGCCGTCACCGACCATCTGATGCGAGATGACCCGAGTCCCCTCGTCGGACGGCTGCTGCAGGAAGCGAAGGCGTGGGAGGGTACACGGTTCACCACGCTCGTGGGCGTCGAGATCAGCATGCTGCCGCCGCGGCAGATCGCCGACGTGGCCCGGGCCGCGCGCCGGGCCGGGGCCCAGATCGTCATCGTGCACGGGGAGACGCTGGTGGAACCCGTGTACCCCGGGACGAATCACGCGGCGATCGAATCGGGGGAGGTCGACCTACTCGCCCACCCGGGACTCCTCTCGGAGAAGGACGCCGAGCTGGCGGCCGCGCACGAGGTCGTTCTCGAGCTCACCGCCCGACGCGGACACGCCTTCTCCAACGGCCACGTCGCCCTGCGGGCGCTGGCGGCGAGGGCCCCGCTGGTGCTCGACTCGGATGCTCACGCGACGAGCGAGCTGGTGCCGTACGCGCGGGCGCGGGCCCTCACCGAGGGGGCCGGGGTCGGGCCCGACGCGCTCGACCGCGTGCTCTCGGAGACGCCCCGAGCGCTGCTGCGGCGCTGCCTGCACTGACGAGGCGAGCCGGCGCGGGAGCGGCCCGGCGGCGCCCGGACGTCTGGCGGGCGACCAAGAGGTCGAACACCTCGGACCAGTCGACGCCTTCTTTGTGGAGGAGGACGCTGACGTGGTACAGGAGATCGGCCGATTCCCGGATCATGGCGGATCGATCCCGGCGAGAGGCGGCGACGACGAGCTCCACCGCCTCCTCCCCCACCTTCTTTAGACGCCGTTCGTCGTCGTTCCACAGCGCGACGGTGTACGAATCCGGGTCCTGGGACCGGTGACGCGCGTCGATCCGTTCGGCGAGGGCATGGAGGGCCGGCGGCAGCTGACCTTCCGCGCCCACCCAGTCAGCCCCGAAGCAGCTGCGGGTCCCCGTGTGGCACATCGGGCCGTTCGGGATCACCCGGAGTAGGAGCGCATCGTCATCACAGTCCCAAGCGGCCTGGACCACTCGGGCGGTGTGGCCCGAGCTCTCGCCTTTGCGCCAGAGCTGCTGCCGCGAACGGCTGAACAGGACCAGCTGTCGCGACTTCCGGAGCTCGGCATACGACGCCCGGTTGGACCACGCCAGCAGGAGTACGGCGCCATCCCGATCGTCCTGGACGATGGTGGGCACTAACGGCGTCGCCGTCCCGGACCCCGCTCGCCACGGAGGAAAGCGCGCGCGCCCCGTCACCCCCGCACCTCGAGCCCGTGCCGGGCCAGGTACTGTTTCACCCGATTCGGGGTGGTCCGACCATCGTGGAACATCCCCGCCGCCAGCGCCGCATCGACGCCACCGGAGCGGAACGCGGCGAGGATCGAGGACGCGTTCCGAGCGCCCCCGGACGCGATGATCGGGATCGGGAGGGCGGCGCGGAGGCGACGCAGGAGGCCGAGGTCGTACCCGGCGCCCGTGCCGTCCCGATCGATCGAGGTGATCAGGAGCTCTCCGGCGCCCCGGCGCGCCCCTTCCCGCGCCCACTCGAGGACGCCCCGGCGGGTCGGCGACGTGCCGCCGCGGGCGTAGACCCGGTACCCCGCGCCGTCCGCGCGGGCGTCGACCGCGAGCACCAGCGCCTGGCGGCCGAACCGTTGCGCCGCCCGGTTCAGGATCCCGGGGT